>DAHXNH010000334.1 GCA_027365485.1 Clostridiales bacterium
CGATCCGGGCGATAGTACCCGATATAAAGTCCACCCTGTTGGTCAAAGGCGATCCCGTCAGGCACTGTCCTCTCCAACCTAAGCACAACCCGATAGTCTAACGGGGCCCCGTCGCTGCCAATACGCACCCGACTAATACCGGGCAGGGTCGACTCCACAATGTACAAGTGGGCCCCATCCGGATGTAGAGCCATCCCGTTGGGAAAGTGGAACGCGTCGCTGAACCAGACCGTCACGGTCCCCTTGGTGTCGATGCGATAGATGACCCCATCGTTGCCTTGCCAGTGGCCTGAATCCGACACCCAATACTCTCCCGTCGGTCCAAACACCCCCCAATTGGGGTTCACCATTGGCCGCTGTTGCGTGCCTCGACAAAAGGCTCGCACATGGGGTCCATCGATCTGCCAGACGGTGCGACTGCCCACGTCGCACGCGTAAATCTTGCCGTCGCCATCCAATGCCACGCCTAGCACCATGCCGGGCACCGAAGCCACTTGAGCGATATTGGCTTTGGCATCGATTTGCCAAATTTGTCCGGCTTCACCGCCAGCGTACCAACTTCCATCAAAGTACGCGACCCCTTCTGAATGATCGAAGGCGTCACCAATCAATGTGACCTGGTCCAAATTCATGGTCGATTCCCCCCGTGCCTCATCTGGTCTCCGTCGCTACATCGGTTTCGCGCCGGACCGAGCAAAGCTTACATCAAGCGACTGGTCAATCCACCATCGATACTTACCACCGTCCCGGTCATAAAAGTCGCCTCACTTAGTAAAAACCAGACCAGTCGCGCGACCTCTTCAGCCGTCCCCACCCGGCCCAAGGGATGTTGTGCACCCCAAGCGCTAAGCACACTACCGGGATCGTCGGGAGAAAACAGCTCGGCCGCTTTGCGCAACATCGGAGTATCGATCGATCCCGGGGCAATGGCGTTGACCCTGATCCCATGGGGCGCGAGGTCCAGCGCCATCGATTTGGTCATGGTTAAAATCGCTCCCTTGGAGGCCGCATAAGCCAAGACGTTTTCTTGACATTGCAGAGCCTGCGCCGAGGTGGTGTTGACGATAGCCCCTCCACCCGCTTGCAGCATCAAAGGCACGATGTGTTTGGCGGTATAATAGTGGCCGAAGAGGTTAACTTGAATCGTCTCGCTAAAGGCTTCGCTGGTCGTATCGATCACGGTGCCATAGGTCTGAATGCCAGCGCTGTTGAAGAGATAGCGCACGGTGCTGAACTCGGTTTTGCAACTCTCAGCGGCCGTTTGGACCGCGGCCTCGTTCCGAACGTCTACCCTCAGCCCGACGATCGAAAGACCTTTCGAGCTCGCTTCACGTTCCAAGGCATAAAGCGCCGTTTCGTCCCGATCCCAGGCGGAGACCCGAACGCCCTGCTCCGCCATCAGCCAAGCCGCGGCTCGGCCAATACCCATGGCGGCTCCGGTCACTACTGCCGTCGGTGCGGTCATGACCGACCCGCCTCCTTCGTCGATCCCAATGCCTCGCAAAACGGCACCCTCGGAGCCACTGCCTCGGTGGGATCGGCCCAATCTTGATTGGGCAGCAGCGGGTACCATTCTGGCCGACCCGGGTCGCGATCATAGGGATAGCCCCCCAGTTCGCGATAACATTCAGCGTAATAACCAAGCCGCTCCCGGTCCAGCATGACACCTAATCCCGGTCCCTCCGGGACCGAAATGCCTCCCTCGTGGTAGGGGAGCTTGCCACCGACCAAAATGTCATCGCGAAGTTGGTGATAATGGGCATCGGCCGCAAACGTAAGATTCGGCAAGACCGCGCCAAAATGCAGCATGCTCGCCAATTGAATGCCCAGTTCCCCTGACGAATGCACACTAATCGGCAGTTGAAACGCATCGCAAATCGTCGCTGCTTTCAAACAGGCCCGAATCCCACCCCAAAATGTGGTGTCTAATAAAATGACATCCACCGCCGGATCGCGAAGATTGGCCACCAATTGCTCGCGATTGACCACCACCGTGTTCGTAGCCAACAAGAGGTGCGTCTTTTCCCGTACCTGGCGCATCCCATTGAGTCCCCACGTAGGATCTTCGAGATAATCATTGGGAAGCCCCTCGATGGCGTGAGCCATCTCGATGCTGTCTCCGATGCTCCAAGCCGCATTCGGATCTAATCGAAAGCGGTCATCGGGAAAAGCCTCCACGAGGGCAAGATAGGCGGCTAATTCATACCGAGGGGCGAACACCCCACCTTTTAACTTGTGCGCCTGAAACCCATAGGCGACCTTAAGCGCTCGAGCATGATCGACTAATTGCTCAATCGTGCGGACCTCACCCGACCCCTCGGGGTCGGGATAACGGAAGAAGAGATAACTGGCAAAGGGAATACGATCACGCAGTTTTCCCCCCAGGAGTTGGTAGACCGGGCAATCGAAACGGTGGCCCATGATGTCGAGACAGGCGAATTCCACCGCGGCCACCATTTGCATCCGGTTGTTGTAGAGGCTGGCGGTGGGATTGGCCAACTTCAGAGCCAGCGCCTCCAAATCCATCGGATTATGCCCCAAGAGATAGGGCTTGAGCGCGCGAATCGCCATCTCCGCGCTCTCGCCCCCGCCCCCCATCTCGCCCAATCCGACATACCCGTCGTCGGTCTCTATTTCCACCACCGTGCGTACAAATCGTCCCCAGTGGGCGCCATTGCTATGCCGGAGCGGGGCTTCAAGCGGCACACTTACGGTCGTCGCTCGAACATCCGAAATCTTCATTACGGTTCCCCCATTAAATGCGGTTTATCGCTCATCTCAAACCGCAAGGCGCCACCCTCTTGAACCAGGTCGCTGTGTAGAACTTTGGGACTTTTCAGCGCACGACCATTAATCCAAGCGGACTTGACGTATTTGAACCGATCGCCCGCGTGCTCTGCCGTAATCGAAAACTCTGGTCCATTGTCGGGCCGAAAGGTCACCGCATCCCACAGGGGACTGCCAATGTCGTACTCGGGACGACCAGGACAGGTGGGATAAATGCCAATCGTTGACCAGACGTACCAAGCCGACATGGCGCCCCCATCTTCGTCGCCGGGCACCCCCAACGGACCGTCGTTAAACCACAAGCGAACCATTTCTCGAACGCGTCTTTGCGTCTTCCAGGCAGCCCCTGCGTAATTGTAGAGATAGGGAATATGAAAGCTGGGCTCATTGCCTTCGGGATATTGGCCCATCAGACCGGTGGAATCGGGGAACTGTGCCAAGAACTGATACTTCGAGACGGATGGAGGCATGGTAAACAGCTGATCCAAGCGCGTGACGAACGCCCGATCCCCACCCATCAACGCAATTAAGCCGGAAATATCGTGCTGCACATGAAATGAATAAATATAGCTGTTGGCCTCGGTGAAATAGTCGCGACCACCCTGCCCGCCGCCTAATTCCGGATCAAAGTCCTCAATCCAGGTTCCCGACCGGTCCTTGGGATGCATGAATCCCGTCGCCTTATTAAACAGATGTCGATAGTTTTGGGCCCGCTCCGAAAATCGTCGATAATCTTCCTCATGGCCTAAAGCTTTGGCCATGCGGGCGAGACACCAGTCATCATAAGCACATTCCAAAGTAACCGACACCGCTTGTCGCCGTTCAAACGGATGCGCTTCGGCCAACGACTCCGCCTCTTCAGGACGAAGTGCAGGGTAAAAGCCGTGGTCTCGATAGCATTCGTCGAATGCAGTGAATGGTCCCGACCGCCAAGGTAGACGGGTCTCCTCCAGAACACTTCGCTTGAGCACCTGATAGGCAGACTCCCAGTCGATTCCGTCCCCATCTTTGCTCATGGCATCGGCCATCATGGCGATGGCATGCTTGCCAATCATCGTCGGATGTTCGCC
>DAHXNH010000326.1 GCA_027365485.1 Clostridiales bacterium
GCGCAACGATGAACTCGACGAGTGGTGTCGTAGCCGCAGCCTTAGCTTCAATTGGGTGGCATAGTCGATCTCAACGCTATAGGAAGTCTACCGCGGCTAGTCAAATAGAGCAATCAGGCCAAATCCAATTGTACAGCTCGAAATTTATTTCTTTGGGCCAGAGCCAAAGCCTGATTAAACACATCTGCAGAAAAGCAATCTCGATCAAAGACGCACCATATGGCATTATAAGCCGCGTCGCTCCCGACGGGCTGCCTCTCGAAGCTCTACGGCATGTTGTATGAGGCTTTGGGTATTCATACCCACGCCTTCGATCGTGACATTAGACAGGTGGAACGGCCGAAAATACGCCGGCTCCGTCTTTTTCCCTTCGCAGACAATGAGAATGCGCTGCCGAGCCGGGCCGGGCCGCGCTGGCCATTGTGCCTACGATACGCGACGTTCCTGTCATCCGCTCGATCATTCTGGCTCAAATTGTCTTCTCACTCACTTGTCGACTCATCGGCCCATTCCAATGGGCCCATATACGGAATGCCTCCGTACTTTCCCAGTAAATAGTCCTTTTGATAAGTAGCGTCATTGCGTATATGGTAGTCCGCAAGAGAGTATAAGTCGGACGCGCCATAGTGGTTCTTCTCGACAAACCAAATTTGGTCACGCCGAAAGATCCTGCGAGTCAACAGGTTCGTGTCATGCGTCGTTAATAACAGTTGCGCACCGTTCGGATTGGAATCCGGGGAATGAAAGAATTGAATCAGAAACTCTGTGATGAGCGGATGGAGCCGTGCATCCACTTCGTCGATGGCCAGTACCCAACCACCTTCGAGCGAACTAAAAATAGGCCCAATCAGCGAAAACAACTTTTGAGTTCCCTCAGATTCCTCGGATATGAGGTCGAACTTTGCTGCTCCGCTGACACGTTGATCGCGATCAAATATCTTGTGTTCTGTATACACCCTCTCGCGTGGTCTATGCCGAACCGATGTCGATTCGAGCGGGTCGTCGACATCGACGCGAATCCCTTCGACGCCAATCCCTTCGATGCCGATATCGGCTGCCTTTAACACCCTTAGTATACGATTCGAGTCATCGGTCAAGGCGCGAACCGTGGGCATCAACGATCGGTTGTAGGCTGCGGATATCACGACAAACTGTGAAAACCACTTCAGAACCTTCCGAGAGATGTCACCATTGAACTGGGCGACCACCGACAGGAACAGAGCGTTTTCTCGAGTTTTCGATTCCAATTCCCTGGCTTCGGCAAACCCCGAACCCACGTTAATGCTCTGCTGATCACGTGTGAACAGAAGAATCTCCGTCCGTTTTGGCCGATAAAACAGCCACTCCTTATGGACGCGATGGCGGTCGACTTCGAAGCCATATCGGTATAACACGGCGTCACATATAAATGAAACTTCGAATAGGCTGGGGAGTGTCTCAGCGTCTTCGCGCAACCGAAACGCTTGGACGCCAATTTCTTCGTCCGCCTGCGAGTCCTTCGACGAATTCTTGACGAGGTCACCCATGAATCGCATCGCCCTAAATAGATTCGTCTTGCCGCTGGCATTGGCACCATAAAGCGCCATCGTCGCAAGCAATGGCATGTCCTGGCTGCCCCGAAGGACATGTGTCTCGCGGTGTTCTTGGATCCGCGAGGCCACCATCGACAGTTTGACGGGCTCATCAAAAGACAGATAGTTTCCGACCTTAAATTCCACCAACACCGGGACCACCCCCTTGAGACTAGTATACACGCTTCAGCAGAGAACAAATCTCAGTTTTGTGTCCATTCGAGCGCAGATCAGCACTTCAGAGCTGAAAATAGGAGAAAATCTCTCAAAACAGTCCAAGCGTCGATGGGCAGATGGCGACCGGCGTGGGGCACTCCGCGCGCACGGGATTGACGGTAACCAAGCGACAATTCACCTAAACTACCGCGCCTATAGGCTACTCGACTCGAGGGGACTGCCGACCATGCGGTCTGAGCATAGTGGAACACGTATATTGGTAGAATCAGTCGTTAAACGGCGGACCGACGGGAAACGTCCACAGGTCCTGGTGGTCCTGGTTCCCAAATGCTCGTGCCCGACGACGCACGTCCTTAATCACCCGAAGTATTTCTCGCTGTTCTGATAAGATTGGGCAGATCGGCGGCCCTTCGTGAGACCGTGGAGGGCGACCTGGGGGACAGAATGGCTCCTCTGAGGTTGGCTCGCGCCGCGCTCCTGCGGAGCACGGTCCCAATGGTATCAGGTTAATCAAATAGCCGAAGAGACCGTCTCCGCGGAATATCCGACCATTTATCTAGGGGTAAAAAACAGAACTGAACGTCGAGGCCAAAATTGGGTACCCTCCCCTTAGCCATTCGATGAAGGGATTTTTGCCTGATGGCCAACGTTCCGTACGTCTTTGACCAGATGGCCGCCCGTCTTGAGTCTCCCGAGTTTCAGCGCATGGATGCTCATAGGCCCCAGGACTTTTCTCGTCAGCGGAAAGTCGGGTGGGTGAGCCTCGTCAGTATCATTTTGAATCGGTGCGTGCTCACGACGAGCGTCGAATGATCGAACTTTCTTCAGCACCATCTTCCCGCCGTGACGTCGTACACGGTTCACGCTAGGGTACACTAGCATTGAACCTCCCGGCCCTAAAGGGCAGAGATTCTGGGGGAACCGTCATGACTGCGTCCACGGGCCGTGGGACCCTGGAGTGGTCGTCCGGACTCGTCATGGCTTATCCCACCAGCAACCTGCCGGGATTCAGCCGGACTACGCCTTAACGCTCCCCGGAAGGGAACGGGATGGCGAGACGTGATCCGTGTGATTTCACAACGTCAGATTCTAATGTCACCTTTTTAGTGGCCATGAGGGTTCGCATGTTTTATCGTCCGGTCGTAACGACGCGATACATTTTACATCTCCCACGATTGCGAGAGACAACAGCACGAACGCCTCCAGTTGTCAAATAGCGAACATGCGTATGTTAGCAAACGATTTGCCTGACGGAAACGCCTTGTATCTCCGCCGAGTGGGAAAGCAAATAAATTTCGTCTTCGAGTGACCAAATATTTAGTAGGAATTCCCCGATTGGTAGCGAATTCCCGTTAGATAGAAGTTCTACTTTCCTAAGCGTATTGTCTTTAACAATAAAACAACGGAGCGACGCATATGTCAGAGAGTTCGCATCGAATCATTTTGACGCCAATGGCACGAAGGCTGATGTTGGGGCAAAGCTTGTCGAAAACTGGTGACACCTTTACTCAGGTGGCGATGGCAGTTTTTGTACTGAAAATTAGTCATGGCAACCCGGCCGCGCTGGGTTTGGTCTTAGCGATGATCTATGCGCCTCGACTCATCATGGGATGGGCGGCCATGGGATGGATTGACCGATGGAACAAACGGCGATTGTTGCTGATAGCGGATGGGGCCCGCGCGCTTTTGGTGTTGAGCATTGCCTTCATTCACAACTTGCCGTGGACATTAGCGGCGGTTTTCTTGGTCTATCTATTTCAGATGTTTTATCAGCCTACGGTGCGAGCCATCCACCCAATGTTAGCCGGCTCCAAGGAAGCCAATCGCGTGAGCGTGGCTAGACAGGAGCAATGGAGCCAGGGCGGAGCGATCATCGCCTATATTTCTGCCGGAATTCTCATCTTGCGGTTTGGAGCATCGGTAGGATTCGTCTTCGATTCTCTTTCCTACATAGTTTCAGCGCTGTTTATCTTGTCTTTACCTTCCACCCTGCCGCTATGGCAAGGAGCGGCTGATCGGATGAGTCCTTATGTTGAACAGATTCGAGAGGGATTTCAATACGCTCGATCGCATCGCCTGGTCATTGTATTGACCACGATCTCCTTTACGGCAATGATTGGCGCCGCCGGAAGTGGCATTCTCCTCGCGCCCGCCATGGAACGTTTATGGCATCAACCCACGGCCCATTACGCTTGGGCGTTGTTAGCACTCTCCGTGGGCGTAATGATTGGTTCCCGTCTCCTTGAAGTCAAAGGTCAAAACATTGAACTGAGGTTTTTAGTCATTGCTGGATTCTTCCTTACCGGAGTGAGCATTGCGGCGCTTGTGGTGATTAGTAACCAGCTATGGGTCATATTGATCATTTTAGCCATCTCCGGGGTTGGCAACGCGATGTTTTCGACCAGTGTGATGGTATGGTTGCAACAGACGCTTCCAATTGAGGTGAGAGGCCGGGTAATGACGCTGCGCAGCATCACCATGGGCCTCGGCGGGGTGATTGGAAGCTACGGTATCGGCGCTCTAATCGTACACTCTATGCGGCTCGGTTTCTTCATCGTCGGAGCTTTAATGGTGATTTCAGGGGCTGTTCTGTTGGTTCCATGGTTTTTTGAACACGTCGACAGTCCAGAATCTGCCGTCGTCACCTCTATCTAAACCAACGCACTTCGGTGTCTGGCGGAAGTCATTCTCAGCCTAGTCCTACGGGGGCAAGGAGTGCTCGAGGACTTTAAAATATCCCGACAGCACGCGTCCCGGTGGCCGTCTTCAGATCGGCTTTGGAAAATGCGTTAGGGCTTTTCCCGCGGCTATCGCAAGCGTAATGCAAGCCGGGTTCTCGATAGTATTGGTCTAGAGCACCTAGCGCACAAGCATCCCCGTAGATTCAGTACGGTAAAACCAAAAACCGTGGGGTCGGCCGAATCGAATGACGTACTTTGGTTCCCACCGATCCCACGGGTGGTCGCGAAAGGTGTCGGCAAGATCTTCTGCTTAGGCTTGTCGACTCAGCTTTCGCCACCAAGGTTGCCGTTTGGTCTCTAAAATTTTGCGGACTTGGTGTACCAATTCTTTGTCGCGGAAATCCAACATCCGATTGCGTTCACGTTCCATATCCTTCGCTAGTTGTTCTTGCTGGTCTAGCTTTTCGAGCAGTTCGTCGCGCAAAAACTCCATTTCCTTGCGCATTTGATGCTGTTCGGATCCGATTAACGTTAGGCTATCCCCTAGTTTTTGTCGCAGGTTGGTCAGGGCTTCGCCAAGACTAACCGGAAGCGCGTCCTCTCCGGCCACCGTAATCATCATCGGCACCCCGTTTTCTGACAACGAAGCCTCTACTTGATCCGAGGTTCTGCCTCTCGCGTATTGGTCGCGAATTTGGGTCAGCAGGTTGACGGCGTTCCGGGCGATCATATAGTTTCGATGATTTTTTCGGGTGTTGAGATGGTGACCGTGTTGGGCCACGTATCGGCGAATCGTACGGTCTGGGATCCCGGTAGATTTCTCCACCTCGGCGATGCTGAGCCATTCCTCTTCCATGTTTAAGACTCCCTCCTCTGGGACCGAAGGGTACCCGGCCAAACGGCCGCCTCTCGGCATAGGTAATTTATGGCATTTGATCCAGTATTTGTCAATTATGCGGATCCGAAATCGTTAACCCCCGGTCATGGATTAAACGGCCAACGCCCCCCCGATTCGAGTTATGATGAGAGTCAGCCAAATCAGCGATTTGATCCTTTCTGGGAGGCCCACTCATGACCAATGACCACGAAACTCGTCAGAGTCAACTGCTCTCTTTTTTGTCGGACGCCGCGGGACCGCTCAGAGGTGAAGACCTTGCTAAAACCCTGGGAGTGACCCGCCAAGTCGTGGTTCATGACATTGCCTTATTGCGAGCCTCCGGAGTGGACGTGGTCGCGACTCCCCGCGGATACTATCTGGCCCGGGCGTCCTTGGGACGCCATCGGGAAGTCTTAGCCGTGCGCCATGGAGTTCAACAAACCGGGGATGAACTGTATACCTTGGTCGATCATGGCATCTTAGTGGTTAATGTGATGGTTGAACATCCCGTATATGGGGAAATCTCAGGAACCCTACGCATTGAATCGCGAGTCGATGTCGACCAATTTTTAGATAAAATCAGCCGCCATCATGCCCATTTGCTGTCGGATTTAACCGGCGGCTACCATATGCACGAGGTGGAATTCAGCCATCGTGTCCAATTGGATAAGGCGGTCGCAGCGCTGGTGGCACGGGGCATCGAGGTCTTTCCCTAGCCCGACGGTGGATGGCGGCTGGCCACGATCTGCAGTCGATTGCAGTCTGAAATGATGGTCTAAGTCGGCTCTGACCATTTTACTGTCACCAATGGTTCCTTCCAAGCGTGCCCAGGCACCCAGCGTTTTCGCTGCCACGCTCGGGCTTGATTAAAAGATCGCCCGGCTTGTCCGTAATCATCTTTTATGTGTTAACGTCTGTATATACAGTGAAGCCCGTTCCGACCGTCATCGCTGGCGAAACTCGGGTCCGAGTGAAACTTAGGCCGCGTCGGGCGAAAGCGTCTTGGGTGCACACGAGCGCCAAGGGTCAGGGGCAATGGCCGGCGATGAGGGTTATCGGCGGGCCATCCGAGGAGAGCCAAGCGAGAACTGAAACCACAATTAGGAAAAATGTGTGGGATCGATCGTGACCCAGTCCCGAGAATTCGCAAGGAGTGTGATCGGCAATGAAATCGATAGGCAATGATGCAGTTTACGGAGAGACTGTAGTTCAGATAGAACCCTATGGGGCTCAGATAGTCCCGGATTCAGAACGGCACGGCAATGCTCGTGGTCAATTTACCTTGTGGTTAGGCAGTAATCTAACCATTGCCGATTACGCGCTGGGATTTTTTCCGATTTACCTTGGCATGTCCTGGACATGGACCATTTCCGCGGTATTGGTTGGAAATCTCCTGGGCGGACTGGCGATGGCCCTATGCGCGGGACTGGGACCCGAATATGGGGCTCCCCAACTGATTATCAGTCGTTTGGTGTTTGGCCGACGGGGAGGGTACGTTCCCGCTTTCTTGAACTACATCAGTACGATTGGTTGGTTCTCAGTCAACAATATCCTCGGCTCTTTTGGGCTCAAGGTGCTTTGGCCCAGTCTTCATTTTTGGCAGGCGGCGGTTCTGTTGGTTGTGGTGCAGGGCATCGTCGCGGTTTTTGGGTACAATTTTATTCATCTTTACGAGCGTATCATGGCGATCGTGTTGGGGATTATGTTTCTTGGAGTCACCGTGGTGGCTTTGGACAAGCCAGCGAAACTCGCCGCCTATCATCCCGTGATGCATTCACCTTGGATTGCCTTTGCGATCATGGTAGCGGCAGCCTTGTCCTATATTGGAAGTTGGGGACCTTACGCCGCCGACTACAGTCGCTATTTGCCTTTGGTTACGAAACGCATGCCAGTCGTGGTCTGGAGTTTTCTTGGAGCCTTTATTGCCTCTGTCTGGCTCGAATTGGTGGGCGCCCTGGTCGGAGTGTTAGCCGGAGCCAGTGCCAATCCGATTGACGCGTTGCACCGAGTCACGGGCAGCTTAGGCGATGTCTCGGTGGTCGCCATTATTTTAGGGGGAACTGCGGCCGATGCGCTCAACATTTACTCCAACTCTCTCTCCGCCGGGGCTCTTGATATTAAGATTCCGAGATGGCGGTTGGCCGTCCTGGCTGGACTGCTGGGACTCGGGCTAAGCATCGCTGGGTCGGGAGCGTTCGAAACCTATTATGACAATTTTCTACTGCTGCTGGGCTATTGGATGACGCCATGGATGGGGGTGCTGTTTGCCGAGCTCTATGGACGGCATACTCATGCGAAAAATATCGACGGAATTCGGTGGCGCGGTCTAATCAGTTTTTTGGTCGGACTGACCATCTCTGTCCCCTTTATGAGTTCGACCCTCTTTGAGGGGCCGATTGCTAAACGGTTGGGTGGGGCCGATTTAACCTTCTACGTCGGATTCTTGGTCGCTTTTTTCCTGTATTGGGGTTGGGGGCGGGTCCTGGATGGGGCTGGTTCTAGCCACCCACGAGGCGAAAAGCCTTCGTAGGGCGGAGTGCTGGCCCTTGAGATCTCCCAGCCCACTTTTCAAGAGGGGGTTTTGATCCGTAACAAAAAAGTCATTTTTTCTTCACTAAATGACACTTTTGGGATAGGATGGAGACCGGTTATTAAGGCTCGAAGAAGCTGCGACATGGTTAGGCGTATCAACACTGAGATTGTAAGACCAAGGCGAGAGGTTCTCGCTTTCAAGCGGCTCAGTCCGCGTAGACGAGTCAGGAATGCTCTCATTGCGGTTTCACGACCAAAGACAATCGCAAAGGGGATCATTTCAGGTGTGTGTTTTGTGGCACGGTCGATACGGCAGATGCCAATGCAGCGAAGGTGATTTTAAAGCGGAGCCCCGATCCAGAGATCAAACCGTGGATGACTAAAGAGGCTATGAACAAGATCTTGGATTAGCCAACCTCCCAAATTACGGGAGCAATCCCCGGTGCCGGTTGTGAAGCGGGTGGGCTTTTACAGACACTCGTCATCGTTAACGGCCAGACTCCAGCTTGAGGAAAACACCGTAGTTCCGAAAGCGGAGAGCGAACAATAAGCGGAAAACGAACGTGAGTAACTTTAGGTAAGTTTTCGGTAACGGTTGCTGGGACAAGCGACGGAAACCTTAGTCCGTCGGGTGGGCGGCCCCACGTATGGGCAGCGGACAAAATAGCGCGGGTTCCTCACTCTTCTTTAGCCATTTCTGACGCCATCTCGCCGTCATTTTTGGCTGATACCAATCGGCCCAGTTGTTCAAAAATTTGATTCCACATCGG
>DAHXNH010000356.1 GCA_027365485.1 Clostridiales bacterium
GGACTCTCGCTCATATCTCCGTCCGCTTCCTGCACAGGGCCCATCCGTGACGGGATGGGACATCGTGGGTGATCCTTTCTGGAGTTTATGATGCCCGAGACGGTCCCTCCGTAGTCGGTTGGACTCGCACCCAGACGGCAATTTCCCACAGAAACCCACAGAGTTCACGGGCCACCGCCGCCAGCGCTTTGGGTTTGCCTCGACGCGCCATGATCCGACTCAATCGACTATAGAGTCGTTGCTGGCACCGCCAACTCATCGCACTCAAGTCCGACTGCCAGGGGCCGCAGGCAGCCAATCGTCGGCCCACCAGTCCATGCAGGGAGGGGGCAAATCGATAGGTCTGGGCGCTCTGAATGAGCACCCGACGGACATGGGCATTGCCGGTTTTGGTGAGTCCGCCTTGGTGGCGCGATTGCCCGCTCGACGCTTCCATCGGGACGAGCCCCAAAAAACTCATCACCTGGCGGGGATGGGTGAACTGGCTAAAGTCTCCACATTCAGCAACGACGGTAGCGGCGGTTAACCAATCGACCCCCCGTAAACTTTGGAAGGCGCGCATCAATGGAGCCAACGGATGATCCGGCCAGGTCCGTTTCAGGGTTTCGGTGACCCGCTTCACCCGCGCATCGACTTCCTCAAGTTGACTGAGCCCCTCGGCCCAGGCCTCGCATCGGGAAGCGTCCTCAGGCTTCCACTGGCGAATCCAGGCCACATAGGGCCCCGTCCAGGCTCGACGCCCATCAGGCACCGTCACTCCCCAGCGCAGTAAGGTACTTTTGATGCGATGACGGACCCGAGTTTGATCCTCGACGGCGACCGACCGCACGCGGACTAAATCCCGAAAGGCTTCTTCGGTCCGGCTGGGGATCCGAATCGCTGTCAACGTCCCGGCTCGCAAAGCTTCGGCCAGCCGCAGGGCATCTCGGCGATCGGTTTTGACCCGATCGGTCGCCTTCTTCGGGACCAACCCGGGGGCAATCACTTGACACGGCAGCCCCAAATGTTCGAGTAATCGGGCCATTTCAAATCCTGTGGGGCCCGCTTCATAACACACCAACATCGTGCTCGCGTCGGATTGACGCCGAATCCATTGACGGACCGCCGCTTCATCCGCAGGGATGGTCCCCTCGAAGTGAGCAGGACGCCGTCCGGCGTCCGCGATGGCGACGGCAATCGTAGCCGCGTGCACGTCCCATCCAATAAATCGGGTATACTCCATGGTGACACCAGCTCCTCTCGTATGTGGCTCTGTCCAAGCAGCGACTTACTCTTTAGGATAGCCCACGGGATATGCGTTGAAACGGGGCTGGTGCTAACATGATATCTAGCCCGTACAAATGCACCGCCTATGGCAAGCAGAGATGAACCAGAAGAAGAATACGAGCTCGAGTAACGTCCAATCACACGATACCTCCCCAAGCCAAAAGTCAGACTGATGGCCCACGTTAGCATTCCGGGACATTCGGGGGCGTATATGCCACAAGCCTGGAGCTAACCATTCCCAGGCTTGTGGCGTTAACGGGCAGGTATATGCTACACTACGCCTTCGCTAACATCACTGCGGTAACCTTTTGCGTCCATGAATCGTTATACCTCATAGCCGTTCCAACACCGCAACGGAAAGGATCTTGCCGTATGATTCCAGGCTCTCGATATCTGCTGATTCTTGCGGTTAGCAGTCTGTCTCTCTGGTCCGGTGGAGCATGGACGAGCCATGTCCTATCCCGTACCTCGCCATCATTGGTACGGTCTCATATCACGAAATCCGCCCTCGCAACGCAGAGCACCTCCCGACATTCCGTCGCTGTGGTACGTCGGTCTCCCCACCCGATATTTCATTCGGTCACCATGGTGACCGGCAA
Organism: Clostridiales bacterium; assembly: GCA_027365485.1. Classification (GTDB taxonomy): domain Bacteria; phylum Bacillota; class Sulfobacillia; order Sulfobacillales; family Sulfobacillaceae; genus JAMCVM01. The sequence goes on from DAHXNH010000356.1 coordinate 1,866, forward strand.
GGTGGGCTGGGGGCTTAGCGCGACCCAACAAGTCTTGCACACCACGGATAGCCAAAAGAGCTGGGCCGTCGTTAGTCCCGCGCATCCCCGGGTGACTCCATTGACCCTCACGGCGCTCACGACCACACACGCCATGCTCATTGGCGCTCCTCGTAATCTCAATCGCTCGGCGGTCGTATGGACGACGGATAATGTAGGCCAACACTGGCAGACGACACGACTGCCCGGAGCGGTCAGTGCGACCGGGGCTACCACATACTGGTGGTCCGCTACCTATGGTTGGGTATTTCTGGCCTTAGAATATTCAAACACACAAAAGCCTCCACCTGGCTATCCTCCACCAGATGCACGAGGAATACAAGCCGTGCTGTATCGGACGGTTGATGGAGGCGCTCGTTGGACCATTGTTCCGTCGACGACCCTTCCGAATGAGGCCAATGTCAACGATGTGGCCTTTACTAGTGTCAAGACGGGCTGGCTTCTCGCAATGACCGAAGGTCCCGGCGAGCCCATGTTGTATCGCACCCAAGATGGCGGAGCGGATTGGAGTTCAGTCGCCCTGTCGGTACCGCCTGCCTTAGCGGGGCCCCAGGCCGAAGCTGAACCCTTAAGTCGTCCCGTATTCGCTACCTCACAGATCGGTGCCGTGTTAACGACCATCGAGGGGGAACCCGTCGTCTACACGACCACGGATGGCGGTTACCGCTGGCAATGGGTTCTGTTGCCTCCCTCATCGGCGACGATCTCCGCGCAATACCTAAACTGGCACCGGTCGACGGATGGATGGCGGTTGAATGTATTGGATGTACAGCATCATGTTATCGCGCAATGGGTCGTGGGAGCGTGATCACACGACGCACTGAGATAGTCAAAAGAGAACCCTCCAGTCAGTACAATGGGCTGGGGGGTTCGTTAGCAACACTCTACGAACAGATGCCAGACCCAGCTGGCGTTGGGTTCCAACGCGGTGGACTTCCTGTAATCCCGCCGGCATAGGGCGTGATATCGTGGTCGGGGTCTCCATGATATTGCCAAATCATTGGCTCATAGCCTCCTACCGCAAAATTTCGAACTTGGCCATTTACCGTGATAGTTGCCGCATCAGTGCAATAAGCGCTGGAGGCATTACTACAATCGATTCCTCCAGGATAATCGCCTACCCATACTACGATGGGGACAGGCGACGTCCACGGCGTGGCGTAGTTATCTACCAAATAAGCATTTAATTCGCTGTCCTTCGAACCGTCGATTCCCACGGTATAGCCACTACCCGCTTTACTCGAGAGCCGCTTCAGAAACCCATTAACCACCTCGCGATTCTCTGTGATGGTGGTAGTGGTCCATCCTCCAAGGCCCTTGTCGTAAGAGACCGTACCAAACAAGGTCGACCCGCCGATTTGGTACCCGGAAAACTTTTGATATTCTGTCCAATACGCATCGGCTTGGGAAGATCCCCATTTTCCGTAGTCCGTTGAATCACTCGATGGGGCGTTGCCCGGCCCTTCGATGTTCCAGTAGGTGTATGCAATTTTCACCGAGCTCGAAGCAATCGCCCAATCTAGACTGGCAGTCGTTCCCCCGCCCAAGCGGCCAATATAAAAATCGGTCCCGCAGGCATTCGAGGACGTGCCTGAATCCGCACCAAAATACCAACTCATGATCCCTCGTCTCCTTTCGTCTCCCGTGTTAGAGTAGAATCGATTTGCGGTGCCCGAGATGAATCTGTTTGGCACAATGCAGGCGAATCTGGGGATTTTCACGCCAGAAGTGAATATCTTCGCCGGTGGTATCGGCGTGAAAGGTATAGTGCAGCGGTTGCGGCAAATACGCAAAGCCGAATCCGGACATCCCCACCTCGGCATAGTCCGGCAACCCCTGCCATTCGGCATCACTCAAATGGTGATTGACGGTCGACTCTCGATTGACCATCACCACATTTTGTCCCGTGGCCATCCGATAGTTGGCGACTACTCCTACCTGGTGGGCTTCGGCCCAGCGCAGGGCTTCTCCGATGGCTACCGTGCTATCCCGCGGTAGCACAATATCGGAATCCACCCAGAGTACCCACGTGGTCTCCCGATCGGGATATCGCGTCCGCAGTTGTTCCACAATGGCATTGCGACTGCGCGGAATATTTGAGGCCTCGCCGGAGACCACGACCATCGATCGGTCTAAGAACCGACCGACGCCTTGCAGCTCCAGCATCGTGAAAATCGCGGCCCGCCCATCATGCGAGGGAATCGCCACGATGAGTGGATCAAGGGCAGGATCCATATGCCAAAGTCCTCCTTTCGTGGACAATCCTTATGTTACGCGTTGAATCTAACCGCAATCTAACCCCAATCTCCGACTTTTGCCGCCGGCGAATCAGGGTTCACCCATTCATAACCCAGACTTCTCCGGGTTCTGAGCCAATACGGATGGTGGGGATCGCGTTCAAGAATACGGTGCAGATCGTAAATCTGCCGATAGAGATCTTCGCGCCCTCGGCTTTCGCCCGGCCAGCCGGCTGCCAACAACTGAGACTCCGCGAGCACCTGGTTCGGATGATCCACCAAGGTGGAAAAAATTCGCGCGGCACACCCGGATAACCAGAAATGCTGCGCAGCACAGTCGATTCGATAGTCTTCGGCATCCCAATAGATTTCCGGAGCAACTTCCCGCATCGTTATCCCGTCCTTTCGAAAGTTTCCGTCGTCGCTGTAGCTCCGTGCAGGCCTCATGCGACTAATAGGCCCCACCAGAAGCGCGGAGTACTGCCAGGAATAATCGGGGGACATAGCCGCAGCGGAGTCTCATTTTTCCTGGCAGTACTTCAGCCTCTTAAACAAGAAAACGTCTCACATCGATATCGGGTTACATAAATTCCCAGAAAACATTCTCACTGCCATGCTAATTCTCTATGTTTGCAAATAAACGAAAATCAGAGCTCGAACAGTGTCAAACTCGGTGCCATTGCTCAGTCGTATAGTAGAGACGTCATGCAGATCGCCGGATGGATGAACCAAAACGTTAGAAATCCAGAGAAATAAAAAGTGGTTTGAGGTATTAACGGGGGCGTTTGTGCACTAACCGTTATGGCACATACGCCCCCGTTAATGCAACGAGGGCGGCGCTTTTGAGCGAACAATCAGGCGATTCGTCTTCCACGCCCGATGATTTTCAGACCGACATTCATAGTCGTGGCCGTAGAGCCCAACCAGATGGAGAGAATAACTTCGCGAAGAAATATTTGCTAGCAAAGAAGGAGATTTAATAATGTGCGCAGAATAACATCGATTAAGAAGGGAAATCACTTATCCCAATGGAATCACTTATCCCAATGGAAGTGATTAAATCGAACCCTTCGGCATCACGAAAGGTAGAAGTCTAAGTGAAGACGAAATCACGTTGGGTCTCATGGCGGCTAGCAAGTGCCTTGTTGACGTTGCCGCTATTAGGAATGACCACTACGGCGTTTGCTGCCGCACCGCCAGTTTCCTTGTCGACCACGCCCACAAGCGTTCCCTCAAACGCCACAAACGTTACCAATGACTTTATTCAAGCCTTGTCCATGGGACAACAAATCCAGAACTATCTGCAACTCACCGCTAACGGACAAGTGGAGTTGACCTCTGCGGCCGTCTCTGCCCTGAGCCCACAAACCCTAGCGGTTGCGGAGGCAGGCATTACTCAAGTCAACGACTGGATCGCGCAAGGCGCTTACGAGGTTTCGGATGTTAACGGAACGATGCAAATCCAACAAGGTCCCAACTTTTCTGCGATGATGCAAAGCGGCTTGGCCATTGGCCAGAATGCTGTTAGCCCGAATGGTATTGTAAAGATCGGCGATGGCTATTGGATTAGCTTGACGGAATCTCAAACGAAAACGTTGATTACGGCAATCAACATTTCGGGTGCTGTGGTAGGGTTTCTGATCGGAATAGCCGGTGCTGGAATCTTGGGTGACGCTGTAGGTGCCATAGCTAGCTATCTGATTAGTCTCGGTGCGGGTGAACTGCAGACTATCGACAGGAATAACGGCAATGTGGGGCTTACTATCATTTACACCCCGCCAGCGTCATTCTATATCTTTTAGGATAGAAGCGCCCTGTGTCCGGCGGCACAGGGCGCTTCGCCAAATACTGTCATAACACAAAACATCGATAGGTTTTAATAATCTGAGCACTGCACTAGAGAGGGTGTGATTCACATCAAATTCACCTATTGGCACAATTTGATAGCTTTCTGTATCGGCACGGCAGCACTCTGGTGGGGATTCGGGAGAAACCAGCCTGAGCTATTATGGGGCTCCCAAAAGAGCTTTTGGATCATCTTATTGTTGGGGCTCGCTACCGGAGTGTGTATCACGCTCTTCGCTGTTCGGTTACTTTGGAAGCGCTAGAAGAAAAACATGTCGACTCTCAATAGGCAAAGAAGAATGCATCGTCAATAAACAGCAGAACACTGCTGAATTCACCGTCTATGTGGTCCCAAGACGGACGGTTAGTGTTGAAAACTTGAGTACTGGGATTTTCAGCGTAGCGACTGATGTCACGAGTCGATTCACCAGGGCCGTCGCCCTCGACCAGGAGATTCAGACGTATCTTCAACGTCAGTTCCTCGGGTCAAATAGAGTTGACCGCAAACCCGATGTCAGTCCAGAACGCTCAAACGCGGAACGTCGCGGAGCCGAAATTACTCAACTGAACGCAGACATTACTCAAGGTATCTACCCAGTGTCCTCTGTCAACGGGAATCTAGTACTGGGGAATTTCTGTAAACTCTAAGAGAACGAGGACTCGGACGGTGGCGCATTCGTCCCCACACTGCTGGATGGCACGCTGCGCCCGAGGTGCCAAGTGATGATGGGCGTAGGTTAGCATCCCGGTGGAATCGACGTCATTCTCCGGGCGAAACCGTCGTGCTTTCGGTTCACTTGACTCGTGAGTTTGTGGTGCCCGCGCTACCACACCAACCGGGGCTTGGGTCGGCGCTCGCCTATATACCCGGTCGTAAAGAATTGAAAGATCCCGCAATCACGGCCCCCACGATCGACCAGTCCTCGGATCGGCCCCGTGATAAATGCCAGCGACGAGAATCGTCGGGGGGTGCGTAGCAAACGAACCATGATACTAACGTGGTTGCGACGAACCGGGCTATGTCGAAGAACCTCTTGTCCATGTTTCGGTGACCGTACACACGAACCTGCTCACGCCTTGAGCCCCTTCCCAATCGAAGGGGTGAACGGAGGGAATGCATGGCAATATTGGGTTAGGAAGCACTAGAGACGCACACAGAAACGATTGACCGCCTGCATCGGGTTCTTATTAATACGCTCGATAAAGGCGGTGACGGCGGCAATGATTTCTTTGACCGAACGAAAGAAGACATTGTCGATGACCGATCGCTTCAACCATCCCCAGACACCCTCAATCAGGTTGAATTGCGGACTATATATTCGGCACTAAAAAAAATTGAAACGTACTCCTTGATGAAGAAGACCAAGGCACTCAACCCTGGTCGGCACAAACATCAAATCTTGAATGCCGGGTATATATACGGCGGTAAAAACATCCGACATTGATCCACACGAATGGGACGTTGCTCAAGCGACCACCGTGACCTGGGACCCGCGTCGTCCACGCTTCGGTCGCTCGGCCCTCCCAGGGCCCTCATGCCCCCCAATGGATTTACGTGGGCGATGCTTACCAATACACCTTGCTTCCTGCCCTCGCGGCTCTTTGGGCCCGACTCCGACATCATCCCCTGGCCCTGGCCGACTGCCGCAATGCTTGGACGGCCGCCGATCCTGATCACACCTTAGATCTTCGGATTGCCTTCGCTAGCGGCCTTCTCTTTATGTGGCCCCATTTCCAAAACATGAACACTTCAGTCAATTGGGACACCTTGACGCTGTTTCGTGTGCCGGACGCCCCCTTTCATGACCCATGGCATTTGCCTCCGGCCACCTGGGATCATCGATTTGCCGTACATACTCTTGCTCGGCTTATCGAAGTGGCTCACGGATTAGCCCCCGACATGGGCCTCACCGCCGTAACCAGGCAGTGGGCGAGTCTTATGGTGCAAGACAGCGTGGCCTTGCACCATAATGGCTCCCTCGAAGTCGCCTTGCGTTATGTGGAAACCGCGCAGGGGATTCGCCCCCATCCGTTTCATTCACCTCACGCTCTCCACTCAAGCACTTACCGTTTGTGACGGTTTCGAGCCTCGATCTCATTTTCCAGCAGATCCTCACCTCGCAGAAAGGGCTGATCATCCATGACATGGCACCCCACCGAGGCCGCATCCATTACGCACCAACATCATCAAGCCGCCACCACCATTCCCCAGCAACTGACGCCACTCCATCCGACATCCTATCGATGGCGCGAACTGACTCGACGTTTCCAAGCGTATTCGGAAGATCCCCAAGCCACATCACGACAACATGCCGGTACCTGTCGCACCTGTCTTTATCTTGATGCCGGATTAGCCGGCCAAGCCTTTACCCAATATGCTTGCGAAGGCTGTCATCGTACTGCACTCTGGCACAATACAAACGTTCCCCGCCTCTGCCTGGCCTGTGCCCGCTACCACGGCGTCTGCCAACGCTGCGGAGGCAGCATCGATTAACATCGGCTGATTCTTGCAATTTCTCATCGTTGACATGGGCGTCCCATTGGGGCAATCTTTGCGATTATCACCGCCATCGCAGGTCTGGTTATCCAATGCGCCATAAAGATCCTGGCGTTCGCCGGGAAGCGAAAGTTTTTTCGGTTATGTGCAAAAGATGGTGGAATGAGCGATCGATGTATCGCGTGGAGTGGGGGCCGTGCTGTGCAATACCGGATGGAATTCTCCTTAAAGCACGGGCTAGCACGGATGGTGTATTGTGCAAAATATAGTTGAACGATGAAATGCCAAATGCCAACAGGTCGAGGCGTTTCGCACTAATCGAATCCAGTACCAGAAAAGAAGAGTCGGTCAAAATTGCATGACCGGCGCTAAGGCACATACGCCCCCGATAATGCCGCAAGGCTAAGGGGCGAATTTGCGAGAGACGTGCACATCGTGCCGTCCGCAGTTATTGGTCAAACAACAAGGCCATCACCAACGAGTCATGATAGCATCCGTGCTGATAAAAAGCGTGCCGTTTCCGCCCTTCGATAGTGAATCCAAATTTTTCGTAAAGGTGGAGAGCCGGTCGATTGTCCGCATAGACCTCCAACTCGACCCGGTGGACCGTGGGGGACTGCCGCGCCCATGCGAGGCCCGCTGATAGCAAGGCGGCGCCAACCCCCTGGCCGCGATATTCTCGGGCAACCGACATCCCGAACTCCACGGCATGCTGACGGGCGGGACGTGCGCTTCCCATGCAATCCCACATGCCGACTACCCGACCGACCGCCGTCACCGCCACGAGGGCCAACGCATTGTCCCGGGCTTCATGGCGGGCAATCATGCTTTCTTCATCGGCCAGCGTAAGACGAAACTCTTCCGCAGCTATAGGTAGAAACAAATCTCGTTCGTTGGCCAAGTTCTTCATGTAGGTGAGCATTTGCGGGGCGTCTGCGGCATTCGCCGGACGGATCACCCAAGACGTATCGGTCAGTTCAGCCATGCGTTCGCCCTCACTTCTTCTGGGGTTTAGGTGACAATATCATAACTTGCACTGCGGAACACTCGCCCCCGTTAATTCCATGGAGTTCGACCAGGAAGCCTGTGGTACTTACCAATGGTAGCCAGCCAGACCAACTCCCGTTAGTAAATGGTTCGATACTTCCTGAAATAATTGGTCTTCCCATGCACCGCTAGAGCTTTCGCT
>DAHXNH010000367.1 GCA_027365485.1 Clostridiales bacterium
GACAACAATGGACGTGAATCAATCAACCCCTTCGGTATGACGAAAGGTTGAACGTTCATGAAGACGAAATCACGATGGGTCTCCTGGCGAATGGTCAGCGCCTTACTAGTGTTGCCACTTTTGGGAATGACTACGACGGCGTTTGCACCTACATCGCCAGTCCAAGCGGGTACCGCTGGTGTAGGAGAGATGGTCGTCGCATCGCAAACTGGATCGGCCAACACAAGTTCAGCAAATCCACAAATCAAAGGAAGTTGTGGATCCTCCAGCATAGTACCGCAGGATGTGAGAAGCCATTCGTTCGAGGTCACTTATGCGCTATCGACCCGTTTGGGTATAATTACGTCGTACGATCTAGACGCTACGCTTAACAATGGAGACTATGAAACGGCGTCAAACGACTTCTATGACGCGCCGAGCGTTACGGGACAATTCCCGCGTTTTACTGGACTGGCTACGTTGACTACCTATCACGTCATACTAACTGGCAGTGCAGTGGTGGCAGGATCTAACGGCACAATCTACGATTGTACGATAATTCCGTCGGGATTTTATCAAAAGACGCTCAGCTAGCACTCGGCGGGAGGTGTTCTGAGCGGACATCCTCCTCAGAGCTACAACCTAGCGGTGTCCACTAGAAATTGTTTACCGGTTACGCCTCACTGACCCCATGGTTTAATCCAGAGGTCTGCCGTCAGCACAGCGACTTCGATCATGGGGTAACGAGATCCGTCTATATGAGGGAGGTGTTTTGATCATAGAAGATACTAATCATCCCTCGTGGGTGGTCGTGGCCGATGCGCCGATCGATCTTAATTTTGCCATGTATGTCGCTAACGCCTACGACGTTCTCCCGAAGACGGCGATGTTTGCTGACAGCCCGAGGTGGCCTCCCAGTAGTCATGCCCTACCGGCAGGTCCAGCGAAACTCGCGATGGTGCAGCAATGGCAGCAGTGGTGGAGTGCAATGGTCGCGGAAAAAACGGTTCAGGTTGAGCGGAGTCGTCAAGAGGCCGAACGCTGGAGTACCCTTTTTTCTCCGAATGCATTCGATAACGTGGAACCACCGCTGGGGCGGTGCTTGGCCGCGGTGTACGAGGAGTTCAGACAGTGGTGGGAATTGACCGCTGGTGGCCACACGGCTCTGAGTTATTGGACAGACTGCGTCCCGGTTGGGAACGTGGTGAACCACGTCTCGCGAGCGTTGGGCCGTCCGGTTGCCCCGTTTCAACTCACGGTTCATTTCGTCTACCTCGGGCTCGCAACCATTGTGGAACCGACGCCTCGGTATGCGATCATGAGTGTTCATCCACCGTCGAGGACCATTTTTAATCGTCAATGGTGGACGGCCAAGATACAACAGTTAGCTTGAGATGCGGGCTGATGGTCTGACGAGAGCGGATGGAAGAATTGGACCAAAAGGGTTGAAAAGCCGTTCTTCTACGGCTGTGAAAAATCAGCGGGATCACCCACCTCTCGAACCGAGAGGCCGCGGCAGCCTGAGGATCATGTCCATTTATTCAGATTTCTTCGTGGGTTAAGGCATACTCCTGCCCGTTAATCCATTAAGCTCTGAGGCATATTCGCCCCCGTTAATGCAACGAGGTTGGCGCTTTTGAACCGTCAGGCGAGTCGTCTTCTACGCCCGAGGATTTTCAGACCGACATTCATAGTCGTGGCCCTAGATCCCAACCAGATCTGACGGGTTGACGAAAAGAAATATTTTCCACCGGAGAAGGAGATTACGTTCTTATACGGAATCAATCTATTTAGAAGGGAATTCACCGACAACAATGGAAGCACTGACAGCAATGGGCGTGAATAAATTGATCCCTTCGGTAGGATGAATGGTTGAACTCTTATGAAGACGAAATCTCGTGGCGTCTGGCCAGTGCCTTGTTGGCGTTACCGCTGTTGAGCATGACGGTACCGGTGTTTGCAGCCGCTCCGCCGGCGATCAGCGTGTCTGCCATCGCGGATGGAACGAATCTGACGAGTCAATTTACTGAGGCGTTGGGCGTTGGCCAACAAATTGAGAGTTACTTGCAAGTGAATCCGGCAGGCCAAGTCACGTTAAGCCCGACTGCGTCCTCTGGATTAAGTGCGCAGACCTTGGCCGCGGCAGAATCTGGGATCGGCCAGTTGAATGATTGGATTTCGGAAGGTGCTTATCAACTATCTGAGGTGAACGGTATACTGGGGCTTCAACCTGGGGCAAACTTCGCTGAAGTAATGAACACAACAGTTAGTCCATTGGCGGAAACGGTTAATCCGAATGGTATTTCTAAGTACGGCGACACCTACTGGATTTCTCTGACCCAATCACAGACCGAAAATCTTATTACGGCGGTAGAGTATTCCGGCTACGTCGTTGGCGTCTTGATTGGTCTAGCGGGATTTGGAGTTTTAGGAGACGTAGCCGGTGTGGTGGCGACCGCACTCATCGAGCAAGGCGCATCCTCGTTAGAAACCGTAGATAGGCTGGGTGGTTACACTGGGCTGACTATCATTTATCAACCCCCCTCCTATTTGCTAGTTCTCAGTGGAGACGATGATTAGACGATTCCAAAGGTACCGCAGTTCGCCTTGATCCAACACGACGACGATGAGGAGAATGCTTATGCATGCACTCGTAGCCATCTCCTGGAACAGGGTGCAAGGAGTCGGGGCAGTGGTAGCGTTTTCGTGGGTATATGAAGGCATTTTAAAACACGGACGGGACCTGTGGGGACCGCAACGAAAATTCGGCCTAGCGGTTGTGATAGGTGCCGTGACGGGCTTATTCCTGACGTTGTTGGGTATAGCAATTACACAAAGATGGTAACCAGAGTTCGGCACGGATGGCGGTCTTCACGTGGTCATCCATAGCAGTCCCCTCCGGGAGAACTATCCATCAATGGCTCGTTAATCCGAGGTTGACTGAACGGTCATGGCGTTCAAATCCAGCACAAACCGCCCTTGAAGCAGAATGTTCATCCCTAACAACCCATTGATTCCCGGATGGGCAACGAGATTACCAAAATCCAGCGACGGATTGGCAATGGTGTATGAAGCGAAGGTGAGGCCATCAATCGTCTTACGAACAGCATAATCGTTCCCGCCAATGCCGGCCATTGTCACGATAATATCGTCCTCGTCGGTGGCTAGCGATAAGAGTTCAACGGCAGCGCTATCGATTAACGTATGGGCCGCTCCGGTATCCACAATAATATTGTCTACCATGACCACCCGTCCGTGGTACGCGAGACTGAGGTGGGCAAACAGAAGACCATCGCGCAGTTCCAATCTCACTGCATAACCCCTCGATAGGCCGGTTTAGACCGGATGGGCATGACAATGGATGAATGCTTCGTGTGGTAAACAAAAACCGGACCGTGGGCCTTCATCAGTTCCTGCATGGCTTCTTGTCCGTCATGCAACGGGCGAATCACCGCGACTTCCTCGACATGCCATTCCCCATTTTCGACATGGGACCCTTGATCCTCAACAAGAACAAACGTATTAGGGAATAGTGTTCGAACTTCAGACCATCGCATCCTCACCCCCCCCCAAACAACCCTCTATGAATTAATTTTACTACATCACATGCTTCTTCGCATTCCCGTCGTTGAGGTGTTCTTCTGCCCAAGAACGGATTAGCCCTCACTATTCCATATTCTCGCGATGATCTCCTTGCTGGCCATAACTGCCCGTTAATGCATCAGCGGATCGTTCGAGAGCGAAACTCCTGAGGGCATATACGCCCCCATTAACGCAAAGAGGTTGGTGTTTTTGAGACAATCGTCGGGCAGGTCGTCTTCTGCACCAAAGGATTTGAAGACCGACATTCATGGTCGTGGCCCTATACTCCAACGAGACCCGATCGGGTTAACGCCCTTGCAAAAATAAATATTTCCCACTGAAGCAGGAAAGTACTATTATATATGTAAAACATCTATCTAGAAGGGAATTCCCTGAAAACAATGGAATCACTGAAGCCAATGAATGTGAATACATCGACCCCTTCGGCATAACGAAAGGTTGAGATCTAGTGAAGGCGAAATCACGTTGAGTTTCATAGCGGATGGCTAGCGGGTTGTTGGCGTTGCCGCTATTAAGTATGACAGCCACGGCGTTTGCGGCGGCTCCACCGGCGGTTAGCCAGCCAGGGGGTATGAACACAACTGCCGATAACCTCCACAGTCAACATCATTCTTTAAGAAATGTTCGCAGAACGGATCGCATCGGCTCAAGATAGTACGGCCACTGCTGACGTATCGTCCGAAGGAACGAACACGAGATCCACTTTGAACTCGTCAATCAACAAGCCCAATAGTCAAGTACAGCAGTTGGCAGAGGAATCTACACCATCCTGGGCCTCGCCGCAGATGTAGACACTCCCTCGACCAGCGACGTCAGTTGGTTGTCGGGCACGTCAACTGATGTTAAGAGATAAGGCGTAAAAGTTGTCTACCGAAAAATGCACGGACATGTTAGTCTGCTGTACAGATACTACTGTTGGCGTGTCCATTCCGAATAATTTTCAAGCAACCGACAATTGGGGATCTCCGGAGGTAGAGAGTTCCGGAACCATTAGCAGTGCGAGCGCCGATGATACAGTCAGCTTCTTGTTTGGCGCCACTGCGTATTCGATGGATAATACCGTTACCGTTCAATACTGACCGTTGCCGTTTGGAGCGAGGCGCATTGCCCCTCCCCCAAACCTGACGAGGCGGAAAAAGCTGTCCATCCAGATTTAGTATGCGGTCAGAGGTCATTCGGTAGGAGGCGTTCGGATGAAGAAACGGCTACTTGTAGTCGGCATGGCACTCAGTGTGCTGGTGGTTACAGGTGCCACTGGGAAGCACTCCTCTGCGACAACCAGTCGATTGATCACGCAACATCACCTTTATCCCGCGTGGTCAGTCGTTGTCCTTCCCAACTTGGCTATGACGTTCCGGTATCACCTACGGACCTCGTTTGACCAAGTGAGCATCGGGTTATATGACAGACGGTCTTCAACCACCAAATGGCAACACATGTTTACCGTCTCGACGAGCGGAACCCCCAATCGCCGCAACTGGAGTTCACACATAGTGCCTCCGCGAGGCGCACCGCCTTTTGTTGGGTATATTAAGACAACAGTGGAGTGGCAAACAACAGGGGAGTGGCAGCTGGCATCCAAGGTCCATCATGGTGTCGCGATATTCGAGATACATTAAGTTAAGATAAGCCTCCACGGTAGCGTATCGGTGGCTTGTCCGGATGACCGGGTGATTGCGTGGGTGTCGCAGTCAACCTCGTCCAGCGGCTACGGCAAAGCGCAAAATCCGCGTAACGGACACCCAAATGTCTGAAAGTAATGGGACGCAACTCGGCGAGACCGGATATCAACTCGGTAGACACGGTCCGCTCGGCGTCAAATGGACGGTGCCAAAAGGCAAGTCTCAACGCATCATTTCGCCCCCTTAGCCGGGAACAGAATGTTTCTGGCTCATGGATTGCAGGGGTTAGGGATTACATGGAACGGAGCGCTTGATCAAACCACGGACGGTGGCGCACGATAGATGAAGGTGACGCCGCCTTCGTGTTGCTCCATGGCAATCAGGTGGCCTGGATGGTCGCCAACCACTCGAACGGTCAATCGACATTGCTCATGACCCCAAACGGAGGGTATTCCTTCCATACCCGGCCCGTTCTCAAAGGCATCGAGGCCTGCGAGGGTTGACCGTGATCAAGGCTAATCGACTTTGGCTTATTGCCCGAGTCCGCCCCCAGACGAAGCTGTTCAACACACGTTTCGCACCCAAAAACTGGTAGGTAGATTAATTTATTAGAGGGCCATTGTCGCTGCAATGCCGTATCGCGGAGGTGTCCGTAAACCCGGTCTCCTCCATTCCCAGAGATGGCACGATGGTAGTCAAGGTGTCATGCAATGGAAATTCGAGTGCGATATGCCGTGGTCCATCGGGATCCATGACAATGTGTAGCGATTCGAGGTGCCGCACAATCCTAGGGCCTGTGAGGACATCGAAGGCCCATCGCACCTGAAGATTAAAGATATCGACGAACCCAATGTGGTCGGCTAGTTGCCGACACAACAAACCGGCCCCGACGACGCGACCTGGAGGACTGATCATGTTCATACCAGATAGGATTCTAGATTCTCGGCCCAAATACTTTGCCGAATATTCCGAATATAAAAAGGCTAACTACCAATTTTTAGGTGCGGGAAACGAGGTTCAAGACAGTGAACAATGGATTTAGCTGGATAGCGATAAAAACCGGATGAGCCAGCCCTGCGGAGGTCCCGACTTCTTGATGGCCCATTTCCTTAAGGCACACTCCTGCCCGTTAATCCCATAACGGGGGATTTTCAGAACGATTTCCTTGCGGCGTATACGCCCTCGTTAAGGCTCTATCAGCACGAAAATACTTTGGAGACATTTCCGTTATCGTTTAGGTATATTCTTTGTGTTGATGTAGGCACGATAAAGTCGCTTAATTCCTATGACATATCATGTTTTGGTAAGATAAGACAGAGGAAACAGCGACGGACACTATGATTCGAAAACCTCCGTACGTTGGAATATCCGCGGAGATGTGGTTTGCGAAATATTTGGCAATCCTTGAGAAGCTGCTCAGTTTGGATCAAGAAGGCCTGTAAGCCGATCGTTAGATCGGTTGTCATGATTCCATATTTTGGTGTGGCAGGCCACTGGAAGCGCATGTTCAGTAGTGACTCCCGATATCTTGCGGCATCGGGCCACGAGATCGATGATCCATGCATGGGGACGGTTCGGCCACTCCTCATGGGTCTAGGCGGGGTTGCCATTCATGAGCACACAGGGTTTTCCCTCGTACGTCCACGGGGTCGGTGAAAACGTCCACTCTTCCCCGACCGCCAAGAGCCACGCCGTCACCACCGACACAACGGCGTTAGCTCAGGTGGGAATGGGATGGCTGGCGGCCATAAGGATTCGCCGCCAGTCTGGCGTGAATCCTACGACCGCTAGCGTTCTCGGGAAATCGAATGGAAACTGGTCGACCATCGGTAGTGAGGGTACGACGGCCCCGATGGGAATCGTCAACGCTCAGCGGCACAACACGGCGAAAGTCTGGATCGGGTGACGTGGTAGGATCCAGTCGGGTCGCGAGAGATAAAGCCAGGGATCACTCGGTTCCTGAATCCACCGTAGCCACGTTTGCCCGAGGTGATATTCCAACGACTCCTCACACCGTTCCGGATCGGGTATACTGCGCGCCGGTCAAACTTCACAGTGTGCGAACAAAGTATTGTTCGTCCCCATACCTTGCTAAACAACGGTCAAAAGCAACAGGCCGTTCTTGATACAACGAAAACTTCGACGCGCGGCCAGTATAACGTCGCGCCGTACTAGTGACGAAACCGAGCCAGCCTCATAACGGTATAAAAAGCCCATTTCAGCTTGAAAAGATGCCGATACTCCAAACCGGGTCTACCGAATATATACTGCTCAAACGCGGCGCGAAGGGTGTCGAAATGAGCATCTAGGGCACTGGTGCTCCCACGGACCTCAAACTGTTTTAACGCGTCGATGCCGCCGTCTCGATACGCCTTCCCATACGTCCGAACCGTGGTCTCAGTACCGCCCAGCATCGCCGCGACGAGGTGGCGATGCTGGGCGAGCACGGTCCGTAGCACCGCCGCCATTTTCATTTGAATTCGGGGGTGAGGATGATGGAAATACTCATATCGCAGTTCCCATAATTCCTCGGCACGGCAGGTGATGTGGATCATCGAAGGGCCTCCTGGCACGACACTGGGAATCGATCCCGATTTTTCTCCGAGGTTAGCGCAGAAAACCAGCGGTCTGAAACCTCGACAAGCCCCTTGCCATCACCACCTAAAACGTAAAATGTGAACCGCGCGCAATGTATATAGGAGCCACTCCGTTGGATTGGCAACCGATAAAGAGCAAGTGACCGGTATCGGAAGGCAGGCCTCCGCGAGTGGGTTTGCCTAAAGCACGATGGGAGTCATCTGCTCAATGTGGCCGCCATGCGTGATCGTGAGCGTAAGCGACCAGTGCCCCGAGTCGTCGAGAGGATAGATCGGGCGGGGTACGCGCTGATACGAAAAGGTATTTAAATCGAGGCTGGAAGCTCCGGACGTAGCGACTAAGAACGAGATGGCAGGGTCCACTGAAGCTAGTAAATCTTGGTAGTCAGGAAAAAGGTATCCGCTCTTGAGAACAAAGACGTTTGCCGGGTTTTTCGGATCGATGCCAAGATCGGCGAGCCACTTTGGGGAATGCATGGGGACACGGCGTGTGGTGGCGACGACCAAGTTGCCCCGTATATTTAAGATGAGCGTGTCTCCACCCAACTCGTCGTTATCAAAGCGTCCAATGACGGTCGCGTCGACGTCCACACGAGGGCCAACGTCGGCCAACTGGCCGCCTAAGGAGACGGAGAGGGTCGAGCCTAGGTGTGATTTGGCCAGGGCTACGGTCAAAGGCGCGACAATGGGAGCAAAGACGAATCCGCGGATCTGACCGTGGATGGCCGCCGCGAGCAAATCGACCCGGTCTTCGAGCGCGCCGGCAGTGGGATTGTCGCCGCTGTCACATAGATATAAGAGTGTCCGAGGATCGCGATGCACCACCAAATCCATGGCTTCGGCGACGCTCAAGACAGGAACCGAATGGTACATGCGTTGACGCACGGAAAAGATACTTCGGGCGATGGTTTCGAGGGTCTCAATTAGCGCCGACGAAGCGCCTAGGGCGACGACGATTAAGTTGACCATGGCATGGGGATTATCGGCCCAGGGATAGCCTTGAAGCAGGGATGCCTCGAGGACGGCATCATCAAGGTGAGAAAGACGAAGAACTTGCGCCATGATTTGACGCATCGGCGCCTTATCGGTTTGACCAAATTCTCCCGGCAACAGAAGGGGGAGGTTGAACGATATCAGGGTGGGCTTGGTCGGTAGAGACGCGAGACGAAGGAAAAGACGCGCAGCGCGTTGACCAGTGCTGACCATGTCACGATGGGGCGCGGTGTGATAGGCGACGATCCCATCGACCGCTTTTTGTAGTTCAGGGCTAGGACTGGCGTGTAGGTCAAACGTGACGACAATAGGGATGTCATTTCCGAGATAGGTGCGCAGCAACTGGATCACTTCCAGTTGGGCGTCGGGGTGGCCACTGACTGTCGTACTTCCGTGCAATCCAAATATGACACCGTCGAGTTTGGTGCGGCGTAGACGCCGCAAGGGATCCGAAAGGCTTTTTAGATAGCGGACAAAGACCTCATCCGGAATGGGGCCAGCCACCGGGGCGGAGACCGCCAGAGTCGGTTCGACGACCACTCCTTGTTGGGACAACTCGGCCACCACACCAGCTAGTTCGTTTTGTGATCCGTCGGCACTTAACCAAGAAAAAATGTCTTGGCCTTCTACCCAATCAAAACTGAATGGAGCCGCCTCCATCGGATTGAACGTATCCGATTCGTGCCAAAATCCTCCAATGAGTACGGTAGTCGACACGGTATCACCATCCCTGTGCAATTTGCGGGGGCTCAACGTGCGCTTTGCTGTCCATCGCTCAGAACAAGATAGCCCCCTAAAATGTTTGGCCCGGCGACTGAATTCCCATCACCCATGGACGACCTCGTAAAGTTTGCAACCTGACCATAAAAACAATCGCGGAACCCAATCGAACATCTTCAACATAAGGACTACCTTAGGCCACCTCTTTGGTCGACATAAAAACCAAAGAGGTCCTTCTGAATCAAGATAGAGATGAGATTGCCGCTTTAAACTACTTTCGCCACATAGACCCGGAAATCCTGTATTAGCTCGATATTCATGTGGGTTTAGAGTCCACTGGGCCAAAACGGGAGTGGCAGCCCTTAAGAGCGTCTTACACCTTTATGCTTTTTACCCGTGATACTAAAGGCGCAGCCTCTAAAGAGACTGAGAGCTTAGAGCTAGGTAAAGACATCCAGAGATGACAGAGATGACAGAGAGAGCGAGAGAGGGCGACGCTCAATCTTACGCCAGATGAATGCCTATGCCGTCAGGGTCGACATTGTCAGTAGAAATCACGGCCAGGATGGGAGACTCCGTTTCGTTCGAGAGGGTTCCCTTTGCGCTAGCGTGCCCGTTGGATTTAGGATTTCATCCTTCCCTGGGCGGATTGAATGCCGATAATTTGCTGATCGTCTTTTACCAACAAAGCCGTAGTGGTTCGCTTGGGCGAGATACATCGCGATTTACACCGATTCAACTAGTAAAATATCCGATTCCAGCGAAATATCGCCGAAATTTGGATGAAACTGTTCAAAATCGGTTGACACACATTCAAACTCGGCCATACAATAAGAGTAACAAGTGACTCGTCGAACAATCGTCGGCGGGACATCGAGGAGGGAGCAACGGATGAGTTCCGATCCTGGAGGTCATAAATCAGTGGCCGAATGGGCCCACCATCAAGTTTTGGAAACATTACAATTTCGTGTTGCCTTTCTCGGCGTCTCAGGCTGAATGTGCCTCTGTCGCTGCGTGAGGCAGCGAGAGGAGGATGGCACATGGCAAAGACGCGGGTTGCAGTCCTGACCGCTGACGACGAACAGATTCGAGCGCATGATCGGGAGCGTGTGGATTCTCTACGACGGTCGACCAGTTGGAGTAAGCGCCTAGCCTTGCTGTTCACCCTAATTGGTCCCGGTATTTTAGTCATGATTGCAGACAACGACGCCGGTGGAGTTGTCACGTATGCTCAAACCGGAGCTATGTACGGTATCGGATTTTTTGTTCCTGCGTTAATTCTTGGAGGATTTATTGCCTTCGCGGTGCAAGAGATGACGGTGCGGTTGGGCGCGGTGACGCATCGCGGACATGCGGAAATGATTTGGGGGCGGTACGGTCCGTTTTGGGGTTGGTTTTCGCTGATTGACTTAGTCGCTGCCAACGTCCTCACGTTAGTGACCGAGTTTATTGGCATCACCGTGGGGATGTCCGTATTTGGTGTGCCGCCAGTTGTGAGTGCCGCCGCTGCCATTGTGATGGATGCTATTATTTTGTTGTTTCTTCGGTATTACGCTTGGGAACGCGTGTCCCTTTGGATTGCGTTGGGAAATTTAGTGTTTGTTCCCTTAGCGCTCATGGCCCATCCGCACTGGGGCGTGGTGGTTTTTGCTCTCGGGCATTGGACCATCCCAGGCGGATTTCAAGCGGCATTTTTGTTCGTCGTTTTGGCTAACTTCGGGACCACCATCGCGCCTTGGATGCTATTTTTTCAGCAGTCATCTGTGGTCGATAAGGGTCTAACCGTGAAGGATGTTCGTCACGGGCAATGGGACACGGCACTGGGTAGTGTCGCCATGGTATTAGTAGCGGTAGCGATTATCGTGTTGACCGGAACCCTACTCCATGGACATCGGGGAGCGAGTACCGACAGTATCACCCAAATCATTACCGCCGTCGGCCTGCGTTTGGGTCGAACTGGGCAAGACCTCTTTGCTTTAGGCTTGGTGGAAGCCGGAACCATCGCCACCATTGCGCTCACCGCCAGTACGTCCTGGGCCATGGGAGAAGCATTTCACTGGCCTAAGAGTATTAACCTGCCCGCACGAACGGCGTGGCGCTTTTATCTGCCTGGGCTGTTGGGGGCCATGGTGGCCGCGGCGGTGGTTTTGATTCCTAATGCTCCGCTCAGTTTTCTTAATTTGACGGTACAAGTGGTGGCGTCAATTTTCATGCCAGCGGCTTTGCTTTTCTTGCTATTGTTGTTGAATGACCGCGAAATTATGGGGGTGCACATCAACCGACCCTGGCAAAACATTGTGGCCGTGGCGATTGTTGGACTCTTGGTTGTACTCAACGGGATGTACGGACTATCAGTCGTGGTTCCCAGGTGGTTTTAAAGAAGGAGGAGAGATGCGATGGAGCGAAATCTATTAAAAGTCGTCGATGAGGCTGAGGAGACGCCGGTGGTATTGACCCGGGTCACGCCTAGTGGCTTTATTCAGTGGGCATTTTGGGGCCTTCGCATCTATATCGTGGCCATGCTGGTGTTGGTCGGCATAGGATTTAGTCGTGGCTTGCATTAAGGCTTGATCGTGTTGAACCACGAGGACCATTCCAAAGGCCTAGTACAGAACACGTGAACGTTTTGGGTAACTTCAGAGGGGGAGGGTACGCGATGCAAGAAATTAGGCTATGGTCCGAAGATGCTCCATTGGCCAAGGGAAGTGAGGCTGGGGACATTCCCACGATTACGCCGTATGTCGTAGAGACGTCAAAGCCAGGTCCCGCGATATTGGTCTGCCCCGGTGGCGGATATGCCCATCTGGCGGCCCACGAAGGGGAGCCAGTGGCGCTCTGGCTGAACCAGCTTGGCATTTCGGCCTTTGTGCTTTCGTATCGATTGGCTCCATATCGCTTTCCGGTACCACTGATAGATGGTCAACGGGCGATGCGTTGGATTCGCCACCGGGCCCGGGAACTAGGAGTCGACCCGGAGCGAGTGGGGGCCATTGGGTTTTCCGCGGGAGGGCATCTGGCTGCGATGTTGTCCAATCCGCCCCAGAAAGGGACCTCAGTGCCAAGTGACCTGGACGCGGTGGACAGCCAGGACGCCCGACCGAACCTTTCAATTTTGGCTTATGCGGTGACCATCATCGAAGGGCCCAAAGCCCACGGAACCGCCAGAAATTTGTTCGGCGATGGGACGGGCCAAGATAGCGATATCTGGCGACAGTGTTCGATACCCGACTTGGTTTCCGACGCGAACCCTCCAACCTTCGTGTGGCATACGGCCGAAGACACTACAGTGCCGGTGCATCATGCTCTAAAGTACGCCGAAGAACTGGCGAAGCATGAGATTCCGTTTGCATTGCACGTTTTTCAACGCGGACGACACGGCCTGGGCTTGGACCCAGAAAATCAAGGGGCTCAAGCCTGGACCGAACTCGTCGCAACCTGGCTGGGCAGTTACGGGTTTACCCAAGCCTAAGCCCCCGTCCTAAGTTAAGTTGGGGCTAGGCATCAGATGCACCGAATCCCTTAACTTGCGATGCCTAAGCCAGGGTCGGTGGCGGCCACGAACGTCGAAGTAAATTTGGCACCCATTTCATCGGTTCACAGGGGGATGGCGGTTTCGTTACAGAGAAGTAACGGTTTAATAATCCCTGGGACGTACCGACGTCGTCTCCGAAAGACGGTGGAGCAAGGATGGGTAAATCAGTAGCGACATTGCCAGGGTGGGAGCGCGATGGCATTTGAACGGCGCATCGCTCCCCCACCAATCGGCGGTATTACACGCACGAGAATCACCAGCTTGCATGGGACTCGTTGCCACCGACTGAAGATGGGTCGTCTTCTATGCGCGGGTGTCAATCTGTAATCAGCGATGCGATCTACTCAATCAAATCGGCATGTGAGATCGATATGGTCAGCAACGTGAGATGATCCCGATCGAGCCGGATTTGGGACCTTGGAAGTGGCTTGAACCGTTCCCCGACGAGGTACACAGTGTGTGCAAAGTCCCCCCCTGTCATGCCCTAAGATAGGGTTTTTGTAGTATGGTATAGGCATGTTATTCAAGTCGGATTAAGCGGCTGAAATTTCGGGGTGTGTCGAAAAGCACGATGCGCTAGTTGGAAGTCGATAGTCGTCACAAACCCGAACGCGTCGCCGCCGGTCATCGTTGGGACCGTTTAGAAGATTTAGTCCAGATGGTTCATTGCCCGATGCCCACCCGAGGTCGCGTGTCGACTCTTTATGCCCGAGAGGCTAGTCACAATCAGAAAGCTGACGTGGAGCGACAGGCGATTTTGTTGTCCGAGTTCTGGATCAAGAACGGTTGGACTCATGAGGTGATTCGCGATTGACGATTTGGGCGTAATTACGATAAAAAAGGCTTGAAAGCACTATGATCAGGCATTATGCGCCAGGGCGGGGAACGGATCGTCATCACCTAGAAAGACGGACCATTGCGTTTCGGTGCTGAACTGGTTTTTGCCATGCGTGAAGAATTTGAACCAGAAGTGGTCATTGTCAACCGATCGGAAGAGATGAGCTTCGAAGATCATTTGACCCAAGATGTTTTTGAAAAAAACCCGAATGCCAGGTGCCTTACCACCGGCCTCTGAGCCCACTGACAGCTAGGACCCAGTAGTCGTGCGATGAGGCGAAGAAGACTCTCCAACCGAATCCCGCCGTAGACCCGGAGATCAAGGCGGTGGATAGAAAACTGTGGCACGTAGTCTTCTTGCGGTTGGATGAAGCCATGCGAGGATTTTTGGGCCCTAGGGCTTTCCTGGCACGATACAGGATCGCGACGACAATGCGGACCGCAATTTTCTTGCCCGCCTAGGACCATATGCTGAGCGAAAGCTCCGGAATTTGATCGGTTCACATATGTTTAGAAAGGGCAGGTGTCATGATGAATATCGAGTTAGCCTATGGGGATGGGCGCATCACCGCGGAGGTGCCAGAGAATGCGACCGTGATGCGCCCACGGTCAATACCGACATTGCCGGATGAATCCGGTGCCCTGTGGGCGGCGTTGGCTCAACCCATGGGCACAAAATCGTTAGCGGACATTCTTCATGGCAAAAAAAGCGTGGCCATCGTGACCCCGGATATCACCCGTCCTTTGCCGACCGCTCGCATTCTTCGGGTCTTATTGCCGCTGATAGGGCAAAGTGGAATTGAAGCCGAGCAGGTGGTCTTGGTCAACGGCACCGGATCCCATCGCGGCAATACCCATCCGGAACTGTCGGAAATGTATGGTTCAGATGTGGTCGATCGCTATCGGATTGTCAATCACGATGCTTACCAAAAAGATGGCTTGGCGTATGTTGGACGGACGGCCAAGGGGTGTGAAGCGTGGTTGAACCGTGAGTTTGTTGAAGCGGAGGTCAAGATTGTCCTGGGCCTGATTGAACCCCATTTTTTTGCGGGCTTTTCGGGCGGAGCTAAGGGAATTTATCCGGCACTGGCCGGGATTGATTCGATCATGGGGTTTCACAATGCGCAGCAAATCGGGCATCCTCGGTCAACCTGGGGTCTTCTTGAAGGAAATCCTCACCAAATAGAGTGCCAGTCAGTGTGGGACTTAGTTCATCCAGATTTTTTGCTCAATGTGACCGTAAACCAGGAACGGGGCATCACCGGCGTGTTCGCCGGATCGCTGGTCGAGGCATTTTTTGCCGGTGCAGACTATGCTCGTTCAGTAGCTATGACCGGAGTCGAGCCGCCTGGGTTTGACATCGTAGTCACGACGAACAGCGGGTATCCCTTGGATCAAAATCTCTACCAAACAGTGAAGGGGATTTCTGCAGCAGCCAAAGTGGTTCGGCCTGGGGGTGCCATTGTGTGTGCCGCCGAGTGTCGCGAAGGCTACCCGGATCACGGCGAGTTTCGTTCCTTGATGGAAATGGCTGCGACTCCACAAGAGCTATTGGATCAGATTGCCGCCCCGGGGTTTCGTCGTTTTGACCAGTGGGAGGCGCAAACCTTGGCCAGTATCTTGACTAAGGCTGAGGTATGGCTCTATTCGGCCATGGATCCATTGTCCGTGGAACGGGCCATGCTGCATCCGACGCCTTCGGTAGAGGAGGGGCTGGCCAGCGCGCTGGCCAAAATGGGTCCCAACGCAAGAGTCGGGATATTACCTGAGGGCCCTATGACCATTCCCTATGTGATGGGATGACTTTGGCCTGGCGGTGTCAACTTGGCCCTTGGCTTGGCAAAATGGGGTCGTCTAGGGTCCGAAAAGCTACGTCCTATTGGTCGCTGATGCGTGTATAAGCCTTGGGCTTTGTCAATGCCATGACCAAAGAGCCTGCCCCCGGGCAGGCTCGCTCTCAGGACCTCAACCCTTCGATCTGAGGTGAGGACATGGACCGGTGGCCAGGGTGATGACGGGGGGCGACCGATCGAGGTTCGAGGATCGTTACCGCTCGCGGACGAAGTGGATTCATCGCTAAGATGGGGGTCCCGTGGTGGTCCGCTTTGA
>DAHXNH010000370.1 GCA_027365485.1 Clostridiales bacterium
CGGGGA
The DNA here is from genome assembly GCA_027365485.1 of Clostridiales bacterium. Classification (GTDB taxonomy): domain Bacteria; phylum Bacillota; class Sulfobacillia; order Sulfobacillales; family Sulfobacillaceae; genus JAMCVM01. Next base: position 7 of record DAHXNH010000370.1, read on the forward strand.
CCGGCTGTTGGCGACGATTGGCCACGCGCTGATGACCGTGCCACTGCGAGATAGAATCATGATCCGCTATGGTGAGGATGAATTCTTCGGTTGGTGCGCAGGATCTCATCTGGCAGAGGCTACCGAATATGCCCAAGCGGTGAATGCCCGATTGCAGGTGGTCGCTCAGGACGAGGCCCTGTCGGTCATCCCACATGTCAGCTAGGGGACGGCCGAATACGCTCCGGGCCAGTTGGAGGCAGCCATGCGTCAGGCCGACGATGCCCTATACGCCCAAAAGGGGACGTTGCCCCGCAGCCAGCGTGGGGGACGCTTAATTATCAGCCGCCATCGCCGAACCGATCTGCAAATGGGTCCCCACTCAGCAGACCAGCCCGGACACATTTGGCCAGTCAGTTTGGCGTCGAATTCGATGCGGCCTTACGCAGTCTCATCGCCCAAGCCGGTGAAGAGGCCCAAGCGTTTGTCGCTTTTGCCCATCCCGAGCCTGGCACGGCCGTGGTGGAAGTCGGGGCAGGCACGGAGCGCTTGGCCTTTGACGGGGGATTAGCGAATGTCGTGGGACCCGATAGGGTCCTCTTGCTGACCGATCCATCGTCCGTGAAGCTGGACCAAGCTCGGCGGCGGGCTCAAAGCACCGCGTAGGTGCGATTTTTAAGCGCTCCCGCCGAGTCCTTGCCGTTGACCTCCGGCGGAGCCGACTGGGTGCTGGGCGCCTGGTTTTTGCACTTGTGCCACCCGCCTACGACCCAATGGTGTCAGGTTAAGCAAATAGCTGAAAAGACAGTCTCCACGGAATGTTCGGTCGTTTACGGAGGGATAAAAAACAGAACTGGAAGCAGATGCCACAATTTGGTATCCATCCCTTCAATTATTCGATGAAGGGGTTTTTGGCTGATGACCACCGTTCAGTACGTCTTTGACCAGATAGCCGCCCGTCTTGAGTCTCCCGAGTTTCAGCGCACGTATGCTCATAGGCCCCAGGACTTTTCTCGCCAGCGGAAAGTCGGGTTGGTGAGCCTCGTCAGTATCATTTTGAATCGGTTAGTGCTCACGACGAGCGTCGAATGATCGAACTTTCTTCAGCACCATCTTCCCGCCGTGACGTCGTACACGAAACCATCCTTTTCCGAAGCCCGACAAAAACTGGATCCGAACGCCTTTGTCGATCTCAATGACACTCTAGTCCGCCATTGGTATGCGGCCAAGAATTACACCGTCATTGGGCAGATGATTCCCGTGGCGATCGATGGGAGCACGTCAAAAATTCCGAATACCTCCAAACTCCGCGAGGTCTATGGGAAAACCGGCGGCAAACAGGCTCCGGGGCTGGCGCGGGCCCAAATGTCCCACGCCTACGATGTGGCAAATGGGATTGGTCTCAGTGCCGTGCTGGATCGGTATGACGCATCGGAACGGGATCTTGCCTTGCGGAACATGCAGGCCGTTTACGGCCTGGTTGCGCAGTCGCTACCGATTCTATGGTTTTTCGATCGCGGGTACCCTTGGACTGCGCCAAGGACTTCCCGGGCTTAGCCTTCTGCATACCGCTCGCGCAGAGGGGAGCCCGGTTCTTGATGCGGGTCAAGGAGAGTTTTTATCTGGAAGAGTTTGGCTCAGTGGCCAAGGACGGATGGATAACCCTCGTGGTCACCAAGCGTCGGGCCCAAAAATTGGCCCGTGCGGGCAATCCCTTGCCCGTAGGCACGGTCCTGCGTCTCCGCGTGATCAAGATCACGTTGGCCAATGGGAACCAAGAAATTTTGATTACCAATGTGCCGGCCACCTTGCTGCCTTACCAGCAAGTTGAAGCGGTGTACCATTTGCGCTGGGGCGTCGAAACGCACTACGATATTCTGAAAAACGACTGGGAACTGGAGAATTTCTCAGGGATTGGGCCCGAAGGGATTGCCCAAGAGCACCAGGCCACCGTCGTGACCAGTAACATGGCGGCACTGGTCGAACATGAAGCCCAGAGGCGATGGGAGGAACGTCGCGCCCGGGGCGAAGTGCGCCGCAAACATGCGAAGGATAAAATCAACACGAGTGTCGCCGTGGGCTTATGGGAAGACCGCTGGATCACGATCGTGTTGGACCCCGATCCTGACCGTCGAATGCAGGCGTATTGGAACCTGGTGGAATCCATGCAGGCCAACGTGGTGCCGATCGTTCCCCATCGATCCTATCCTCGTAAACCCAAACCGCGGGGCAATCAGTATTCCCCGAAAAAACGCCGAAGCGTTTAGAACCAGCCAAACCATCATAGATCCTGCCATCCTTCAGCGAGTGCTGATGGAGGTTCCTCGCATCGCTATGCGATGCGAGGGCGAAGCGTGCGCGCGTTCACCCTAAAGTAAGGGATTGCGATGCAAATGTGCGTCGCTCTGTATCGATCGCCCACAAATTCATCGAACCTCGCCAGCACATGGAACCCACCCCATCCCCACGTCCATTATTAACTGACTTTTCCGTATTATACGGCGACTACTAACCTGGCACCATTGGTTCCCGTCCGGCTGGATCTCGCACCAACACCATGAGGACGAGCGCATAGGGACACCGTCGCATACCATAATACGGCCCGCAAGAACACCAATCGCTTCTTGGTCATGTCGCGAATGGTGACGGTGGCGGATTGCCACGAGGTGTTAGGTGTAGTGGCGGCCTACTGCCTGGGGGATGGTGAGCAATCTCCTCGTTTGCATGCGCGAATATAGGGCCGTACGCGGCAGGTGGCGGCGAGCCAAGGTGACATAAGCGCCGTCGGCGCTTATGTCACACTAGCTACGTCGGAAGCCATTCCGACACTTCTCGGATCTTGGCCTCCACCTGATCCAGGATGATCGCCTCTCCCTTCTGATGGATCCGAAGATTGATGGACACTGCCCAGGGTTCGCCGCCCAGGGCGGCGTTATATATAGCGCCAACACCACCACATTGGGCCCCCAGGCCGTAATCGTCTTGGCCTTCGTTGAACGCACTGCCTCATGATATTGACCGGCTCCGACGACTTTGGGTCCTGTTTTGTGCAACAAGGTATCGTCTAGGAGCACGTGGAGTTATTTGCCAGCGGGCGCTACCCCACGCACCAATACCTGGGCCTACCGGCACCATAGCGCGGTCGGACGCGGCCATCGCCCCTGGCGGAGAAATGCAGCGTACGCTTCCTACCAGCGTCGGTGTGACGGGTCCATCACCTGCCGCAGATGGGCGATCGTATGCCGTCCCGGATAGAGAACCCACGCGGTTAGGCGTCAGAACCCAACTTGGGTGAACTGTCCGGCCAAGGGCTTGGTCTATTTGCCCGATGAGGCCGCCCCAACAGGTTCCGCGTACAAAACTGACGTGGTGTAAATCCGCAAGTGAATCAACAAAACACGGCCGTAACGTGCTATAATCCGATCACTGAAGTCTGGCAACTGACCGCCCAATCCGAGGTATTGGTTGCTACCCAAGTAACACCTCCCGATGATCCGTTTCCAGACCCATACAGTAACGTCTATCACGACTTTACTCCTATCTTGGCGAAAGGTTGGTCTGGAAATGGGACTTGGGACAGTGAAAACCACCTCGTGGCCGTCAATACCTATAGCTACGGCCATTCGGAGTACGGATTTAATGGCGGAGACATTACTGCATTCTGCGAAGAATTTGGCATTCCGTTCACCACGGCGTCCGGCCATTAACTTTTTCTATCTTCCGAGTCCCAATTCTCTATCGCAGCTATGTTCTCGATTCCATGGGGGGCGCGCTCCAACAGACTTAGTTCCGTTGGAGGAGGGTTGATGGACCTGGTTATTTGGCGCCGGCGGCTCATTGGTGATGTCGTCCGAGCGGCCTATGCGGAAGGCCGCGATATCGCCGCGTTAGAGGCCGACCTGGATGCGTTCCTGGCCGGACGTTTGACGTTTCGAAGGCTCACCGCCCGGGTCCCATCGGTTCCGTTGCGTTCTAATTGGTCGTATCGTGAGCTCTCGTGGCCCCACCGCGGCGAGACACACATCCTGACCTTTGCAAATGGGGCGTCCTGGGCTCGACAGGTTCGCAGCGTATGGACGTGGGCTGAGTGGGCCGTTCGTGAAGTCCAAAAACCACAGAGGACTGCGGTTGCAGAACAATCTCTCCTCTTGCGTGAAGCCCATTGGCATCTATACGCCCGAACAAACTGGCGGACCGCCGAGGCGGCCTGGTTGCCCTTGCATCTGTGGTGGGAACATCCAGACTGGGTGCAGCGCACCCGAGCCGAGCAGTTTATCCTAGCTAACCCCCAGTACATTGGGCATTGGCACCCTTATCGGGAAACCACCGGAGTCATGCGGCGAGCTCCCCTGTGGAACCTCTTGCTCGTTGGGGAATGGACCCAAGTCGGCCACGCTGTCATGGAGGATGCCCTACCGTATCAAACGCCTTTGGCGGCAACGGTGGCGTCACTCCTTGCTCACGCCGCGCAGGCACCTACAACTGACCCGTATGCCCTAGTGCAGGCGAACTGGGCGAGACACCTAGGACGCCCGGCGGGGCACGAAACCATCTTGGGGATTGCTCTGGGTCGCTTCGACGAAGAAGAACTGCACGATTCGGAAGGCTATTGGCATAGATTTTACGAGACTTATCGGTGGGTTCCATACGATCACGTGCTCCCGAATTTCTTGATCATTTTGGCTGCTCTACGCAAGTACCCTAACGATATTCCCGCCGCGGTGGCGTTTGTACAAACGCGAGGGTATGATGTCGTTGGCAATGCCTTGATCGTCGCCGCGCTGGTCGCGTCGCATCAGCGGGGTGAAACCCGATCGGTACCGCTCAACAGTCTTCCTCCCATGTTAGAGGAGGGCATACGGAACACCATCGAACATACCCGCGGACCACGCGGGCCTTGGGATGCCCCTCCCGTTCGCGAGTAGCCTTCTGTCTCAACGGTCCGACTATACATCTATGGGGTCCCGCCAACAAACCACGAAATTACCACGCTAGCACTTGGAAGGCTAAAGTGCGCATGGCGTATCGGCCGATTACCTGACGCGCCAACGATCGGTTTAGCGCAAGTGTATATGTCAAGCCCCATGTTTTCTACCTTAGACGAAACAAACGCCGCCAATAACCCCCTCCTGGATCTGGAACATTTCCAGCCTGTACCATATCCGTTGTTAAGATCCGAACCGCGACCGAAGGCCCGGCCTACTGAGACGGTACCCCTCAATGTGGTGAAACCGCGCCATAGACAGGCATAAGAGGCAATACAGTCTCTCGTAGCGGATTATCGGAGGCGTTGATGCCATAAGGCATCTCACCCAGAAGACATTCGCCTCGAGTTGCCGTAACTATTGGCCCACTCCTTATACGCCCATAGCCAATCCGATGCCCCATCGATTACCGCCTCCTGGATCATCAATGGTCCGAATAGGGTCTATGACCCTCTACGCGATTGGTCACACAATGCGCTTTAGGACCCTATTCGAACACGTTTTGGGGGCGATCCTGACGTTCGGTTAGGGTTACGATAAATAGTCACGGGAAAACGTTGGTAACCAATTGGGCAGATCGGACGTTATATTGATAGCAATCCAGCGGCACTGAAGAGGAAAACAAGCAAACACTCTGGATCACGAAAGAAAGAAGGAACGTCCCCTATGCAGCATGGATCCATCCGAGCGCCAAAGTCTTCGGGTGTGGCTCTTCTGGAGGGACGGTTTTCACATCGCATCACATAGAGTTCGCTCGAAATCCTGCGGCTAATCTCCT
>DAHXNH010000376.1 GCA_027365485.1 Clostridiales bacterium
TTGTGACGTGTCCACGACACGGAGGGCAATTTGACATCCGAACAGGTCACGCGGTCAAAATGCCAGCAATTTCCCCCATTGACGTTTTTCCCGTGCGCGTAGAGGGCGAAGACGTATTCTTATCTCCTGACGATATGTAAAGGAGGCGGTCATGTATTATCTACTGAGACATCGTGACGTGCCTGGCATCGAGTCTTTAGACGTATACGCCCACCACCAGGGATACTCGGGGTTGCGTAGGGCGCTGTCCATGGACCGTGCAGATTTGCTTGAAGAGGTCTCCCGCTCCGGCCTCCGTGGCCGAGGCGGTGCCGGATTTCCCACAGGACGCAAGTGGAGTTTCCTCGATCAGTCGCAACCCGAACGCTACCTAGTGGTCAACGCCGACGAAGCGGAGCCCGGGACGTTTAAAGACCGTGAACTGGTCGAGAACAATCCCCACCAAGTTATAGAGGGTACCCTTATTGCGGCCTATGCGCTAAACGCCGCGGAAGCCTTTATTTTCGTTCGAGGTGAACTGTTGGCAGGATATGAATCCCTGCTCCGAGCTAGGGACGAGGCCCGGATCGCTGGCTATGTCGGTTCGCATATTTTTGGCTCAGACTGCTCCGTCACTCTCAAAATATTTCGCGGCGCGGGAGCCTACATTTGCGGCGAAGAGACCGCCCTACTAGAAGCCGTAGAGGGAAAGCGCGGTCATCCCCGAATTAACCCCCCCTTCCCGGCACAGGTCGGACTCTATGGGAAGCCCACCGTGGTCAACAATGCCGAAACGGTGGCCAATCTTCCAATAATCCTAACCCAAGGGGCGGAGTGGTACCGCAGTCATGGCACCACTGCATCTCCTGGCATTAAGATTTTTTCCGTAAGTGGGCGTATCGCGCGCCCTGACAACTATGAATTACCGTTGGCGACGCCACTTGACACATTACTCTATGAATATGCCGGTGGACCGCTTGACGGGCGATCCATCAAGGCTGTCATTCCCGGAGGTAGTTCCGTTCCTTTGCTTGTACCCAAAAGTTTTAGTGTGCCGCTGGACTACGAATCATTGGCAGAGGCCGGAACGATGCTTGGGTCGGGAGGAGTCATCGTTCTCGACGATCAGGTGTGTATCGTGCGAGCAGCCGCCAGACTCCTCAAGTTTTACCGCACCGAATCTTGTGGCAAATGTACTCCGTGTCGTGAAGGCACTTATTGGATGTCCGCGATTTTAGACCGCATAGAAGATGGCAAAGGCTCCATGGAAGACTTGGCTCGCCTGCCCGACATTGCGGACAATGTCAGTGGAATATGCTTGTGCCCGCTCGGTGACGCGTCGCTGCCATTCATGCTCAGCGCAATGAAGCACTTCCGCGAAGAGTTTGTTCAACACATTGAAGAACGTCAATGCCCACTGGATCATTCCGTGGCGCATTCACTCTAATCCATCACGGATACCAAACCTTCACAGGCCAAGCATGTGGATTTTAGTCCGCAAGGAACTTAGCGCTCGGCCCTATCAGCACCAGAGTCGAGAACTCTTCGCCTACACCATCAAACCTTAGGGCGCGCGAGGAAAAGCACCGATTTGGGTTCATCCAAACGTTTCATCCCAGCCCACTCAATAGGGCCATGGAATCGTAAGGCCCCCTTTCCCCGTTGAGGCTAGCCCCTGAACACAGGATTGTTACATGCAGCCAAACGGCCGATCCAGTCGGAGCCTAGGGTCCGACTGGATCGGCGATGGCGACATCGACTGAGCCGAGCCAGAGCAAGGGCATCAGCTACGTCAACATCGGATTATGCACATTCTTCAGTCGGAGGGCCCAACTGAGTTGCACCTTACTTTTCTCTTTCAGATCATACCAATCCGATGTCCAAAAGATGCTTGTGGCTGATTGCGCGGCGACTGATAACTCGTAATAAAGATAACACGACTGCATGTGCACGGATTGACGACAAGAACCGTGCTCGGACGAGGTAGGTCTACGGATTTAGTAATTAGTGACTAGCCCGCTCGGGGCTATGCAAAGGTGTGCCCTGGTGCTAACGTATCCGCGACGGGCGAGTTCATTGCAGTGTAATGGCACGGACGGATGGATTGGTCCATTAGCGATTGTTAGGACCAGGACAAGCCCTGAATCATAAATCCGGTGTACGTGGTCTTGCCTAGTCGTGCAAGGGCTAGCGGCCCCGCTGGATGACGCCATGCTGAGGCACTCGACGCCCACATTCGTGACCAATCTCACAACGAGAATTCGGTGGTGTGCCTAACATATATCGAAGGATGTCATCCACGGTGGTCACGAATGCCGTTCAATCGTGGCTCCACTGGCGCAAAGGAGAAGATGGGCCGGATGATGAGCAAACAAAGATGGGGCAAGTACTATCGTTCCGTTGCGGCAGGTTTGGTATTGGCCGCCACAGGGATCGTGTTGTTCAGCTGCGGTACCAAGCCTAACCCGCCGGTGGCCAAAACGACTAGCTCAGTATAACCTATGAAGCCCTTAAATCAATCTCCTCAGCCGATGCGCGTCACGCGACACGGGGACACGGTCCACATTCAGATGGACACCGAAGAAACGGAGGTGACTATCGCTCCCGGGGTGCGATTTCCAGCGTGGACCTTTGATGGCACGGTGCCCGGACCAGTGATTTATCTTGACCAGGGTGCCCACGTGACGCTCACGCTGCATAATCTCGATCCGCGAATGGCCCATTCGATCGATCTGCACGCAGCCCTGGTACCACCCAACGAAGACTTTGGCCCTGTCCTACGGGGTCATTCGAAAACGATTCGCTTTGTCGCGAATGTCCCCGGCGTTTTTATCTCACATTTCGCACCCCTGGTTAGGGCTCCTGGGATGATTCATCATCCTCGACGGAACCTGCCCTGAGCGACTCAAGAAGGGCACCAGCGGAGCCTTTTCTTCGCGCGGTTTTGGACTCGGTGAGTGTGCCACCGCTGGTGGCACGATGAATTGTTCCAGTTTCTTCGCCGTGCCCGTGGGGCCCGTGCCCATTCCGTGTTGTTGTGTCCCAGGGACGGGCTTTAACGCCCAGGCCGAGAGTCCCGATCGCTAGGAAAATCCCCACGCGACCCTGACGAAATGAAGCCCGCCACGCTTTGTAAACTCCTGAACAATCCACGCACTGGACACGGGCTGAAGGAACTCCAGTAGAAACGGTCAACGAAATTAAGAGACATTCTCGACCAAACCCATCGATAGAGGACCCCACGACCCCCCGACCATAGAGACCGCCTCAGCAGCGTGAACTTGCTCAATCGTTTGCGCGATCGCGATCGCTCAGCAAGCCCTTGAGGCGAATGATCACGGGGTGTCAAGACAGGCGAGCGGTCACCCTCCGAGCAGTTTGGCACCAGAACCTGTCCAAGCCATCGATGCCCCCAGGATCCCGACGAAACCCAGCGCCCGAGAGGCACGCTCTGCCTCGAGACGGGATTCAGCGCGTTCTGGCTCAGCCTTACCAGACACGACGTTTTCGAGGGGCAAGCCCCTCGTAAGTCTCATTCCCGCGGGAGTGGGGGCCAGAAAAGGCCGAATCTCTGTGCCGCGGAAGACCAGGAAGCGTCGGTGTCGCCAGGATCATGGCGAAATGCATCGGTGCCCAGCTGGTCTATCCGTGCGGGCTGGAGCCCAAGGTCGTTGGGCTCGATCCAGTGACCGCTGGACCGCGCCAGACACCTGGATAGGCCATCCGGCCAACGGACCCGAGGCTCAAGACGGTCCGTGAGTGACAAGATCACCGTTTCAACGTTGATCCGGGAATCCTTTGCTCAACACCAGTTTTGGCACCCATCGTCACTAAACGTCACTTTGCGTGCCGCCAACCCGATCCCTAGACCGTCGATGCAGCACTCCGGTGAATCGATGTAAGAGGCCATCATACCGCCGCTGTCCAGCGGAGTCCGTCTTCAGATTGACGTAAGCCCGCGCTGCCAACTTAGAGGCCAAATCCGCGTCACGCTGAGAAATGTCAATCAATGCCTCTTGCAAGATAAGCAAGAGCTCGCGATGCTCC
>DAHXNH010000403.1 GCA_027365485.1 Clostridiales bacterium
GTACAGTTCGGCGAGTTGCTCCTCGTGTTCGCGAGCTTGGCGCTGTAGATCTTGGGATTCGGTGAACAAATGAGGAAAGTTGTCCAGGGCCTGCCGCTTCCAGCGATGCAATTGTCCCGGATGAATGCCATGTTCGGCAGCCATCTGCGTCACGGTTTTTTCTTCTTTGAGGAGTTCTAAGGTCACTTGCGCCTTGAACGTCGGAGCCTGTGTTTTCATCGAGTGTCCAGTGTAACACTTGAGGTCCTCACAGATTGTCTGAATGTCTGAGTCTACTATAGTACCTGAAGGACCCTCAAACCCAGGCGGTAGTCCAACCGTATTTTGCACCATACAGCGGATTATTCCGAAGGCCCAGTCCACCAGGTTTTGCACAAAACAGGCCAAATCTGTCGAGATGAAACCGAAGGCCATCCAACCGTAGATTGCAAATAGCCTTTAAAACGGAGGATGACTCAGAGCGGCACCATTAAACCGTGAAACGTGGCTTCAGCGCTCCGTCATCGCCAGAACTTGAATCAAAGTCCTCCGCTTGCAGCCAATAGGTCTTGTCGGCTGCAGGAGTGCGCCGCCGTTTTACCGTACGCTGCACCGAGTATCCTAAAAAAATGGCACCTACAAATAGTGCGGCTTCATGGACACGCAGGGCCGAGCGCACCCGAGGGAGTTCGTAGATCCGACTGCTACGCCAAATCCCAGCCAGTCCTGCGCTGTGCGCCATAATCAAAATGTTCTGCACTGCGGCCGCACAGGCGGCAAAATTCTCCCGAGTCGCTCGCTCATCGGCCCCGGTGTCGGAGTACACCGTCACGATGGCGGGCGCACTTAACAGCGTTCTCCGTTCTTTAAGCGCCTTGGCCTGCATCACAGCCACGTCCAGGCCGGTGGCATCGTGCAACATGCTGGCTTTCACCGTCCGCGCCAATAGCTCTCGCATCTCTCCCGCAATCACCCTAAACTGCCAGGGTTCCGTCAGATGATGATTCGGCGCCCAGACCGCGGCCTCAAGACAGCGCTCAATCACTGCGGGAGCAACCGGTTCATCCGAGAATACCTTAATACTCGCACGACTGCGTATTGCTTCTTCAACTAACATTCTTTCTCTACCCCTCTTGGACGAGTCACCCGGATCGTTCGCGCTACATTGAGTCAAATGCAGCTCTCAGCGGGAAATTCTCAAAGATGAAAAACATCTCGGTAACTTAGACTTCGCAGTGCCACGACCCTCACCCGTTCGATCCTCGTGGGCAGTGGTTAGGCGAAGCTTCTTTAGTTTGAGTCACTGTTTAGACTCGAAATTTCTCGACCCTCCAACCGCAGGAACCCGAGGACTACCATTCAGCCGTCCGTTGATATCCGTCGGTGCCTTGGCGCTTCCTCCCCGGGATCCCTCGGTCCCGGGCCAAACGAGTGACATCTAGCATCCCTCGGCGATCAATACCCAGGCATGAACCCGAAGGTTCTTCGCCATCCACGACCTCATCGATGGCTGCGTGACCCCGTGCACCTGCGCTCATGGTCCTGTAGCTTTTCTGACTTCAGCCGAACCGGCCGTTCTCGGGCAGCATAATCACTGCCCGGGAACGGCCGGCATTGGCCGATTACAAGGCGCTTTGACCACTCAAATAGGCGTTAGCCTGCTTTTGCAAGGTGTGCAGCGCCGATTGAACGGAGGTACGCCCAGTGACCGCGTCGAAAAACTCTGCATCAAGAACGCTTTGCACCTCTTTATAGGAATCGGACACAGGCCTAGAGATCGTATAAGGCGACTCCAAGGCCCGAGCCGACACCGCAATCCCTGGGTTTTTAGTCAGAAAGCTCTTCGAGATTAAGGCAAGGCCGGACCGGGTCACCGGCGGGTACCCTGAATGCGTGCCCCAATACGCTTGCGGTTGGGCACTGAACCACCATGAAAGAAACGTGGTTGCGGCTTTGTACTGAACCGGGGTGTGACTCGTCATCAACACAAATCCAAGCCCTTGCACCAGGTTGGAGGTGTGACCAGTGGTTCCTGCAGGATACGGGGCGACGCCAACGCCAAAAGCTCCATGGGCAGCCTGTACTTTCACGAAGTATCCTGCTGACGTGCCATCGGCGATGGCGAGCTTACCGGCTCCAAAGTCCGCCGCAATCGCACTACCGTGGGCGATGATCATTTCCTTCTGCTGATACAAAGTGCGGAAATACGTAAATGTCTTCGTCGCTGCCGGCGTCAGGAAGTCCACCTGTTTTTGACGGCTGCCGGGTTTGAACAGTTGACCCCCGTTGGACAAAAACGGCGGCAGGATGTGGGCAGACGAATCTTTCCAGGCCAAGGGGATGACGCCTGGAACCCGTTGCTTTATAATCGAAACGTCTTGCGCTAGTTGCGTCCAGGTGACAGGAAAACGCTGAATTCCGGCCTTGGCAAAAATTGCTTTGTTATAGACTAGCTCGGATACTTTGGCATCCGCTTGAATGCGATAGTGCTGGCCCTTGACTTCCCCGTTGCCCCAAACAACGGGGAAGATGGCGTTTCTCTCTGCCGCTGGGAACCCGCTAAAATACTTGTTCCAGGACACCAACGCATTGGCCGACCGGAAATTGCCGTCATAGTGGCTAATCCAAGCCACCACCGGCGCATCGCCGGCGGCCAGAGCGGCTAAGGCTTTGTGACTCGCCTTGGTAATGCTCAAGTCCACCTTCACGTTTCGGTGGGTGTGATTAAACTCTTGAATCAAGTGGGCGAGCGCAATGCCCGGGGGATTGCCGGACGAGTGCGATTCCCAAAAAGTAATCGTGACCGGTTTCACTGCGGGTGCGCTCCGGGCGAAGGCTGATCCACCAAATCCGGCCAGAATCGACGCTCCCATGGCCAGCGCGGAACCCATGGCCACTCTTCGCGTGGACCTGTTTTGACTGTTCACTCTAATTCCTCCTTGTGCTTGTTGGTTCGACGGGTTGTTTCGGTTAGGTCAAAGCTTACATGGGTATCCCCTCCCTTCAGGTGCTCCGTCGGCAGTTCAGTCCTTTTGGGTCACCTCGCCACCGGCCACGGCGCTGACGATATGTCGTTGAGTAAGGGCAAACACGATGAGAATCGGCAACAGAGCGATCAGGGCGGCCGCCGTGAGTTCGCGCCAATGGGACTGATATGCCTGCATATAATGGCTCAATGCCAGTTCGATGGGTTGAAGCTGCGAGCTCACCGTCATAATCAGAGGCCATTGAAATTGATTCCAGGAAGAAATAAACGTCAGCAGCACCGTGGTAGCGACTGCAGGCCTTGCCAGCGGCACGGCCACGCGCCGTAAATAGGTGAGGGTGCTGACCCCTTCCAGCCGAGCAATTTCCCGATAACTCACCGGGAGCTTCATAAAAAACTGGCGAAAGAGAAAGATGCCCGACGTGCTCGCGGCGAATGGGATGATGAGGCCAGTATAGGTGTTGAGCAGATGCAAATGGTACATCACCACATATTGCGGGACCAAAAGCGCTTGCTGAGGCAGCATCATCACCCCCAAGGTAACGTAAAAATACATCGAGTTCCCTGGGAACTTCAGTTCTGCCAACGCGTAGCCGGCCAAGGCGCTGGTCACGACCACCAAGATGATGGTGGACGCCGAGATCACCACACTGTTCACGACGTAGCGTGCCCAGGGCGTATGCGTCCAGACGAACAGAAATGGAGCCCAGTGAAATAGGGGCCGCCAGACAGGCGGGATGGAATAGGCCGCCCCATGGTAACCGGTAGCGATCACGAACACCCAATAAATCGGTGCCGCCATCGCTGCAGCGACTACGGCTCTGAGACCGTAAGCGATAAACTTCGACATGGTCTAAACGCTTCCTCTCCACAGTAGTTGCGGCCACGCCAGCGTGGGGTCTTCGGTCCTGCGGGAACATCCTTAGCGGTAGAAGACCATGCGGTCAGCGATCAGCTTTTGCACCAGCGTCAGGGTCAGGATCAGGGCAAACAGTACGAGGCTCATCGCCGAAGACAGGGAAAAATGCAGGTACAAAAACGCCGTTTGGTAGATTAACAGCGAGTCGGTCGTGGTGGAGAAGGCCGGACCTCCCGCCCCTCCGTGGGGACCCCCGGTCAGGGTGTAAATCTGAGAAAACGTCTGCATGGTGTTGATGGTGGCCAAGACGATAACAAAGAACGTGATCGGGCTGATGAGCGGCAGAATGATGCGCCTAAATGACCTCCAACCGCGCACTCCATCCATTTGAGCGGCTTCCAGAACCTGTTTCGGCAAGGTTGCCAAGCCCGCCAGGAACAAGACAGTATATAGCCCCACCGAATGCCATACGGTGTAGATCATGACAGACGGCAACGCCCAATGCACGCTAGACAGCCATCCCAACTGCGGCAATTGGAGGAAATGGAGCACTGCATTGGCCAATCCAAAAGTCGGGTCAAAAATCCACACCCAGATGATCGAGGTGGCCACAACCGGAGTGACATGGGGAAGAAACACTAGCGCCTGGGAGAGTCCGCCGCCCCGAAGGTTCCTGGTTTCGCGCAGCAGCAAAGCCAGTGCTAGGGCCAAGAGCGTGGTCACCGGCACCACCAGCACCACATAATAACCGGTATTCAGCAAAGACTGCCAAAAAACCGGTTGGTGGATCAATACGGAGAAGTTGTGGAGCCCGACAAAGGTGCTCTGACTGGCGAAAATGTTCCAATGAAAGAACGCAATGTACATCAAAAAGATAGCCGGCCCATAATAGAACACCAAAAACACCAGGAGACTGGGAAGAATAAGTCCATAGCCGACCAGGGTCTCCCTGAGCGCATAGGCATTCCACCAGCTTAACCAGAGCAATAACCCGCCCCCGGTCGCCGAGTTGACCCGTGCGTCCTCGGACAATGGCACACGTCGGTTCATCACAGGGTTCCTCCTACTTGAACGGGAATGGACTCTCTTTCTGGGCTTACCATCCGTTCTTCGGTCGCAGCATCGAACCAATGAACCTGGTCCCAAGGAACCGTAAGCTTCATCTTGACCGACCCCGTCAGTCCCTCTCTCTCGGTCGTAACCCAGGTGATGGGTGACTCCCCCCAGGTTCCGTGTACGTGATAGCGTGCGCCTAATGTCTCGACGGTGTGCACCGTTGCTGTGAAATCCAGTCCCTCCACGGCTCCATCGGTTTGGGGAACCACCCGCTCAGGGCGAAACCCAAGCCAGACCACGTTCCGACCCCCGATCTGCTCGCGAATCCGGGCCGGAATAGGAATCACTTGTGGGTCCTTACCGGCCACGGCCACCCCCTTATCCGGCAGCACTTTAACTGACACCAAATTCATCGGAGGCGATCCCAGGAACTGCGCTACAAACACGGTGGAAGGCCGATGGTAAAGCTCTTCCGGCCTTCCAAGTTGCAGTATTCTTCCGTTCCGCATGACCACCATCCGGTCGGCCATGGTCATCGCTTCGGTTTGGTCGTGGGTTACATACAACGTGGGAATGCGCATGCGGTCGTGCAGTCGTCTCAGTTCGACCCGCATGCGCTCTCGCAACAATGCATCGAGATTTGATAATGGCTCGTCCATCAGAAACGCAAACGGGCTCCGCACCAAGGCCCTGCCCACAGCCACACGCTGGCGCTGACCGCCTGACAAGGCCCCTGGCCTGATGTGAAGCAACGGTTCAATTTCTAACAGCTGCGCGACTTCGTCAATCCGATGTTTAATTGCGCTGGGGGCTGTCTTTCGAGCCGCCATGCCAAAAGCCAAGTTGTCAAAGACGGTCATGTGCGGATAGAGCGCGTAATTTTGAAAGACCATGCCAATGTTTCTGGCATGGGCGGGGACCTGAGTCACCAAGCGGTCGTCAAACCACAGTTCACCCGACGTCGGAGACTCCAATCCGGCGACGATGCGCAATAGCGTCGACTTGCCGCACCCGGACGGACCCACGACGACAACAAATTCGCCATCGCCCACTTCCATATCAATATGCTGCAAGACTTGACGCTGACCAAATGATTTGTTTATCGCTTTCAGTTTAACGGAGGGCATGTTCGACTCCTTTTGCTGACATGTTTTTACCCCGACACGACGAGCACAATCGAATCTCAGGATGAGAATCTGGTGGGCGCCCAACCCGCGAACGACCTGAATCAACCGATTAGGCGAACAGTGGGGCAATCAGACTACCAGCACCCATGCCAATCGCAGCCGCGATGGAAGCAACCACCAAAAATGAAAGGCCCGCGTTCCACCAACATTTCCCCGTGCTGCGTGCAGTCACAGCACCTAATCCAAACGCGGTCACCGCCGACAATATGAGGATCCAACCGAAGACGCCCTTCGGGCTTGCTCCCCAAAGGATGGGCACCAACGGGGGGAGGGATCCGGCCGCGACCGCGAAAGCCATCGACCCGGCGTTTTTCCATGGACTTTCAAAGGATTCCGGCACGATGCCCAATTCATCTCGCAGCATGAGCCGCAGCCACAGTTCCTTATCCTTCTTAAAGTGGGCGAGAAATATTTCGATCTCTTGACGGTTTAGGCCGTACCCGTGATAGATCTGGCGCATCTCGTCGAGCTCTTCGTTCGGCTGTTCGTCAATTTCTCGTCGTTCGCGCCGGATTTGCGCCTCGTGGTACCCGACTTCCGCTTGCGTCGAAAGGTAAGAGCCCAGCGCCATGGAAGACACTGCAGCAATAATCGCAGCCAGGGTAGCTCCCAACACGACGCCTCTGGATGAACCCGCAAAAATTAGACCGGCAACCAATCCCACCGTAGCCACGAGTCCGTCGTTCATTCCAAAAACCAGTTGTCGAAGGGTCGCGCCACCATGGCCATGCCAGGTTTCATCGCTGTAGTTCTGGGGGTGGCTGTCTAGACGGACTCCCGAATCCATGAATTACCTCCCTAATTCTTATTGCTGAAGAGTCAAAATATCTTGACCCTTTCCCCCGGAATGGCTCTCCGTAAGGCGGTCTTAACGCAGTGTCTGATCCCTCCGCCGTCACTCGTGTCTTCCTCTTTGATTATCGCGATCGACTTTAAGAAAGCCTTTAAGAGACGATGAACGTTGGGTTATCCTTTCGTTAAGCATCTGTTAATACATCGCTGATCCTCTAGACAGACGCCGCCAACAGGGCCCATGGCACGCCAGTTCCGACGGATCCACGATAGTGTCACCGGATGATTAGGTCGGGGTCAGGAGGCGTGGCTGAAGGCCTTTAAAGAACTGGAAGCCAGTGGCTAACTCGAATCTATATACCCGGCATTCACGATCGGATGCTCGCGCCGATCAGGTTGGAGCACCTTAGCCGCATTCATCCCGGAGGACGTTTCAATGCTTTCATGCCGAATAGTTTCCCATGTTTCGGAACAGATCGAATAGCGCGCGAGGCGCAGCGG
>DAHXNH010000407.1 GCA_027365485.1 Clostridiales bacterium
GTACAGTTCGGCGAGTTGCTCCTCGTGTTCGCGAGCTTGGCGCTGTAGATCTTGGGATTCGGTGAACAAATGAGGAAAGTTGTCCAGGGCCTGCCGCTTCCAGCGATGCAATTGTCCCGGATGAATGCCATGTTCGGCAGCAATCTGCGTCACGGTTTTTTCTTCTTTGAGGAGTTCTAAGGTCACTTGCGCCTTGAACGTCGGAGTCTGTGTTTTCATCGAGTATCCAGTGTAACACTTGAGGGCCTCCCAGATTATCTGAATTTCTGGGTCCACTATAGTATTGGGAGGGGATGGCTTTCTAGACTCCAGGGTCCTCCAGAAAAACGAAGAGATCTTACGTTCCGATCCGTCCCCCTTGCCAAATCCTTGAGACAAAATGGCCAAGCCAGATTGGGAAGTTCCAGCCGTAAACATAAACCGTGCAAGAGCCTTGGAAGCGCTAAGCCTCCGAGATCCGAGGTGTTTTGGCCAACTCGTTTTGGCATCAGTCTGACGAACTAGCCTGGCAACGGATTTCTCCCAGTCACCGTGTCCGAGCGCATCCCGGCCGAACTAGAGCCCAGGCCCTTGAATCATTCGGGATTGGCGTGCAAGTTAGCTGAAGTGATGACAAATTGCATTAGCGCTAACACGAGGTCATCACTCCAATCCATTGTTCGCTGCGTATCGGGAACAATGGATTGGAAAATCCCTGACCTGACAACATTGGGGAGCATCCTCGCCGGATGGCCTGGTATGGCGGGCCGCTCTGTTTGGCCAACAGGAAACAGTTCGCCCGCATTTTTGATGCGGCCTCTAAGTCTTTATTGCGGTTTGGGATTCTAAAAGGACCGACATGCAAAGGCTAAGGTGGGTCATTGGACTAACGGCGGCCGGCTGATCGCCGGAAATCCTGACAGCCGGAGGACGGCCTCCGCAAATAGGGCATTGCCCCAGCCAAACCAAGCACGGCTAAAATTCCGCGGATGATTGCCGTCGACGCTCTCGTGAATCCAACCGGTATTCGCGTCGGCAGCAGCCACGGCGGCCAGTTTTTTTCGGGACTGATCCGGATTGCTGATGGTCATCGCGTCCATGATCACCGCCATCGGCCAAACGCGGTGTTTTTGAGTGTGTGCGCTTCCCACTCCCGTCAACTGAGAACCCCGGTACCAGTATGGATTCGCGGTAGACAGGACGAGGCGCCGGGTAGAAAGGTATACCGGATGGGCGGCAGAACAAAAGAATAAAAACGGTGCCGACAACAGGCTCGGGATGTTCGCGTCATCCATGATCACATGTTGACGTTCTCCGTTGACTTCATACGCCCATGCCAAAGTTCCGGGACTAGACTCGACGAGTCCGTGCGTCGTAATGCCTTCCACTAGTTGATGGGCTATCCCCCGAGCACGCGCCGCTAAAGTCGGATCGTTGAATACGCTAAGACTCCATTCGGCAATCATATCTAAGCTTACTGCCGCCATCATTTGCCCGGGGATGTTATAGCACAACCGGCCGGCGTCATCGCTGGGCCGAAACCCACTCCACACTAAGCCGCATCGTTGGACGGGACCTGGGGCCAATGTATTGCGGCGCCCTCCGAAAACTCTGCGGAAGCAATAAGGACTGCGAAGGTCGTGGTCTTGTTCCACTTCCATGACTTCGATAATGCGCTTGACCGCAGGCAGGCATTCTTCAATGAGTTGGCCGTCGCCCGTGTGTTTCCAATAGAGCCACCATAGTCGCACGGGGTAGGCCAGCGAATCGAGAGCGAATTTTCGTTCGAACACCCAAGGATTCTTGGCGGTCTGATCCCAGAACACTCCAGTTTTTCCATTCGGAAATGGATTGAAAGCATTAGCATAAGCGTCAATCAGTACAAATTTGGCTTGCCGTCGGATAATCCCTTGGACGACGCGAGCCAAATGTGGGTCCTGATCGATGAATCGAAGATACGGCTCTATTTGGCCGGACGAATCGCGCAGCCACATGGCTTTAATGTCGCCGGTGACCAGGTAGGGCTCTTTCTCGGGCCAGGACAGCGACCCTACCAGGCTGTCGATGAAAGCCTGGCGCATCACTCGCAACACATTGGGATAGTCCTGCCATAGGGGTTCTAGTTCCTTGAAGGTCTCCTCTAACACTGGCCAAGGCGAATTGTGCCGGATCATCGAATCCCTCCTCGGTTCAGGGGGTAATACTCCCCCTCAATACGAAAGCCAAGATCTCTAACGCACCTGCGCCCTGGTCCTCTGGCATTTTCAGCGCACCGTCATCACATCCAAATCCTAATCCAACACCCTTTCCCGCTTATCATAGACCAATCGGCAAAGGAGCAGCGACACGGCTCGCATCATTACGAGACCATGGCTAGCGCATGGATCCTATTTTCGACTGCTCAACGCTGACCACGCGTATCCATGCCCTATTTTTTCGGAACCCCTGCTGCGGATGATAGCGGATGGGCCGGAGCAACATGGCTAGGGTCAACCAGGGCGCGATACTGGTCAATCACTTTTTTTAAATCATCCCATGCTTCGACTTTCCAGCCAGGATTTCTCAGCAGCGCAGCCGGATGATACGTGGGCATGGCCCAAATGCCCGAGGGCAAGCACTGCCAACGGCCCCGACAGCGGCTCACGCGGGCGTCTTCACCGAGAAATGTCTTGATCGCCGACGAACCTAATAGCACGATGATGACCGGCCGGATCAAGCCCAATTGCGCTTCAAGATGCGGGCGGCATGTGTCTCGCTCCTCCATGGTAGGCGTGCGGTTATTCGGAGGCCGACATTTCACCACATTCAAAATATAAGCATTGACTGCACGTGAAAACCCCATCGCTTCCATCATTTGATCCAAGAGTTGTCCTGCCCGACCTACGAATGGGCGTCCCAGCCTGTCTTCGTCCGCTCCCGGGCCTTCTCCGCAAAAAACAATGCGGCTTCGAGCGACACCCTCGCCAAAGACAACCCGCTCGGCTTGCTGACGAAGCCCACAAGCTTGGCACAACTCGACAAATTGTTGTAAATCAGCTAAGTTTTCGAAGGCAGGCATTCCCGCACATCCAATCAACGGCTTGGGGATCTTTACCAACTTTATCACATGCACCCTAACAGCCCTCGCTCAAGCGATAGGAATGCCGGCGCTCGCCAAAGGCACACTTTTCAGCGGGTTTTAGCCTGAAGGCAACCCTGAAGCGTACCTCAAGAAAAAAAGAGCCATAGACTCGATTGCGAGCGGTCGCCAAGGGGATTATGGCAAATCTGTTGTTAAGTACAGCTGGCGTCAACCGGTTCCTCGCCAGAGCCTCCCGGCTTAACTGCAAAAAAGGTCCAATCACGGCTTACCATACGTGCACGATGCGAGTCAGGGCGCTTAAGTAGGAAGGTCCGCTTCGGGTTGGAACGCGAAGACTGGAAACTTCTACGCTGTTAACCCACACCGACTGAAAGACGCCGTTGATGGTCTCGCCGTAGCCGACAAAAGCATGGAGAGCATAAGCTAACTGAAGGTGAATACCAAGAAACATCAGGACGTGCCCCGGCATCATCAACAAGTCGCCGGGCTCGGCGAGCGCTAGATCGGCCATGCGTTGCCGTGCGTCGTCGTCTCGATTCCATATAGAGCGAGCAGGCAAATACTGAGCCTGGTCCCTGCTATTGCGAGGCAGATGAATGCCCAGCGTTCGATAGGCGTCCATAACCAAACTGGAACAATCATGCCCTCCAAGTAAATCTCCCCAAGCGTAGCGGTCGCCGAGCAGGGAAAAGATTGAGCGAATGAGGTTGGCGCGGGAGGATGCTAAAAATCCCACATGAACTCTGTCATCCTGGTTAATCAAAGCGAGACGGATATCTAGGCCGCCATCGGCTTGCCGAACAGGGTATTCGACCACGTAGTGACCGAGCGCGTTTTGATGGCCAAGAGCCTCAGGCGGCGAATCGGAAAACAAAGGCAAGCAGGCGCCGTATTCAATCGGCATGAAAGACACTGCCGAATCATAAGGCTGAGCTTCAGTTCGGACGCCATTGGCGATCACGACTAAAAACCTCGGCACCTGATCTCGATAGCGTTCCCATTGTATGGCGTTAGCCACGCCGACGTCCTCCGCGTGCATCCATCCGCTGGCAATCTTGGAGCGCACCCACACCCACTTTTGATCCTGGGTGCATAATCCAATCGTGAGGGGCTCAAAAAGATGAATTCTAGTCTCCTGGAACTGGTCGAACTCCCGGTCATTCTGGCTTCGATAGCAGGGACGGTCCGTGGGCCAGATTCGAAGATTCGCTCGCCTGACTGTAAAGCCGAATGCGCGCATTTCCACAGCGCCCGCGACATTGGCGACAACCTCTTGCCATAGGGGATCAGACCAGCGTTCGCCATCGGCGAGATAACCGGACGGCGAGTCAGGCAGTATTCTGTCGATTGGGTCAGCGATGAAAACCTGCTCAAGATCGTCCAACCCCCCCGTCACTTGAAGCGGCCGCAGATTGCAGTTTAAGCTATCGGCCCCCTTGTTCACCCAAAACTGCCAAGTCCGCATCACGGGGGACACATCCGGCAAATGCTTACCCATCGACTGCGATTTCCTTTCTCCAGTGCACCCTGGCCAAGCGGTCATCGGTGATGCCGAGTCCCAGCCCGGTAGGCAACGTAAGCTTCGGGCCATTGTACGACAGGCCGCCTTGCACGTCCTGCCGCTCTAGAAAGTAGCCCGCGTCGAGATCCAAATAGTCTACGGCATAGACGGAGGCCAGCGCTGCCGCCGCGCTAATCGAAATGATGCCTTCCATCATACTGCCAATCATAATTTTCAGCCCTTGCGAACGAGCGACTGCAATCATCGTACGTGCCTGATGAAGACCTCCGGTCTTCATCAGCTTGAGGTTGACGACGTCTGCGGCGCGTAATTGGATGAGGCGCAATAAGTCATCCAAACCATACACGGACTCGTCAGCAACAATCGGCATGGGGCTTTCACGAGTGATTTCGGCCAGCCCTTCAATATTTTGGGCTAGCACTGGCTGTTCCACTAGTTCGACTGCCAGATCCGCCAAGGGACGCAAATAGCTTTTAGTTTCGCGAACGCTCCAGGCTTGATTGGCATCCACCCTCAGTCCTATGCCAGCGCCCACGGCTAAGCGAATCGCTGCCATTCGCTCCAAGTCTACCCCGTCATGACCGCCGAGCTTGACTTTCAACGTATGAAAGCCCGCTATGCAAAGCGTATTTGCTTGCGCGACCATGGACTCAACCGTGCCTAGACTCACGGTCGCATCGGTTTTCAAAGCCGTCGCCGCCACCCCTCCCATCCAAGTGATTAAGGGTTGACTGGCGGCCTTGGCGTAGAGATCGTGCAGAGCTATGTCTACCGCGGCTTTGGCCGACCGATTATGCATCAGCGCGCGCTCTAGCCGAGAAAACACCGTCACCTGGTCCTCTAAGGCGACGTTAAACAGCGCGGGCAGGAGGTAGTCTTCGATGGCGGCCTGAATCGACGCCGCGGTCTCTCCGGTAATGGCAGCTGTAGGTGCTGCAGAACCCACGCCTTGCAAGCCGTTGTCGGTCTTGAGCTTGACCCGTACCTCTTCAATCCCGTTAATCTGGCGGAGAGCCGTTCGAAATGGGGTGGTCAAGGGAATGAATGTTCGAGCCATCTCGGCCGCTATGAGTTTCATTGGCACCCCTCGCTTCGTGTTGAGGAATTGATTATACTAAGCATAAGCTACTTGCTTGCCAATGCGGTAGCGGTTATCTGCGAAATTACTGAGAAAACTACGGTATCGACTTCACGACACCAGCACCCGCTCAGGAGGGCCGATGGACTACGTTAATCTTCGAGAGAATATCCGGATCTCCCGAATAACCTTTGGATGCTGGGAATTAGGCGGTGGACAATGGGAAAAGCAGAGCGACGATGTCAATCTTCAGGTCATCGAGCAAGCTTTGATATTGGGCATCAACAGCTTTGACACCGCCGAAGGCTACGGCAACGGTCATTCCGAGAGTATCCTAGGGGAAGCTTTGGCAAAGCATCCTCGTGAGACCTTGGTGATTGCCACTAAAGTCTCTCCGAATCACCTTTACGGAGCCGAGGTGCGCCGTGCCATCGAGCAGAGTTTGACTCGGCTTCGCACCGACTATGTCGATGTGTATTACATACATTGGCCTAACCCAGACATTCCCTTGACCGAGACCATGGCTGAACTCCGTCGTTTGAAGGAAGAAGGCTTGATCCGCTCCATTGGGCTGTCTAATTTCTCCTTGGCGCAAATGCACGAGGCGATGGCAGAAGCGCCGGTTGAGGTGATTCAACCCGAGTACAGTCTGCTAAGTCGGTCCATTGAATCCGACATCGTGCCCTATTGCATCGCTCACGGCATTGCCATATTGACTTATAGTTCGATTGCCAAGGGCATTCTTACGGGGACCTATCATCAAGGGCAGACCGCGTTGCCGGCTTCGGATTTTCGAAGTAAACGCAGGTTATTTCTGCCGGAACATATCCAAGCGGAAACGCCGCTCGTCAACGCGATTCAAACCATCGCGGAGCGTCGGCGGGTATCGATGGCGCAAGTGGCCATCGCTTGGCTGCTGGCCCAGCCGGGAATGTCGTCCGCTATTATCGGGACTCAAAACTCGGCACATCTCAAAGACAATGTCAAGGCCCTGGACTGGCAACTAAGTGCTGAAGAACTTAGCTCACTAGACGATGTGAGCCGAGATGTGCTCACCCATATCGACGCTCAAGTTTGATGCTTGTCAAACAAAGGAGGCTTCACGTGCAATACACTCATCTAGGTCGAAGCGGAGTAAAGGTTAGCCGACTGTGCCTGGGAACCATGAATTTCGGCCCACTCACGGAGGAATCCGACAGCTTTAAGATTATGGACCAAGCATTGGAACATGGGATTAACTTTTTCGACACCGCCAATGTGTACGGCTGGAAGCAAGGCGAAGGCGTGACCGAACAAATTGTCGGCCGGTGGTTTGCTCAAGGCGGCGGGCGCCGAGACAAGGTGGTTTTGGCCACCAAGGTGTACGGTGATATGGGATCGTGGCCCAATCAATCGCGGCTATCCGCCTTGCATATTCGCCAGGCGTGTGAAGCCAGTTTGAAGCGCTTGCAAACGGACCACATCGATATGTACCAAATGCACCATATTGACCGAGAAACCCCATGGGAAGAAATCTGGCAGGCCATGGAACAATTGCACCGGGAAGGCAAGATTCTTTATGTCGGCAGCAGTAATTTTGCCGGTTGGAACATTGCTCAAGCTCAAGAACTGGCGCGTGCTCGCCATTTCATGGGGCTCATTTCAGAACAGAGTCTGTACAACCTCACCGCCCGCACGATTGAACTTGAAGTCATCCCCAGTTGTAAAAATTACGGGCTGGGCCTCATTCCTTGGAGCCCCCTGGCCGGAGGCCTGCTCGGGGGCGTGCTCGAAAAGGCGCAACAGGGCAGACGTGCCAGCGAGCAAGTGCAAAAGCGGATTGACAGCATGCGGCCACAGTTGGAATCCTGGGAGAAGCTATGTCGAGAATTGGGAGAACGGCCGGCGGATACCGCTTTGGCTTGGCTCTTGCAAAATCCAGTAGTGACCGCCCCGATTATTGGACCGCGGACGATTACGCAGTTGGATGAAAGCCTGCGGGCTTTAGAGATTTCCTTATCCTCGGAGACCATGGCGGCCTTGGATGCCATTTTCCCCGGCTACCGTCAAGCCCCAGAAGGCTACGCCTGGTAATCGCTCACCGAAAAAGGCCGTTCGGCTTCGTCCGTTCGGCCTTTTTCGGTGCTTAAGGCTTGCTGTCGCCGGTGCGTTCGCGCCTTCGCCGTTCTCGAAACGAAAGGGTAATCGGACTGCCGGCGAAATTGAAACGCTCGCGCAGACGATTTTCGAGATAGCGTTCATAGCTGAAATGGACCAATTCCGGATCGTTGACAAAGAACACGAAATGCGGTGGACGTATCGCTACCTGCGTGGCGTAGTATAGTTTTAAAGCGTGTCCCTTATCCGTCGGAGGAGGATTCAGGTGAGTGGCCTCTTGCAACAATTGATTCAGCCGATGCGTGGTTAAGCGCTGGGTGTACGCTTGATACGCTTCGTTAACCATGTCCCAAATAGTGTCTAAGCGCCAGCCCGTTTGAGCCGAAATCGAAGCCACGGATGCCCACGGCATAAACTTTAATTCTTCCTTGGCCGAGGCTACGCGTTGAACGGTACTGCCTTTGATCAAATCTGCTTTGTTAATCAGCACCACGGTCGCTTTTTTGGCTTTAGCGACTTGCCCCGCAATCCGCTGATCCTGAGCCGCCAAGGGTTCATCACCAGCGACCAACAGCAACACCACATCCGCATTCCGAATCGCCTCTAACGTCCGCCCGACAGTCTTTTGTTCTAAATCGTCATCGATACGGTTGGGGCGCCTCAACCCGGCGGTGTCTAGCAACACAAACCGTCTGCCATTGACTTCGATTTCGGTATCGACGACGTCACGCGTGGTCCCGGCTATAGGTGTCACCAAAACCCGTTCTTCTCCGGCCAGTGCGTTGACCAGCGACGATTTGCCGACGTTGGGCCGACCGGCCAAGGCGATTCGAATCGGAGCCTCGTCCTCTGCCTCGTCTAGACTATCCACCTTGGGCAAACTGTCTACCACCCGGTCCAGTAAATCGCCGGTGCCTTCCCCGTGAAGCGCTGAGATGAGCACCGGGTCGCCTAAGCCAAAGGCAAAGAAATCGTTGGCCACAACGCGATGGCTTTCCGCCTTGTTAACGGCAACCACCACTGGCTTATGCGCTCGACGCAGCATATTCACGACGACGTCGTCGGAAGCGGTGGGCCCTGACTGTCCGTCGACCACGAACACAATCACATCGGCCTCGCGTATGGCGATTTCCGTCTGCCGCCGAGTCATCGTTAACAGTGAGGCTTCCTCATCGACCCAAATTCCTCCGGTGTCCACTATCATGAACTCGACACCATTCCAATCGGTACTCTCATATAATCGATCTCTGGTCACCCCGGCCACGTCTTCGACAATGGCGCGCCTGGTTTGAGTGATCCGATTGAACAACGCCGACTTGCCAACGTTGGGTCGTCCGACTAAGGCCACTAATGCCACCCTATCACCCCCTAAATTAATGTTTTTTGTGCATGCTATCCCACCAAGAAGACCCTTGCGCGACCACCGTCCGCCCTGTCCAGGCAATCAGCGCGGATAGGACCGCAATAGCCAGGCCCGAACGGTTTAATAAATCGGCTGGATTTTGAAAGCCATACTTCGCTAAGCACTCTGCCGAAAGAATCCCCGTGGCGGTGCCAGCCAAGGCTTCTACCGGATCCTTTGACAGAAGCGCGCCAATCAGACCCAACATCCAGGTCAGGTTGCCCGCAGAAATGGCCTCGTTAGCCGAATGCACAAACCCCAGAAGCGACAGCACGGCTACCGTCGTGGTGGGAAGCCACCCGCTAAGTCGCAGATGCCATCGCAACCACCCCATCGCTAGCGCTGTCAACCCGCTGCCGAAGGCAAGCCCCCGCCATGAGGGTATCCACAAACAACATCCAATCACTAAAACCCAGCCCGAGGCCATGGCAGCTGATACGTGATAACGGTGCCACCAATGCCGGCCGAATCCTCCCCACCATAAGCCCGCATAAGCCAGACAAACTCCAACGGCACGCACCCGCTCCATGAAGATCCCTCCGAATGGAGCCTCACCGAAGAAGGCGCGCGCTATTCGCAAAAGACAGGACTCGGGGTGCAGCCACACCACCAGAGTCCCGTCAAAATCCGTCGCAGCAAAGGGTTAAGAACGTTCAGAATCATCGACGGAAAGATCCTCAATTTCGTCTTCCCAATCGCCGGCGTGATAAGCATTGAGTCGTTCTGGAGGATCGGCCACCGCTGGCGGGCCTTCGACCTCTATCTGAAAAATCCCCGCCTCAATATCGGAATCAGCGGCGCGCTTGGACAAGGAAATACGCTTGTGTTGCGGATCTACGCGCAGAACCTTGACGTAGACCGTATCCCCCACGCTGACGGCTTCCGCTGGCGTTTGGATATGCCGGTCGGCTAATTCGGAAATATGCACTAACCCGTCGATGCCAGCCTCTAATTCCACAAACGCACCAAAGCCCGCCAAACGCACCACCTTGCCTTGGTAGATATGATCCAGCAAATACCGACTTTCGACCACATCCCAAGGATTTTGACTAATCTGTCGCAACCCTAAAGAGATTTTTTCCTTCTCGCGATCTAAGCGCAACACCTTCACGGAAATCGAATCACCCACGTTCAACAATTCCGATGGGTGCTTGATCCGGCCCCAGGACATTTCACTAATATGCAAAAGACCGTCGACTCCACCTAAATCGACAAACGCTCCGAAGTCGGTCAAACTCTTTACGGTGCCTTGACGCACTTGACCCTCTTCTATGCCCGACCACACCTCATCATGGGAGGATTTGGCTTCTTCGTCCAGCACACGCTTTCGAGACAAGATCGCGCGTCGCTTTTGCCGATCGATCTCAATCACGCGCACTCGAATGGTTTCTCCTAAAAAAGTGTCAAGGTCACTGACAAATCCGCGGGCAACATGAGATGCTGGGACGAATCCGCGAAGACCGACATCCACAACCAGGCCACCTTTCACCACATCGGTAACCGGGGCCTCAATCACGGTTTCAGCCTCCATCAGTCCTTCGAGGCGTGACCACGCTTCCTGCTCGTCGGCTCGCCGTTTCGACAAGCGCAATGCGCCTTCTTCGCCCTCAAATCCGACCACGTACACGCGAATTGTGTCGCCGAGTTGGACCACTTCCTCCGCTCGATCGATATGACGGTGACTCAGGTCTTGCAGATGAATGATGCCTTCCGATTTGGATCCAACATCCACCAGGACACCATCGCTGGAAATGTGGACCACCTTTCCCTCCACGATCTCTCCAGGATGCACGTCTTCCAACATGGCAAAGGACATGGCTTCCATTCCCATCTCCTGTTCCATCTCGTTGGTCTGATCGTCCTGGGTCATTGGGCCCCGAACTTCGTCGTGCCGATCATCCATGCTGCTGACCCCCTCAAAAGTTGCCTTCTCGTTCAGTTGTTTCGAAATCAAATCCTTCGCAAAGAAGGGAATTTCTTCTTCATATTACACCGTAATGATAGCGCAAGCTAGCGGTTTTCACTGGGGCCGCGCCCGCCGGCGCGGTCCATCTGTTCTTTAATCTTGGTAATCAGCAGATACTGAGCCTCTAGCGTCGGCATATCGTTTGGAATCGCAAACGCGCTGCCTACATAGTATCGAATGCCGGAACGAAATCCATACTCACCAACAATGCCCACCGGAACCAGTTGGGCATTGCTGTGTTTAGTCAAAAACACGGTGCCCGATCGTGCCGGTTGCAGTTCCCCGGTTTCCGTCCGATGGCCTTCAGGAAAAATCAGCAGAGTTTGGCCGTCGCGTAGTAGGCTCAGCGAGTGGCGCAAGGACTTTCGGTCAGGCGTTCCCCGTTTGACCGGGTACGCATGCAACGCGCTGATGACGTAGGCAAACGGTCGAAACCGAAAGAGTTCGGCCTTGGTCATAAAATACACCGGACGTGGAATCAAGGTTCCCACCACCGGCGGGTCAAACCCACTGACATGATTGCAAATCACGATTAATGGGCCTTTCTTGGGGATGGTGTCGAATCCGTCGGTGCGGATCTTGAATGCCACGATAAAAAGGGGGCGTAAAATCCCCTTAAGCAAAGCGTACATCCAATCAGCGAACATGATTCCGACACTCGGTTAACACTTTGGCTAGAACTTCATCAATGGCGGTGTCGGTGGTATCAATAAAAATCGCGTCCTTAGCACGTCGCAAGGGAGAATGGGTGCGGCTAAAATCCAAGGCATCGCGATGCTTAATGTCCGCCGCCAATTGATCCAGGTCAATTGAATAGCCAAGGTTTTTTAGTTCCTGAAACCGGCGTTGGGCACGAGCCTTAAGGGACGCCGTCAAGTAAAATTTGACATCCGCATAGGGCAACACCACGGTTCCGATGTCGCGCCCATCCATCACCACGCCTCCAGGCTCAGCGACAGCACGCTGTCGGTTCACCATCTCGGATCGAATGGCAGCAAACTCCGCTACTAAAGAGACGCTCGCATTGACCTCAGGTGCCCGGAGCAAGTCGGTCACGTCGTTGCCATCCAAACGGACGCGCATGGTTCGGTCCATTCCTTGTTCCAGAACAATTTGGCTTTGGCGTAAAAGATCCAGCAACTGCTCTTCATCCCGGAGATCCACCCCTTGAGTCAACGCCTTCAGCGCCAAGGCGCGATACATGGATCCTGTGTCTAAATACAAAAAATTTAGCGCTTTTGCAGTGAGACGCGCCACTGTACTCTTGCCCGCTCCTGCCGGTCCGTCAAACGTTACGATGAGGTCTTTAGACGCCATCGTCGTCGTCAGTCCCCGGCTCGGCAAATCCGGCCATGGGCACGAGATCTTGGCGGAGGCCCTCTGCACCACGAAGGTAGACGTGTCTGACCGACTTCTGATCGACCTGAGTCTCAGCCATCATAATCACCCGGATAGCCTTGGCCAATGCGTTGGGGACTGACAACTCGCGCATGCAGATGACCGGAACATACGTCCAACCGAGTCGTCGCGCGGCTTCTGCCGGAAACGCGGCATTTAAATCCGGAGTCAAGCTAAAAAAAATACTCGACATGGATTCCGGGTCGACGAAATTATCGTCCGCCATTTGCTTTAAGAGTTCCATGGTTGCCTCAATAATTTCTGCCGCGTCGTCATGTTCTACTGTCGTCGCTCCGCGAATTCCGCGAATCATGCGTAAACACCCTTTGGCTAAAGTTTTGTCGATGCCTTCAACGATTGACTGCCCTGACCGGTGGCTCAGGACGAGACCTGTCAGGAACCGAAGCTCTTGCATTATAATACCACCAGGAACGGAATTTGAGGGCTTCTTCTGGCACGATTTCCTGAGGGCGCGGGCAGACACGTCAGCAGATAGGACTTTCTCTTGGCTGACGAGTTTGAGTACAGGGCACGGCTTCGTCAGCGTACAGCTGACAGCCCCTTCATCAAATGACTTTGCGGCTGCCACCGAATGACCTTGTGCGATGCGCCCTGGACGCTTATACCAGAGTCGGGGGTCGCCTAGTTTCTAAGCTTGTACACGCGGCCGAAAGTTGACGGGACCGCAGCAAATCAAAGTGAGGTGAGGTGAGGTGAGGGTGGTAAAGATCCATCTCGATTGGACATCGCTGGATTCGCTGAAGACCGATGCTTTGTCGTGTTCTCCCCGCACTTTGAATCAAGCACGAGACTATGTGTACCAAGACCGAGTGGGTCCGATGCTCCTGGACCCAGAACAAAAAAGATTGGCGGGCAGAATTCGCGGCTACCAAGATGATTATGTCCCTCACTTTCAAGAAACGGCACAAGGAATCACTGTGGTCTGTTCGTGTGCCAAAAGCCGTATCTGTGCTCACGCGACAGCCATCTTATTTGCTAGACAACGCGAACCCTGGCGGGTTTTGGAACTATCCCGAGTGCGAATCGACTTCGACTCCCGGTGGCCATGGATGACCGAGGAGGCCTTTAATTGGCAGAGGGTGGCTTATCCTGACCCCGTCTTATTGCAACCATGCCACAAAGAACTCAATCTGCCCATTCACTTGCCTTGGTCCAACCCTTCGGTTTCCGGACGGCACGAGGATCTTTTGAATCAACTCGCGGTCGTTAACCCAAGCTGGTGGCAGTTGCACGCTTTTTCAACCGCTTTCCAAGAATTGTGGAGGGAGGGCGCATTCATGGCGGTGGCTCTTCGTCATTTCGACGCCTGGCTCGATTTAGCCTGGCGGGGTCCAGAAGTCCCTCTCAATAGCCTGTGGCAAAATGCTCGGGGTCTACTCAGCGAAAGCACCATGACTATTGAGCGTATGTTATGGCGGACGTCCGCGAATGCTTATGATCCCGCGCTCCGTCGCCTGCGAGTGCTGAAGTGCTTAGAATTGCTAGAAATGACATGGGGAAAAGAGCGCATGACCTGGCTGGAAGCACTCCGGCAACAGTTCGTCTGGGCGGACCCTGACGGCCTGGAGATGGCCCTGTTCTATCGGCGCATGGGTTTAAACGAGCAGGCAGCCGCTACTTTGGAAACCCATCTCCCCGACGATCGGAGCCGAAGGCGAGCCTATCGCACGCTGTTGATTGAATGGACCGAAGGCGAAACCAGATTCGGCCACCGCGTGGCCGATCTGCTAGAAAATCCGAGCGAGGAACGGCGTCAAGAAATTCTTGGGGGGCTGACTGTTGAAGAGCAGGATCGGTTGCGGCAAACCTTTCCTGCTCTCGATGCTAAAATTTCCGGACCAGGTTCGCCTGCGAAGTAATTCCGGGAATGCGTCCACGTTTTGCTATCGGTTTGCCGTTGACTTCTTTCAAGTCCATCGTCATGTCCAAAGGCGGCGCACCAGCAATGTAGCTGCCGACCCCAAATCCAGTCACGCCGGCCTCTTTCAAGGCTTCCATCCGTTCTGGCGTGATCCCTCCAGAAACAAAAATCCCAAGCCGTTCGAACCCGGCTTGATCGAGGCGCTGACGAAGCTCCCGGACCAAGTCTGGGGTCACGCCGCCTCGCTCTTTGGGCGTGTCGAGACGTACCGACTGCAATCGGTCTCCCATGGCTCGGGCGACCCGCAGTGCTTCCTCAATCTCATCATGAAAAGTGTCCACCAGCACGACCCTAGGGGCCGAGGCAGGCATCACTTGGTCATAGGCTTCGGCTGCGGTGACGGTGTCTCCTACCATCAGCAGCAAGGCGTGAGGCATCGTTCCCGAAGGCAGAAGGCCCGCTTGGCGGGCGCCTAAAATCGAACTGGCGCCGACGCAGCCGCCGACGAGGGCGGCGCGATCAAGCACCGAGGCGACCGCGGGATGTACGTGACGGGCTCCAAATGAAATTACGGGCACACCGCCAGCCGCGGCCACTGCGGTTCGCGCCGCCGTGGCCCAACCAGAAGCCGAAGCCAGCGCCCCCAACATGGCCGTCTCGTAGATGCCAAACGCGCGATAGGGGCCCCGAATTCTCACCACGACGGTTTTCGCTGACACGTTGCTGCCTTCTTCCAGGGCTTCGACGCTGACGCCCTGACCGCGCAGCAGGCTTACCGCTTCGTCTACTCCTGCCAACACTCCGCTATGGTTGGAGAAAATTTCGGCCGTGACTTCTGTATCGGCTAAACCCATATGATCCAAAATTTGCTGCGTTCCGACAAAGTATGCGTCAGCGGTGAGGCCGGCTGCGATTTCCTCGGGAGTTGCCGACCGAATGGCGCGATGGTCTGGTTGATATTGCCAAATGCCCGCGACCGAGTGGATGGGGGGAAGATTTTCCTTGTCTGCCACGATCTGTCGTACTCCTTACGCGATTAGGTTTTTTCGATTCTATGGCACCGTTCGTGGTCTCTTGAAATCGTTCATCGCGCTGATTGACGAATTGCTCAAGATCCAAGATTTCACGGTGGGTTAACGGTCGCGCCTGGCCGGTTGCCAACCCGGCGAGCGACAAATTGGCGTATGCCACCCGGGTCAAGGCCACTACCGGGTGGCCGACCGTCGTCATTAGGCGGCGGATCTCGCGTTTCTTTCCTTCCGTCATGACTATGCGCAGCAGGCTCTTTGCGCCCTCGCTGCGAATCAAGGCAACGCTCGCCGGTCGAGCCATTCCGTCTTCTAACTGAATGCCTCGTTCGATGCGGTCCAGACGATGTCGCCTGGGAGTTCCCTCGACCCAGACCTCGTAGACTTTAGGAATCTGGTAGCGTGGATGACTGAGCTTAAAAGCCAAGCTGCCATCGTTCGTCATCAACAATAACCCTTGACTGTCGCGATCCAAACGGCCGACCGGATACAGGCGGCCTTGCTGTTTGGGGACCAGTTCAGTCACCAGATGCTCGGCATGCCGGTCTTTGAGACTGCAGGTATAGCCTTGCGGCTTATTGACCATCCAATAAGCGTGCGCCCGACCGGTCGGAAGCGGCTTGCCATCCACCAGCACCTTGTCCGCCGAAGGATCGACAAGTTGCCCGACAGTGGCCGGAACTCCATTCACTTTGACCCGACCGTTCTGAATCCAAGCCTCGGCAGTGCGCCTAGAGGCCAGCCCGGCCATTTGAATCACTCTTTGAATGCGAAGGGCAACCTCAGCCATGGGCACCACCGCCCAAACGAAAGACACATTCGATCTCTACCGCCGCATTAAGCGGAAGAGACAACACCCCGACCGCGGAGCGAGCGTGGCGTCCGGCGCTCCCGAACAAGGCTTCAAACAATTCCGAAGCCCCGTTGATCACTTGCGGCTCTTGGTGAAATCCCAGATGAGACTGAACGAATCCCGTCACCTTCACTACCCCGGCTATCGCTTGGATCCCCCCGGACGCCTCTGCTGCGGCACTCAGAGCATTCAAGGCAGCTATCTTAGCGGCCTCTTTAGCCGACGCCACATCCACTTCTAGTCCCACAATTCCAGAACACGCTAACGTCCCCGCGACCATCGGCAACTGGCCTGAGGTGAAACATAGGTTTTCAACCACCAAGGCCGGAACGTATGCCGCTAACGCTGTGGGCACAGGTGGCAACACGATGCCTAGTTCCGCCATTCTCGCTGTAAGCGAACTCAATCCTTGCCCTCCCCAGCTAGCACCCAAAATTCCGCTCTTCTCGATAATGTTTAGGGTTGTTGACCGTCATGTGCCTACGTTTAGCCTCACTCATTACTCTCGGCCTCAGTATAGCAACTTCTGGCACGGTTGGAAAAGAGTCGCTGTCCTTCCATCGATAGTTAACTTGAGTTTCGCGTCCCCATAACACTATGTGTTCAGATGCGGACACTCTTGTGAGACGTTAAGTTCCCTCACTTCTTGCGATTCCACTTTGGCGATTTAGGCAGCTCTGAAGAACATAATTTGGAAGTGGCTCTGGATACCGCATTCGAGAATGCGCAAAAGAAATTCTCGCATACAGGCCTGCATCGCTGCAAGGAACTGTGAAATAATCAATAAGGGAATCGTATGATTAGCCGCCTCCACCTGGGAGGAGTGAACATACCTTGGATACCGGGCGATGATGAATCGGATCGACTCGCATCTATCATCCCGCGACGGCTGCATTCCGTCACGACCCAGGAGGGGTTTTTATGGCCAACCCCCAAAAATTGCATGCGGATACCTATCCCAATCGTAAAAGTCCTTATGAGGCCGTGGAAGAACAAATGGTGGCGGAGGCAGAGGCGCTCAATGCCTGGTTCACCGGCCTCCTGGTCTGGTTTGGTCCCATGATGGAGGCGTTTCCTGGGACTACGCCCACGACCTTGCTCGGATTTCCGATCCTCGGAATCCCAAGCGAATCCAGCACACAATTGTCGTCGTGCTGGTATTCGGGGTCCTGTTGTTTTGAACGCAGTGTACGTCCCGCCGCGAGGGCAATCGTCAGCTGAGCGAACCGAAATCGTGGACAACGCTCCAGGCGGCGTTTCCGCAACTGGATAGCGTGCCTCACAGGGATACCGTGGCCGGGCTATTGGAACAGATTCCGACGAGCGAGGTGGAAGCGGTCCTCACGGACACCATGAAACGGTTGCTGCGCAATCGGCGGTTCGCCAATTGGATGGTTCAGCATCGGTATCTGATCGCGATCGATGGCACCTTGAAATGGAGCGGCATCGTGCAACATGCCGAGGAAATGCTGCAAAAGCACGAGGCCAACGGCACCACGATCTATCAGGGGTATGGGGTCGAAGCCGTGTTGGTGGGCCCACAAGGGATTACCGTTCCGTTCCTCACGGAATTTTGTGCGAATTCCGAGGCACCCGCCGAGAAGACTAAACAAGATTCGTTGCGACACGAGGGTCCACGGATGGAGCGGGCGCGTAGATTGGAGGCCTGAGTGCGACACGAGGGTGCTCAAAGTCATGTGGTTAGAATCCACCCACTCTGAATGGTGAGTGCGGGCCTACTGT
>DAHXNH010000336.1 GCA_027365485.1 Clostridiales bacterium
CCACAACCGCTCCCGAAACTGATCCAATTCGATTTGAGTGCTTCGTCGGGCTAAATTTAAAATCATGGACATGACCCCGACGAACCCGACCTTGCGGTCGCGGGTAAAATCTTTCGGACGTTCTTTGGATCGCTCCCGAAATCGCAAATCTTGTAATGTTTGACCGACGGCATTGATAAGAGCCAACGCTTTACTGGACATTATTACCACCTCCAATGCCAGAATACTGGAAGGTAGCCCGAAGGTCCAGCTTTTTTATTGGCGACACGCGCTGAACCGCCGAGATCCGGAGTCATTAACACACTCAAACGTTCTCGATAGTTGGCGAACGTTTGATCGGAAATTCCTTAACCTGACAACATTGATGCGAACCCTTCCTACCGATCGGTGGACTATTGTATCGGATTTGAGCCCCAGCCGGCCTTCCTGGCCCGGTTGTATGCCCACGCGTTATCGGCGGGGTTGGAGGATCCCTCCTGTCGCCAACTCGTTCTCGCCGCCGATGGAGCCCACTGGATTCGGGAACAAAGCGCAGCCCACCTACGCGCAGCGGGGAAGACGTGGGTGAAAATCTTCGATTTCTATCATGCCAGTCAGCATATTTGGGCCGTCGCCCATGCGGTGTGGCCCCACGATGTGGCCGTCCGAACCGAGTGGGCGGAGGACGTCCTCCATGGGCTTCGCCACGAAGGCGGTAGGGTCCTCGACGCGGTGTGGAAAGCCTTGCCGCTGTTATCAGCGGCGGCCCAGAAAATCGTGTAAGGCGAACAAGCCTATTTTGCGTTTCATCACGATCGCCTCGATTACCCCCGCTATCGGCGTGCGGGGGTCCCGATTGGATCCGGGATTATCGAAAGCGCCTGCAAAACGGTGCTCAAACAACGCGAAAGTGGTAGTGGGATGCGGTGGGTGGAACGGGGGGCTCAAGCGATCGCAACCCTCCGTGCGCTGCATCGTCCCGGACATTGGCAAGCCTTCTGGCGCAAGGATCCATGGGCTCAACTCGTGCCCCTTTCTCGGAGGATTGCAGCCTGATCACAATTTTGAGGCACACCCATGATGACCCCCTCTCAGGACTTCTCGATCGCCGATGATCCGAACTTCCACGCGGCGATTGAGCGATTGGGCACCTTCTTGACGTTTGTGGCGAGTGACCCGGCGCGCGAACTTACGCACGCCGCGTTAGAAATCGAGCTGAACACCTTGGGCCGAGACATCCTCCGCGAGGCGCTGAGCGAGCATTTTGCCCTCCGAGCGAAAGAGGAATCTCAACGCGATCCGGTGGTGGATGCCCAGGGCGTGGTCCATCGCACCCAAGAACGCGACCAAGCGCGTCCCTTGGTCACCATCTTTGGGCCGATTACGGTGACGCGGCGGGCCTATCGCCATAAGGGCACTGCCAATCTCTATCCGGCGGACGCGGTGGCCAATCTCCCGACCGAAAAATACTCGCATGGGTTAAGGGAAATCGCCGCCAAAGCCGCGGTCAAAGGATCGTTTGACGAAGCCGTCCGGTCCGTCGCGGACCAAACGGGCCAGCGGCTGGGCAAACGCCAAGTGGCGCAACTCGCCCACCGCGCCGCCGACCAGGCCGTAGTCGTTTCCGTGGACGGCAAAGGGATCGTGATGCGACGGGAAGGCCTGCGCCCCAGCACGGCCAAAGTGGGCCAACCCGGGCATAAACTCCAGACCCGGTTATCGTCCGGCGAGAAACGAGGGCGCAAACGCATGGCGGAGGTGGGCTCCGTGTGTGGGATGATCCCGGTGGTCCGCACTCCCACCGATATTCTCCAACCCAAACCGTCCGAGCCGAAGACCCCCAAGACGCCTGGGCCGAAGGCCCAGGATAAATGGTTGACCGCCAGCGTGGTCGACGATGCCAGCTCCGTCATTAAGACGGTCATGGACGAAGCCGAACGGCGCGATGAGCATCCCAGCCCCAACCGGCATCGCACCTCTTGGCGAAGGTCTAAGTTCTGTTTGTTTTAGGGTATGCTTAGAGCCCAAGGAACATGTCTAGCATGCCGCTTAGGCGGGCGAAGATTTTAGGGTAATGGCTTGTTTTCCCAGTTGCCGCCATGCTTGTATGAAGGGGGCGCGCGGAACCTTCTGTGCCGCTTTCCCGTTTAACGGGTTATTAACCAACAGGTATCCCGGGCCGTAGCCGACGATGAGAACGGCGTGCTCCAAGGGCGTGGCCACGACTTCGCCTTGTGGACTCTGCCAGCGGACCCAGTCGGTGGTGGGCTTAAACGTCGTCGTTGTCCATGCCTCAACGGGAATTCCCTGGGCAACATGGGCTAAAATGGCCCGAAACGATGAGCCGGTCATGTCTTCTGCGCGCCCTGGCAAGAGGTGGTTCAGGAATCTCACCATGGGTCCGTGATAGATGCCATAGCCTTCTCCAGCCTGGTACACACTACCCACAAAGCCTACGTTGGGGTTGCCCCAAGAGATCACTCGATGAACGGTCTGACCGCTTTCATTTGTATAGGAGCTCAACACCAGCTTGGTCGGATCCTTAGGCATTTCTCTAGCCAAGGTCAGTTTGCTTACAGGGTGATGATCCCAGGTCATCAGCATCGCTAAGCTGGTTACTTCGCAACCGTTTGGCAGTTGGGGATATTGATCTTTGGGGGGGACCTGAATGAGCACAGATTTTGGCAAAGGCTTAGGCAGAACCGGGTGTTTTGGAGGAGCGGCTTTGGCCAGAACGCGAGCGGGATCGGATGCCGTCTTGGCTATATGATGCGCGGCAGAAAATACCGTGCTTCCCGCAACATAGACGCCTAGTGCCAAAAGCCCCATAAAAACCATGAATCGTCCCATCCTAAGCGACTTTCGCCTGCGTCTACGTTGGCTCATGCTAAAGGAACCTCCTCAGATACGGACTGGTGCCCCTTATGGGTGGATCCAAAGTCCCCCGCAAACTTTTCGCACCACAGCGTGAACACGAGCAGTGTCCAAAGTTTTCGATCGCGATTGACGATGGTTTTTTGATTCCCGTTTAGCAGTGCTTGCACTGCCGCAGGTTGAAAAAACGGCGTATTTGCGGGCGTCAACAGATCATGGGCAAAATCACGCATCTGGTGATCGAGCCAATGACGGATGGGAATTGGGAACCCGAGCTTGGGTCGTTCGGCAACTTCTTTGGGAAGCTCCGGCAGAAGTGCTTGGCGCAAGGCAAACTTCGTGGTTCCAGCGGTGACTTTGAAGCGTTCCGGGATGGTGGCTGCCAGCTCAAACACCTTGACATCTAAGAACGGCACGCGCAGTTCCAAGGAATGGGCCATCGACATCTTATCCGCCTTCATTAGAATGTCGCTAGGCAGCCATGTGTGGCCGTCCACCGTTTGCATGCGGGATACGGGATCCAGGCCACGACTCGCCTCATAGTAAGGGGCAGTAAGAGCCCAATAGGGTTCTCTGGCGCGACTCCAGTCGGGGTGCACCAGACGCTCTTTTTCAGCTTCCGAGAATATTTTAGCGTTTCCGATAAAGCGATGTTCCAAAGATTGAGCGCCCCGCATCAAGTATCCTCGCCCTTTAACTGACGCCGGCAGTCGTTCGGCAGCCTGGCCGAGACTTTTGCGGACGGGGCTGGGCAGGTAGTCAAAAGCCTTTAAGGCGTAGGGCTCGTGGTAGATTGGATATCCGGCGAACAATTCGTCGGCGCCTTCGCCGGACAAGACCACGGCAACTTGCCGCCTCGCCTCGCGGGCTAGAAAATAGAGCGCAGGAGCACTTGGATCGGCAATGGGCTCTTCCTGGAATTGAATGATGTCGGGCAGAGCATCCAAGTACTCTTCGGGGGTGATGATGACCTCGTGGTGGATGGTGTCCAGGAGCTGCGCCGTCTGGCGGGCGTGTTCCAGTTCGTTCACTTCTCCATGATCCCCGGAAAATCCAATGCTAAAGGTGTTTAACTGCTGATGCTGGCGCAAAAAGGCGACAATGGCGCTGGAATCAATACCAGAAGAGAGATAGGCTCCCCGCGGCACATCGCTCATCATGTGTCGCTTTACCGAGTCTTTCAGCTGACTATGGATGGCCTCGGTCAAGGCAGGCAAAGTCCAGGCACTATCCGGACTATAGCTCAATTGCCAATAACGAGTAAGAGATGCACGCCCGCGGATATAAGAGAGATAGTGGGCTGGCGGCAGCTTGTGAATTTCCGCGAACATAGTTTCCGGATCGGGGACATACTGGAAGGTGAGATAGTGCCATAATCCCCTTTCGTTTAGGGTGGGATGGATTAGTCCTGAGCGTAAGAGGCTTCGTATTTCCGATGCGAAAAGAAGACCCTTGGAGGTGAGGGCGTAGTATAGTGGCTTGATGCCAAAATGGTCGCGTATAAGGTGCAGACTGCCGTCCCGGCGGTCAAGCACCGCCGCGGCAAACATGCCGCGAAGTTTTTGGGCTAACCCATCTATGCCGCTTTCTTCATAAAGATGGGGAACCACTTCCGCATCTGAGCCGGAATGGAAGCGATGCCCTTTCTGGAGGAGCTCCTGGCGTAGTTCCCGAAAATTGTAGATCTCTCCATTGACGACGGTAACGATGCTGCCATCCTCACTACGCATAGGCTGATGGCCGCCATTAACATCTAGGATAGACAGCCGACGAAAGCCAAGGCCGGTGGTACCAAAATAGGCTATGCCA
The DNA here is from genome assembly GCA_027365485.1 of Clostridiales bacterium. Classification (GTDB taxonomy): domain Bacteria; phylum Bacillota; class Sulfobacillia; order Sulfobacillales; family Sulfobacillaceae; genus JAMCVM01. The sequence continues at coordinate 4,663 of DAHXNH010000336.1, forward strand.
CGGTCATCGGGGCCGCGGTGGATCATGGTGTCGACCATGTTATCCAGGTTCTCTTGGGAAACTACAAGTTCGCTCGTGGCGAAACCACACACGCCGCACATGGGACGGCACCTCCCCTCCAATAACATAAACGCCGGTCCGGCTTTAAAGGTTACCGCGACAAAAAAATTAAGTAAAGGACTTTTGTGGTTAAGGTACCCGAAATCCAGGCTAATTGGCGAATGAAAGGCGTGGCCACTTGGTGTGACCACGCAGCGAATGGATGCTTTGCTGACGGTTATTTGAGATTGAGGTGACTTTTATCATGCGCCAGAATCTTCGTGCCAAACTTCGTAAAGGCGGCTGAAGCGTCCGTTTGTTGCAGGCTACTCGCAATCTGCGACTTCACCGACGTAAACGACTGTTCTGACGCCGGGTTGACTTTCTGAACTTGCATAAGGTAATAGCCGCTCGACGTTTTGGCAATGCCGTATTGCCCAGCTTTTAAGGTTTTCATTACCTGGGTGAAGGTCGCGGGAAGGCCATTGCTGGAGCTCAAAGTGAGCGACCCCAAGGAACCTCCAACTTTTGCCGAGGTCTTGTCTAACGAGTACTTTTTGGCCAAAGCGGAAAACTTGGCCGATCCCGAGGTGATGTCCGATTCTAGGGTCTTAGCCTGCGTATCCGACTTTACCAAGATGGCCCGAACCTGATCCATCGCCGGCACGGCGAAATATGAGCCGTTGGCCTTGTAAAAAGCCTTCTCTGCAGCAACAGTCGGTGGCTTGAGGGACTTGGTACTGTACGTGTAGGCGGCCTCCAGTTTCTCTTGATTCACCATGAAGCTAGTAAACTCTGGAAGCGTGAGGTGGTACGATTTGAGCTGTTTGACCAGAGTTGCCTTGCTGCCGGCCTGTTTCTCGATGGCGGTGATGGCCACCTTGGCCATGGATTGCGCCTTAGGCAGGGTAATCAGATGGTGCGAGATGGCCCATTGCTCGACGGCGGACCATTGCATGAGTTCTTTAACTTGAAGCTTCTTGCTGGACAGAGTAACCTTGGAAATCGGTTGGCCGGACAAAAGCGAGATCGCTTCCATCGATTGCTTCCACTGGGGGCCCGTGATCGGTTGACCATTGACCGTAGCCAGTGCTGATGCGTTAGTCGCAGCCAATGCGATTCCGCAAGCTGCAATGGTCGCAAGGGAAAAAGCGGTAGTGGCTCCAAGTAAGCTTTTTCTAGCGAATTGCATCGTGTTGTCCTCCTTTAAAGTCGCCTGACACGCTCCGTCTCTTGGTGGAGTCTGTAACCAATGGGATGCTCAAGCCAACGTTTCGCACTATACGCTCTAAATGTTTCGAAACTGTAACCAAATGCTCGCAAAGTCCGAAAGGTTTACAGCTAGTCTAAACACCGATTCGGAACAACCAAATCAGCATAGCAAGACATGCATCCCCAGATCAGTCAGGTTGTAGGGATGAGTCTCCACTGGCTTACTTTACGTAAGCATCTTTCCTTTGAGTAAATTCGCCGATCCGACCGATTTTGCGTTGGACATTTGTATGACATGGCATCACTGATGACAT
>DAHXNH010000414.1 GCA_027365485.1 Clostridiales bacterium
TGTTTTCGCATCCAGGTGGCCTCGGTGAGGTAGAGATCTGCACTCGCAGCGGGATCCGACCCTTCATGGTCGAGACGGGGGACCAAGCTGGTCCCATCGAAGGCTAAGGTGGACGATGGAACTCCCATCAGGTCTAAGAGCGTGGGCATGACGTCTTTGGCTTGAGAAGGTCTGACATCACGAAATCCAGCCGGGACGACCGTGGGATAGCGAACAACTAAGGGCACCCGAAGATTCGTGTCATAGAGTCCGTGGTGGTCATAGTAGCAATCATGCTCGAACAGTGACTCCCCGTGATCCGAGGTGACGACGATGATGCTGTTGTCATAAAGACCCAAAGTGCGCAAGGCTTGCAACAGGACGGCGATATTGAGATCCAAATAGGCAATGGCGCCATCATATTGCGCATCGATGTAGTGTGAATCCGTCACCTGAGGAGGAAACCAGGACTTGAAAAAGTCGGCAAACGGCCGAAAAGCATAGACCGGATCGAGTGAGTGGTTATGGGGATCGTGCTCGTCTCCGGCATAAAATAAGCGGTCAAATGGTCGAGGCGGCAAATACGGAGCGTGGGGATCCATATGCCGCATAAAGAGAAAAAAGGGAGTGGATCCTTGGGAAAACCGTTCTAACTCCGGCAGCACCGCGCGAGTGAGGGCTTCCGCTTTCGGCGCCCGACCGGTTTCGGCATCGGGATGCCAGGATTCATATTGCAGGTATTGGTCGAACCCGCGCACCGCCGGATTGTTTTCAAATCCGACACACAGGCTTTGATATCCTTGCTCTTTCAAGACTTCGGCTAAGGTTACTGCGCCCGGAGCCAAATCTCCGGCATGGCGCAATGCCACTACCCCGGTGCCAAAGCAATCTTTTCCAGTGAACATGGAGGCGTAGCCGGGGGTCGTGGGAATGCTGGGGCTGAAGTGTTCTAAAAACACTGCACCCTCGTTGGCAAATGCGTCCAGGTGAGGAGAAGTGAGGCGCGGATAGCCGTACAAGCTTAAGTGGTCGGCACGCAGGGTGTCCACCCCGAAGATAATGAGGTTCGGTCGAGAGGTCATCGTCCGTCCTGTTCCACGCGACGCAACACCGCGTTGAGATAGCCACGATTTTCGGCCGCGAGCATCGATACCTCGGTTAAGGATTCATCCTTTGCCCCGATGATCTCTAAGGTGAGCGAGCCATGGTAGCCATTTGCGACGAGAGTGCGACAAAAGTGAAAGAGATCAATGTCACCCCGGCCTGAGCATTGCTCCCAAATAGGTCCGGGGCCCGAAGCGCCGCGCTTACAATCACGAATGTGCACATGATGAATGCGGGCAAACACCGCCTGAGCCGCCTCGGCGGGATCTTCGCCGGAACGAAAGAGGTGACTGGGATCGAGGTCCACTCCAAAGTGAGGAGCGGTGACTGCCTTCAGGACGGCTAGCGTCGTCGGAGTATTATACATGGACTGACCAATATGGGCTTTGACGGCCAAGTTTACTCCGGCGTGTTCCGCCAGGTCGGCCAAACGCTGCATCCGTTCGAGGAGTCTCGGCCACTCTTCATGATCGTCGGACTTTCCTCCCGGACCAATCGTGACGGTGGGAATACCTAAGGCATGAGCCGCTTCAAACGCTCGCTGCAATCGGTCTGGATCAGGGGAGCCGACCTCCATCGCCAACCACTGCAGGCCTTCTCCTTCCATGACGGAACGATACTCGGAAACTTGGGTGCTCCAGTGGTCGAGATCAAGATGTTCGCACATGCCTCGAATGGCTGCGATCTCGACCCCGTCGTAATGGGCAATCGCGAGTTGGCGGACCGCGGTAACAAAATCAAAGCGACGAAACAACACCGAGTTGACTGCCAGTTTTACCATGATGGCCTCCCTATTTTTCCTCGCTTATCGGTAGCGTCACAATGTGACCTTGCTCCCACGAGGTAATCGCGGCTTCGATAACCATTTGCGCGCGCAAGGCATCGAGTCCCGACCCATCGATCGATTCGGCCGCAACGCCGGCCAAGAGTTGGTCGACAAAGGCGTCAATCCGGCTTTTAAAGGTCTCGTTAAACGAGCGCATGCCTCCGATATATTGATAACTTTCCGTTTCTAAACTGCGACGGGGATAAAAGGTCAGGCGTTCACACGCCTCTTCCAGCACTAGGCGTCCCTCGGAGCCCACGACTTCAAGCTGTTCCAACCCATAACTGCCACCGGCGTCGTAACTGCCCACCAAATGGCCCAAGATTCCGGAACGAAATTGCAACAGCATTTGGGTATTCGACCAAATGCTGCGACCCTCGCCTTTCAACATGAAAGCGGCCACGCGTTCGATATCTCCGCCAAAGTAGCGCAAGACGTCAATGGAATGGGGATGCAAAGCCCTTAAATGAAACCACGGGGACGATTCCACCGGATTGTTAATCCACATGCGCATGTTCACCATGTGCAGGGTGCCTAATCGTCCGGCGTCAATCCATGCCTTGGCCCGACGTGCGGCTGGGGTAAACCGGTGATTCAGATTGATAGCATAGGCAATGGCATGACTTTGAGCATAGCGCACCATTTCCTCAGCCTCGGGAATTTGATTGGAGATAGGTTTTTCTCCAAGCACGGCGATGCCAGCTCGGAGTAATGCCATGGTGGGAGCATAATGCTCGCTGCCGTTTTCCACCCCCCGGGTGGCCACGCTGGCAGCATCCAAATGAAGATTCGCAGCTATCAGGTCTTTGACATCGGTGAACGCTTGGGCACTGAACTCTGCCGCAGTGGCTTTGGCTCGTTCCGGAACGATGTCGCACACTGCCACCAGGTCGACTTGGGGATGGCTTTGGTACACCCTAGCGTGGGTCCGGCCAATGTTTCCAGTGCCCACGACTGCTACGCGAAGACGTTTCTTTTCCGCCACGATCTGTCCTCCCATCCTGACTGTGCGCTTCTAATGACCACAGTTATCAGATACGTCATGCTTTAGCATAAGATGCAGAATGGAGTTTGACTAGAGGTAAATGCGTCACGACCATGGCCGATTGCGTCACGCTTGTGGGATGCGTTCAATCGTCGGTTCAAGCCCTCGATCTCTCACCACAGCCGGTGAAGTCGATAGTGTGCCGTGCCCACTTGAGAATGCCAGAATGATTGGCCTGCTGGCGGCTAAGCGGCCGATGCGCCCGTGGTGCCGAACGAATCCCTGGGGCGCATCGGCTAGATTGGACTAATCGAAAAAATCGAGATCGTCTGATGACAAATACGACTTGGCGGCCTCGACATTAAACACCACGCCCAATCCTGGTTGGTCCCCGACCGTCACGAAGCCGTCTTGAATTACGGGCGAGGGCAGACCTTGGACGATGTCGTACCAGGGTGGATCAATCCGAGGGCACTCGAAGGCTATGAAATTTTGCGGCAAGGTGGATGACACTTGAATCAAGGCTGCCAATCCAAAAATCCCATCACCAATCCCGTGCGGTGCGATTGAGATGCTGTGCAAATCAGCGTATTCGGCAATCCACTTTAGTTCCGCCAATCCCCCCACGTCCAAAGGGTCGGGGCCGATGACATCTACGGCGCGATGCTCAATCAAGTCCATGAAGTTTTGACGCAGGTAAATTTGTTCGCCGGTATGGATCGGAGTGGTGGTCGAGGTGGTTAAATCGCGATACAATCCAGGGCTGGTATATGGGGAATAGTCGCCAGTGATCAGATCCTCAAGCCACATCAAATTCAGGGGTTCCAGGGCTTTGGCAAACCGGATGGCGTCGGCTAACGTCCATCCTGGACCGCAATCCATGGCGAGTCCGATACCGTCCCCGAGTTGTTCCTTGAGCGCGTACACCTTCTCAATCTGATGCTGCAA
>DAHXNH010000422.1 GCA_027365485.1 Clostridiales bacterium
ACCAGTATTCGCTCTACAGCTCACCCGAAAACCCACTGCCTACGCCAATCAGCGAATGCTGGGAATACCATTGGGGGAGTTCCCCGACCACCAGTGCAACCTCGGAATTAGGCTAGAACTGATGACCACTGACTTAGCCAAACCATAGACAAAAGAAGTTAGCCATAACACTAGATCGACATAGGGCTACTGGCGGTAGAGCATGTCCCACAGGTCTACGACCAGGGTATGGGCGACGATGACCGAGGCCCGTTTGGCTCCCTTGGTCCGAGCCATCCGCCGATATTGAGCACCGACATAGGTGGCTTTGGTCCGCCCCGACAGGCATTTCCCGGCACTTTCGTGGTTGCCCGGGGCCAGTCCGACCCACTTCGCCAGCGCTTCGGGCGTCCGAAAGGGAGCGACGGTGGCCCCGATTTCGCTCAGCACGGGTTCGGCCGTCCGCTTACCGATTCCAGGATGGCTTTCAATCAGTGCCTGGGTCTCGGCCAAAGGGGCCAAACGCCGCTCCACCTCGGCATCGAGCGTGGCGATCTGCTGGTCGAGCGCCGTCAGGTGCTGCAGTTGCGAGGTGAGCAAAAACTGCTGACGGCTTGCCATCAGGTCGTCAGGTCGTCAGGCGGGGCCCGCCGGCGGTCATCGGCTAACGCGGCCAATTGAGTTGGGTCGGTCTCCCCTCGGGCCAAGGCGTGGAGGATTCGGGTCCCCGAGACGCCCAGCACATCGCTAATCACCGGCCCGAGCTTGAGGTTCTCCCCTTCTAACACCTTCTGAATCCGGTTGGCTTCGCGCACCCGGTCGGGAATAAAACTGGGCTGCAGCAACTGGGCGATCCATGCACTGTCCTTCCCGTCGGTCTTACGTCCCGGTACGGCCTTAATATGCGCGGGATTCACTAACCAAGTCGTGAACGTCTCCTCCAGGCCTTTGAAGACAGGCTTCCCATAGCTTCCCGTGGATTCCATCGCCACGTGGGTGACCGGCTGGGCGGTCAGCCAAGCGGCTAAGGCGCGGATCTCCCCGGTCGCTGTCCCAAAGGTCTAAATCAGCTGGCGGGCCGCCTCCTCGGTGCGAATCAACACACAGGCCACAATCGTCTTCTTATGCACATCGAGGCCGGCGCAACGAGCAAATACGACGTCCATCGAGCATCCTCCTTCCGACCCGCTACTCGCATGAGGGGCATGGGTTCCAACAGGGAAGAGAGAAAAGGATTCTGTTCCGCGTGCACAGCCACCGGCTCGCAACAAGGTGAGGTGCCCATGGCCCTCCGGATCAAACGATGACGCGGCCTCCCCACGGGAGCGTAGCCAAGGATTCGACACCGCTCACCCCGAACCCTGCTGAGAGCCGCGGTCAAGCGCACAGAATAAAGGAACTTTTCATACGGCGGGGTGCGGCGGAGCAGCATGGGAAACTATGAAGGAGACATCGTGGGCAAAGCTCAAGGTGGAACAGCGCTGCACGTCGTGTGTCCTGCAAATTGAAACCCACAACGGAACGGTACCCGTTCGACCTTGAGTCGGGCGCGGAAGCAAACTCGCGGGTAATATACAGGCTACTCGAAGAAATCTCTTGCCATTTCAGGAGTACTGACGTGGCGTCGACCCTCACATCTCATTGATAGCTTTCCTCTTCACCCTGGCGAGAATGGTGAAAGCATTTCTCACAAGTTAGCTCGGCCGCGAATGTGAAAGCTGACTTCATCAAACCGCTCGCTGTGCACACTTCACGCTACCCACCGTTTACCCCAAAGGGATGCGGTGATAGCTTGACACACCACGCTGTTGCCAATACAAAGCCAAACTCTAAGGACCCTTGATAGGGGCCGAGTGGCGTGCCCGTTAACGACTCGATTGGTATGTCATATTCGGACCCCACGCCTCCGTTAGTCAGAGGATTCAGGAGTTGGCTGCGTTCGATTCGGAGAAGAATTGACCTCCGTAACGAACCGATGCCTCTTTGTGCCTCTTAGACCCTAATTATTCACATCTGGGATGATCCTCTATCTTCTAATTTAACGTGGTCAGTGACATCTTCCTGGAAGGCGCGCCGTGCCACGCAACAGCCCTTGCCCGCGACTTATCGCCAGGACTTTTTATACTGAACCCGACGCGCGATCGCCTCCTCTCGCCACGGCTCCTTGACGTTCGAACGACCGAGGGAGAACCGCTAGGAATGGGCCGCCCCCTCGGGGAGCCACGCAGCGTGTACTCTTAAGGAGTACTGCAAGAAGGAGATGACCTGACTGAACATGAACCACCAACACACCATTCATTTGTCCCACGCGGCCATTTCAGACGCCCTAAGGAAGTCCGGATGCGTCTTTGCCGAAGATGAGGCCAGGATGCTCATGGCCCACGCCAGCACCTCAGACGAACTCAAATCTATAATGGAGCAGCGAATAGACGGCCTTCCTCTTGAATACATCCTAGGCTGGGCAGAATTCTTCGGTTTGCGTCTCGTGGTCGAACCCGGCGTCTTTGTCCCTCGCCGACGAACGGAGTTCTTACTCCGCCAGGCAATCAGAGTCATACCCGAAGCCGGCGTGGTGGTCGATCTGTGCTGTGGTTCGGGTGCGCTTGGGGCAGGCTTGCTGGCGGTTAAACGTAACCTGACCATGTATGCCGTCGATATCGATCCGCGAGCGGTACATTGTGCCCGCCAAAATCTGCCTGACCATGCTCGGGTTTACCAGGGCGACCTTTATCAACCTCTTCCTTCGGTGCTTAGGGGACGAGTCGATGTCCTAGTAACCAATGCCCCCTACGTGCCCACCGAAGCCATTGCCCGACTGCCGCAGGAGGCTCGCGTCTACGAAGCTCGAATGGCCCTCGACGGCGGTTTAGATGGACTCGATATCCAGCGCCGAATTGTCGCCTCAGCGCCCACCTGGCTGGCTCCTGGGGGTCACTTGCTGATGGAGACAAGCAGCCTTCAGGCTCACCAAACGCTCGATCTATTTGTCACGAACGGCCTGGTTGCCCAAATAGCCCACTCGGCATCAGCGGATGCTACCGTGGTCATCGGCGAAAGGTCAACAGTTTCCGCCCGCGTGCGGTGACCCATCCATCTCATGCTGTTGGCGCTAATGCAATTTGTCATCACTTCAGCTAACTTTCATGCCATCGGACGGGCAACGGACCGTCGTTCGAAAATGCTGCTTCAGCCGCCCCAATGGCGGGGATTCGGGATTGGCGTACGGCTCAGGACCATGAGCCTACGCCAATCCCGAATGATTCAAGGGCCTGGGCTCAGGTTCGGCCGGGATGCGCTCGGCCACGGTGACTGGGAGACATCCATTGCCAAGCTAGTTGGTCAGACTGATGACAAAACGAGTTGGCCAAAACACTCATGCATCGGTATCGATAACTTTGACCTCGGGAATTTACGAGTAACCGTGTCTCGTGACGTGTTCGATGGGTCTTAGAACACCTATGCTTCTTCCACCGAGGCAGGCACATAGGCCAATTTATGCCTCATCTCTCTATTTGCCGTAAAAATCCTAATACAACCCATCTCACGACGGATCGGATGGTCCGATCCCCGGGGAAATTTTCATTCACAATTCATCACTGGGGCTTAATTTACGTCTTCCGCCAGGGGAAAATCTCGAACGGCCGATTGCTCCCTCTGATCTTAGCCTTGGCTTAAACCACCACCGGCATGCCCGTTGAAAAAGATTTGACCCTGAGGCTCTCGAGACTGTCTCTAAAACGATCTCTAGACGCCATATAGTCACCTCGAAGTCATACAGACAATCGAGAACTCCCCGCCTCACCGCCTTGCCCAAGAAACGCACGAGTGCTTACCCCTTCACACTTCTCCGTTCCGACCCAGCTAATTCCTCGTGGGTTAACGCCTCCTTCTTCCCTTAGCTCACGGGTTTTCAGGTGAACTTCGCCACCTCCATGAACTTTTCCCTATTACCGGATGGAGAGCCTGAATCTTAGCGAGATATTGCGGAGCCGCCGATCTTCCTGTCTACAATATCTTTTCAGATTCTGCACTATCGGGCGCACCGCGTTCGGATTGTACTCGGGCCGACCGCCAACCAATGTGCAGAGTATCATCAACCCATTCGTGGCCAATCATCGAACTGGGTTGCAGTAGACCCCAGTGCGCAGTCCGAACGTGGGGTCTACTGGGTCACATCCGACCTTCGCCGTTGCCCACCACATGCAAGTCTACGAATTCGGCGTGCTCCAGCACATAATCGACAGGGCTCGGCCGTTTCCATAACCTCCTCCGCGACCGGACCTCAGGTTGACCAATGACAATTTGCGAGACACCCAACTGATTGGCCACCTCAACAATCACTGCGCCGATCGCACGACCTTCCGCCGCCTTGACCATCACTTCTGCCTTAAATTCAGCACCGAACGTGTGAATGCGCTCTATTTCATGCGCTTCTTCAGGCAATATCTGGCGCTCGGGCCACGAGACGAGTACGACCAACACCACCAGATCTGCGTGCAGACGGTCGGCTATTCGCCATCCGCGACGAATCAATTGCTCCGAATGCGGCCCATGGCTGACGCAGACCAAGATTTTTTCTTTGACCACATCTTGCGATGAGACGTCCTCGGTATTCTCGGACCCTTGCTCGACGTTATTCGCCACCTCGACCAGGGCTAGTTCTCGGAGCGCAGCCAGACGGCCTAATTGAAAGAAGTTAGCTAACGCCAGGTCAATCTTATCCTGTGTGTAAATCTTTCCTTGAATCAACCGCTCTTGCAACGTTTCCGGACTGACATCGATGAGCTTAATCTCTCGAGCCAAATCAACAAAGGAATCCGGTACGCGCTCCCGCACCTGAATGCCGGTAATATGCGCGACCTTATCATACAGGCTCTCCAGATGTTGGATATTGACGGTCGTCACGACGTCAATACCGCAACGAAGAAGATCCAAAATGTCTTGATAGCGTTTGCGATTAGCCCCCTCTTGAGGGATGTTGGAGTGCGCGAGCTCATCGACCAGAGCTATCGCCGGTTTTCTGGCCACCAGAGCCCGCATATCCATCTCTTGGTAGTCTCGCCCTTGATAGGAGACAATTTTAGGTGGGATCACCTCCAAGTCTTGCACTTGGTCTCTCGTCTCTTTTCGGCCATGGGTTTCAAGCCAGCCGATGACCACGTCTTTTCCCTGTTGTCGGACCAGGTGGGCGTCTTGCAACATTTTATAAGTCTTACCCACCCCCGGCGCTGAGCCCACATAGATGGTCAACCTGCCGGAAAGATTGGATCCATCAAGTTCTGGTTTTGACAATGCCTCTGCCTCCTAATCTCTCCATCCCACAATCCGGAGGTCCACGTAGCGCAAGTTTCTCAAGAGATAGGCGGTCGGATGTTCACTCAAGGGACTCCTCCAACGGCGCCCCGGCTTGGGTTGACCAATCACCACCTGGGTTACGTTATAGCGATTCGCAGCCTCTAAGATGACGGCGCCAAGGGGCCGTTGCTTGCGTTCTTCAACCACGAAAATCCCGTGGTATTGGTCGGCCAACTGCTGAAACGCCTTCCGCTTGGCCTCTTCCGCAGACGAAAGAGCGCCTTCCCAATCCGTGCCTGGAGCGTCGCTGACCGTCAGAACGATCAGATCGGCCTTCATTCGCACTGACATCCGCGCCGCTTTAACCACCAACTTTTCCGCACGGTCAAGAAAATCGACGCACACCAGCACATTTTCCCTCGCACCTACGGGTCCCCGGATCTTCTCGCGGTCATAGGATCGTTGCAAGCGCTGGTCGACGTCTTGAGCCACTTCCCGCAAAGCCAATTGGCGCAGGGCGGATAAGTTGTCGTAGCGAAAGAAGTGACTGAGGGCAGCCTCCACTTGCGCCATGGGATAAATCTCACCATCTTTTAATCGATGGCGCAGGGCCTGCGGAGTCACATCGACCATTTGCATCTCCGCCCGTTCCAACAGACTTAAGGGCACGACTTCCCGCACCGCGATGCCCATAATCGCTTCCGCCTCTCGGTAGGCGCTGGCTAGATGCTGCACATTGACGGCGGTAAGCACGTCGATGCCGGCATCCAAAATCTCTTCGACATCCTCATAGCGCTTAGCGTGAAAAGACCCTTGCACGTTGGCGTGTGCCAATTCGTCAATCACCACGACCTCAGGACGACGCTCAATAATCGCCGCCACGTTGACTTCCGAAAAGGTCCGCCCCTGAAAAACAATGGGCAATGCGCCAATGACCTCTAATCCGTCCAACTCAGCGGCAGTCTTTTCGCGATGGTGCCGCTCATGATATCCGACCACCACGTCAATCCCTTGCTCCTTGAGCCCCTTGGCGTAGCGCAACATGGTGTAGGTTTTGCCCACCCCCGGCGCGGCTCCGAGAAAGATCTTCAACCTGCCGACTCGCCCCGGTCTGTTCTCATCGTTTCTCAATGGTCTCCTCCTCGCCTCCACGACTTTGCTGTGCACCGGGTCACCCGGGTGCCATCGACCGTCTCTCAACAACGCTCTCAACAGTACCTTCTTGGTGGCTCGATGAGTACCCAAGGCGCTTAACGAACCGTTTCGACCGAGATGCCCACACTCCACCCAATACGTGCTGGAACCGGCCAAATTAACACTCTGTGGAAGACTCCTCCGGCTCCACCATGCGATAGCCGACACCGGGCTCGGTCAAGATCAGTTGTGGTTGGGTGGGATCCTCTTCAATTTTTTTACGCAAATGTCCAATGTAGATTCTGAGATAATGCACATCCTCGAAACTGGTCGTCTCGCCCCACACTTGCTTTAGCAATTGGCTTTGAGTCAGCACGCGACCTAGATTGGAGGCCAATACATGGAGTAGATCGTATTCGATGGGCGTAAGGTGCAAGGACATGCCATCCCGTTCGACCAAGTGCCGCTCGAAATCCATCGTCAGAGCACCCACCTTGACGATCGACGGAGGTGACGCACTGATGCGATGGCGGAGCGCGACTCGCACGCGTGCCATCAGTTCGCGAGCGCCAAAAGGTTTGGTGACATAATCGTCGGCCCCCCCATCTAAGGCTCGCACCTTTTCCTGCTCGTCGTCATGAATCGTAAGCATGATCACCGCCACCTCGGATTGACGCCGGATGGATTGCAGCACCTCGATTCCACTGAGGTCAGGAAGACCGATATCGAGCAGGATGCAGTCTGGGTTGGTGGTAAAGGTTGCGACTAATCCATCCGCTCCGTTGGCAGCCTCCACCGTCTGATATCCTTGGGCCTGCAACATCACGCGGAGTACCTGACGAATTTGCGGCTCGTCATCAATAATCAAAATCCTCATGGCTGGCCCTCATCCCTGGGAGAATCTTGCCAAGGCAATTCGATGCTCACAATCGCTCCCTGCGGTGAGGCGGGCCGAGCCCACACCCTTCCCTGGTGGGCCTCCACGATTCCTTGACAAATGGCCAAACCGAGGCCCATGCCGGAAACCGACTGGGTTTGAAGCGAACGGTAAAACTTCTGAAAAATATTTTCAGCCTCTTCGAGATGGATTCCGACGCCAAAGTCCCGCACATCAATCCTCACTTTCGTGGGTGACTCGATGGCGGTAATCTCTATCGGGCTATGATCAGGCGAATATTTGATCGCGTTGCTCAATACATTGACCAGGGCTTGCTCAATCAACACCTCATCCACCATGAGTTCAGGAAGCTCTTCGGGCAGCTGAATCGTGATCGGCCTCCGGCTGTCGCGCAATTGATGCACCACCACTCCCAGGATGTCGGCTAGATCACACGGACGGCGGTTCAAATGCATCAGGCCACTTTCCAGCCGCACCATGCCCAATAGATTGGTAATCAAGCGATTCATCCGCATCACGCTCTGATGAATGGTCTCAATGAGTTCTTGGCGGTCCTCTTCCGACAGGGCAACCTGACGATCACTCAATCCGCCCACCGCGCCCATAATAGCCGTTACCGGCGTTCGTAGTTCATGCGATAAGGAGTCCAATATCGCCGTGCGCACACGTTCGGATTCCGCTGCACGCTCGGCTATCCGAGCCTGGCTTTCGTACGTAATACGGGCTACGGACACCGCAGCTAATCCGCTTAAAGCTTCGAGAATGTTGCGCTGTTCTAAAGAGAAGGGTTGGTCTAAGCCGTACTCTCCGAGACAGAGCACGCCGTGGACGGTGGCTTCCGTTTTAAGCGGAAGGTACAGAATTTCCGGCCGGTCTTTGCCTCCGTAGCCCACCGCGTCTCCATGGCGATACACCCATTGCAACACGTTTGGATTCAGCGGGCGACTTAAGCTTGGGCTCTTGGTTTGAGCAGTCATCACCAACTTGCCCTTAGCATCCGGGACCATCATGACCACTGAAACCCTAAACGTCTCGCCCACATGATTCACCACCGCCTGGCCCACATCGTGAATATCGGGAACCATCGCAATCTTCCGGCTTAATCCGTAAAGCGATGCGGTAATCCGCTCGCGTTCAGTCGCCTCACGGGTCTTGTGCATGAGCGAGGTGGCTAAGCCCGCGGTTAAGATTGCGACCGCCAAAAAGACGCCAAACGAGATGAGATACCTGAGATCACTGACCGAATAGCTGAAAATGGGAGGAATAAAAAAGTAGTCGAAAGCCATGACCCCTAACACCGCTGCGTATATTGCGGGTCGAAGGCCCCAGCGCACGGCACTGACCAACACTGGCAAGAGATACAAAAGCGCAATGTTTACCGGTTCAAAGAGGTGGCGCGGGATCCATAACATCGCGGTCAGCACCAGCACCATGACAGTGACCTGGAGATAGGCCCTGACAAACCGTGCCCGCGTGGGATCCTTACCTTTTAAGCGACGATGCAAGACACGCCAGCGGAGAATTTGTTCCTCCGATGCCATGCGATGCCCAGTGGTCTTCATCCCTTTTGCCACGTCTCCTATCGGTCAAACCCAAAAATCTGTCTCAGCCCCCATGACTCGCCCCAGTCCCCGCGATGGGACTATTTGGAAATACCTGGAAACCGCCTGCCCGCTCTTCATCCAGCCTGACTCGCCCCGCCCTTCGTGTCGTCGGAGGAATAGTATCGCATGCAACCTAATTTACGGGCGAGGCCGTCCCGGCACCATATACTCTCAATTATGCCACGGCGACCTTACACCTCATAGGGATGCGAGCGCCAGATCTTTTCCACGGTCTAGAACGGGCTACGGTGGATATCCCCGTTCAGGTACCGGGCTTCCTCAGCCTATCAAGTGTCGAATCGCCCCATCCTTCCCAAGTTCTTCCCTAGGAGTTTGTCCATAAATTGCAAGATAATAGAATATTCCCTTCACTGTGGGATGGGACTCGGCCCACTTCCCAGGGGGTTCCGTTTGGTTCGGCGACGTATTCGCTGGTTTCTAACCTCTTTTCGTTCAGAAACCAGCGGGCGGGCAGACTACTCCCTTTAGCGGTTTTACGCCGATAGGGCCTTGATCCGCTTCACGCCTCGGGCGCGCACTTTTCCCCAAATCTGTCGGATGTCGTAAGCCATGACCACTAAGGCAAACTCGCCTCGCACTTTGCGCAAACCGCGTAAACTCCACTGTCGAAATCCCATCGTCTCTTTGACAATCCCGATGGCGGGTTCCACAATGGCCTTCCGGCGATCGTACCTTGGCTTTCATCGTATCCCGGATGGCATCATCCGCTCCGCGAGTCAACTTTTTTGTCGATTGCTTTGCCGTGAGACATTGGGCTTTCAGGGAACACGCGCCACACGTGGTGCGATCACTCCGATAGATCACAATCGCCCGAGTCTCGCCTCCTCCGACCGCTTCGTGACCATCCGCAGTGTGAGGGATCATCTAATCTCCGGGGCACCGAAAGGTGTCCGCCTCGGGACCATAGCGGAACTGCCCCTTGCCAAACAGCTTCTGCCCTTTGAGCGTCCGCCAGTCATCCGATCCCGCCGCGAGGTACCCATCCGTACCCAGATCTTCGAGGGTTTGTACATTACTGGCAGAAAAATACCCCGCATCCACGACGGTTTGCTCAAAGGTGTGCCCCGCCGTGGCCTCGACCGCTTCCATCGCCGGGCCTAATTCCTCCATATCATTCGGATGCGCCGAGACCACGGCCGCCACAATAATGCCATCTTGTGCATCCACCACGATTTGGCCGTTATACGCTTGTTGCACTCCCTGGTTTTTGGTCACCATAATATGGGACTCGGGATCCGTAAAATTGATTTGAGCCCCATCGGGAGGTTCCGCGTCCATTGGGTGATCCTTGGCCCATTGGGTTTTTAGATCCGCTTGGGCTTGCCGAATCGCTGCCAAGCGTTCCCGTATCCGGCCTTCGTGATCGGCCGGCCCTGCGGTGACCGTTGGATCGGCGGGCAGAGCTTCATCGGCGGCCCCATGGGCCGCCACTAACTTCTTCAATTCTTCTTCCAATTGGGGGATGACGGTGGTCATTCGGCCATGGGACATCGCTTGATGCTTGGAGGCATCGGCATGAATCTTCGTGCCATCCACCGCTCCCAGTTTCCATCCCACCATGCCCGCCTCGACACCCAAGAGAACCACCTGGGCGAGCCACTCCGGTAACTCGTCGACATGCTGTTGGCGAAAGGTGGAGATGACACTATGTTTGGGCTGCTCCAACCGAGCCAACCACATAACGCCGAGATCTTCGCGACAGGCGAGGCTGATCCGCCGTGAACTAAACCGGTGCGTTAAATAGCCGTAGGCGAACAATTTCAGCAGGAGTTTCGGCGGATAGGCCGGGGCTCCCGGGCCCTGATCATGAAATGCAGCCTCCACGTCGGACAAATCCCACGCGTCCACGACCTGATCGACGACGCGCGCTAAATGGTCTGGGCCAATCCAGTCGTCCACTAACGCGGGGAGCGCCAACGGCTGATCCAAGGGGACTCCTACCCGAAATTTCACTCGGCACCTCC
>DAHXNH010000428.1 GCA_027365485.1 Clostridiales bacterium
TCTCTAAGAATCCCAGGGAAATCGACATCATCAGGGTGTCTATGCCGAGGGACAAGACCAACGCCACCATTTTTACAATGACCACAGCGGTTCCTCCGATTAAGCGATGTGCAACAACTCGTACCTTCTGCGCTCATGCTGTGATGAGACGTTCTGCACCGGTTAAGCGTCCTGAGGTGTGATTCGGCATTACCTCAGCAATTCCCTGTGGGACATACGCCCCCGTTAACGCCTCACATGGTCTATGTTTTTAGGGAGGGTGGGGCGTTTCCTCCTTTGCATGAGAGGATATTGGAGTCCCGGCATTCATTCCTCTTCACGCTATACTTCTAGACCAATGGTACCACTGCATCCTCTCGAAGAAATGTTTACCAGCAAAGCAGGAGATTACAGAATGCACGCAGAACACTATTATTATGAAGGGAATTCACTGACAACAATGAAATCACTGACAACAATAGACGTGAATAAATCCAGCCCTTCGGCATCACGATTCAAGCTCGGTGAGGAGGAGGGGGGCACGACGCCGTATTCCGTGTTGATGGCAACCTATTACGCTCTGCGTACAGAGCGACTGTATTGAGGAGTGAGGATGCATGCCTCTTAAAACGGCGGTCGGGGTCTGTTTAGGATCAGTAGCGATCCTCTTCAGTATCTGGTTTATCATCCGAGGATTTTCGGGAGCTTGGCCGGTCGGATCATCTCGAACGCTGGGGATTATCTTAGTCGTCCTAGCCGGAGCAGGGGTGGCTTGGGCGGCGGGGCCATCGATGTCTCCACAGTCCCTTGTGCCGTGGGCTTGGCGAGCGGCTATGACTCGCAGCAAGAACGAACTAGGGGCGTTTACGATCACGCTGCGGAACCAAACAGGGCGTTCAGCTTACCACGTCCAGGTCGTTGTCTCTGGGAATGGCTCGGATCATCGAATCAACTTCCAGAATCCGATACGTGGGGGTGCAGAACGCAGCGCAAGCACCACACGCTGGTCTGTGCTTGAGCCGTCGGCCATCGAGGTGCAGTGGGAGTCCGCGACTGGGGAAGATCATTATTTTCGACCATCATATCGTACCACTCGACGCGTTGACGATCGTTAATAAGGGTACGGCAACGAGTGCTTAACCAGCAGAGTCGGGTATGGCGTTTTAACCTAGTCTTTAATCCGAAGTCCCCTCCTGCCCGCAGCAGGCCTGCAAGGTCACCACCACCCGCAGCCGACAAGATGTCCGAATAGCGATAGCGTATTAGCATGGCTTCCACGAACAGGGGACTAAATCCTCCAAGGCTATTCATGCAACCTCAATAGGTGGGTGTGTTTGGCTCATCAAAGCCACACCGGGAACCGAAATGATTAGTGCACATAACTGCCCGTTAACGCAGTAGGGTTTTGTTTGCGCCATGCAAGCAGCAGCGTTCGATTGATCGCCCCATCGTCAAAAGTTCCAACCGGCGTGGGGTAACAATTCATCGATTACGGGCCTTCATTCCAACCTGAGCCGAACTGGTCGCCGGGAGTGGTTCGGACTGACAACCGGCAAATTAGCCGTTTTTTCAAACTGAACCACCGTCGATCGCGGACATCCTCCCCATAGCTAAAGCTAGGCGATCTATCCAGCGACGAGCTTTACCGCGAGCCCTGGGAGTCCTGGTGGGTCTGCCGCAAACGCGACAATTTTGATCACGAAGTACCGGAACAGTTACCCCGATGCTCCGACACCGTCGCCCATCCAGGGCGGCTCTAGTAAAAACAAATACCAGAAAAACCGCTTACCTAATCATATACTAGGGACGGTTTTTCCTGTGGAGGGCTACCATGGCTGAGATTCACGGGTGTGCAGTGCTACCAATCTTCTTGAGCGATGCTTCGCTCGAGTCCGATGATGTTCTACCCCATCTTTTCGTCACGATCCGTGGCAACGAAGCCCCTTGCCCTCGGTCGAGGCAATGATGGCGGCCTTGCCGAACAGCAGGCCAAACATTTGCGAGAAAGTCCACGCGAATGGTTTGGATCCGTCCCTGAGGAGTCCAGCACTTGCAGGGCCACCTGCGAGTTTAGCGAATTTTTTCAACCTCGCTCCGAATGTCTTCGAGTTTCACATACCGATCGCAAGCATTTTCCAACTCCGCAGAAATCATCCCTCGCGTGCCCATTCCGATAATTTCTTTGCCTTTCGATCGCAACATTTCGACAGCCCGTTCAAAGTCACCATCGCCGCTTAGGAGCACCGCCACATCATACCGAGCCGCCGTGTTGAATAAATCCACCACGATTTCGATTTCTAGACTCGCCTGGCGAATCACCGTCTGCGACTCAGAATCCTGGGTGTCTTTCATCGATTTTTCTCGAATGGTACAGCCCAGATGCCGGAGCGCCGTCAGAAAATCTCGCTGACTGGTATTGGACGGCACCGGCACCCCCGTATAATAAAACGCATTGGACCATTCGCGTTCCCGAGTGCAGTACGCCAACACCCGCGCAAAGTCCAAATGCCATCCCAACAGTCGTTGAGCATAAAACATATTCGCGCCATCGACAAATACGGCCACGCGTTCATGGGGATCTCGCATCGTCGTCCTCCTGCCTGAGTGATGGATGCACCACTGAGTGCGCCCGTCAAGCCACCCGGCCCTCAATGCATCCCCGGCTTACCCTGCGCCAGCAATCCAGAACCCCATTCGAGTCTATCCCCCGATGCAGCGGAACGCATTTCTGAAGACGAATTCGTCCCTCACCACGAACCCCCAATCTGCTATGATCAATCACAACAGAATCCGAATGTGAAAGGAACGATGTCCCATGCCATCCACCGATACCCTATGGAGCCGTCGCTTAGTCCGCCAAACTCTCGCCGTTCCGAATACGCCCGACTATACGAATGCCGAAGAGGATCTAGTCACGTTAGTGCATCAGGTGTTACAACACGGCAACGATCAACCCATTCTTGAAGCCTTGGACCGTCTCCAAGCCCAAGGTGCCCATCGATCCGCCACTCTCCTCGAGTTTTGGGCTGAAACCTGCGCATCCACCCGCAATGATCTCGTCTTTCACAATCCGCCCTCATCCGAAGACATCGAACTGGAAGCCACGCTCTTTCTTGTGCCGATTTGGCGATGGCAGTCATCTGGCTCAGCCGACCCTGGATCGACCCTGCCTCCGGCTTGGTTGGAGAGTCTTTGCGACCATTTCGTTCAGTCCGGTCGCATTCCTCCCGATGCCACGCTCATGTTTTTCCCCCAGTGGTATACGACGCCGGATTTGCCGATGACGTGGTCCGGGAGACGGCACTGGTTAGATCAAGCCCTCCAGACCCTCATAGACGATGCCGCCGGGCCCGGATTTCCACAGCCTGACTCCCGTCCGCCGAGCGCATCGACTTCGATGCAGTTGCATTGGCTCATTGGACTGCTCATTGGCTCGGAACTCAGCACGATTCCATGGTTAGAAGGGGACGCAACTCGCGGCGACGAAGATCTCGATTGGTCGCCCCGGGCTGAAACCCTGGAAACCGCCTTGCCAGCATTCTTCCCTGGGACGAGCATTACGATCTATCCGCCAGGAGCCTGGGCACCGACCTTTGCCGGAGCCTTGGCAGCGTATCAGCGCGAAACGCTCCTACTCCGCTGGTCCCTCGCCGGGTCGTTTCCTGACTCCATCACGCTCACGCCAGACGATGACGAAACCACCTGGACTTTAACCTGGCCCACTCCGGATGGTCCCAGCACCTTTCGTTGGCTGGCTCCCACGATGCCGAGTCACGACGCCTTACTGCTTCTTGTCGACATTCTCCATGCGTTCCCCATTCCCGCCCTAATCATTCAGGCATCGGCGTGATCCTTTTACGGCGAGGAAATCGACCAATCAGTCATTGGTTTTTCTCCTCGCATCCGCTGAGTCTAGCATACCCCTCGATGTAGCGCACTCCGGTTGACCCGTGGTTGCAATCCTCGAAAGACATTTTCCCACCGCACGGCTTCAAACGTCCACTCCTCCCGGAGTCTGCCTCGTCGGTCCGTGCCAGGTCAAGGCAACCCGCCCATCCTCCTGGATGACCCCGAGTTTGCTCCGGCATACGGCCCAGTCGGACAGGGTGACACGGCCACGAGGTTCAGAGCCCTCTTCGTGACCTCTGGCTGTGCTGGGGACGTCCCCGGGTCCTTTCCTCGGCAAAGCTTCTGTGGCCCTTCGCGTCCTCAGTCCGACAACCCGATCTGCCCGGCTTCGTCCCACCCCTCGACTTCACGGTTCACGCTTATACGAGTGGCCTTGCCGTTCACGGGTGTTCCCGGCGGGGGCGAAGTCGTTCCTCGCTTTGCTCGTCATCCTGTTTCGACCGTGCTGCTCCCCTTACCCCGCAGGAGCTCTGGGCTGCTTGCACCCATTCTTGACCCAGAGACACTGCCTTCGCCCTTCGGCTCCAGGCTCGGCGTCCTGATTGGTCCGCAAATCCACTGCTTGCGGGTACATTAACGAGGCGGCAGGATTCGCTGGATGCTACGGCCCGGTCGATGGCTAGCCCTCCTGGTGGACCCCACCTTGCGGCGGCCAGGACCTGTCCCGTGGAGCTTTCCTCCCGAGGGTCACCCACCCGAGATGTCCCCTGGGCTTGACGCTGAATGGGCAATTTAACGTCGCAGGTTCTCCCCCTGCAGGGATGACCAGGTTATGAGCTGCAATACCGAATATATACGATTTATGTGTCGCGGCTCGGCAAAAACACCAGGGGACGAGCTGGTCTCGCGACGTGTCCGTCGCGTTAGCGACCGTGACGGCCTTGCACCAAAACCATGAAATACACCATTGGTTTGGTGTCAGGGGAACCATCTGCGGTTTGAGTGGGTGGCCTAATCGGGAACAAAAGAGCCGTTCCGTAGTGTCCCGAGCATCCTTGCGCCGAAAAACAGACGAAGCAGATCGAGCAACATGGAGACAAGCCTCCTCTAAACCTTTAATTCGATACCGCAATGAATTGTACAGGTCGCAAAATTGTAAGAAACTGAGAAACACCCTGCTGAACGGGAGGAATTGCCGAGCAAAAAAGCGAATATGCTCTCTGGCGCTGGAGTCCGAGAATGAGAAGAAAATGGGAACAGGTCTCCCGCCTAACGAAAGGAGACAAGCCATGAATGGTGCAGAATTAGACCAGTATTTAAATAGCCAATTTATCAAGGCATTGGAGCAGGTCGCAGGGCATTCGCTCGCGGTCGGGACCACGGGAGCATTCGCCGGGGATTTTCGCGGCGCAGCAAACAAGGTCAATACCGCGATGAAATTGAACCAAGCTGAACCCTATATCTGGGATACCAATGACATCCCTATTCCCCCCGTGCCGTTCGTTGCTATTGGCCATGATAACGCTGTTCCACAACATTCCTGCATGAAACTGGCGGTGTGGGGACTCAATCCGATGTTTGGCTCCGGAGTCTTGGAGGAAAAAGCCACGGCGGTCGGCATGCAGTTCGGAAGGCCGACGCATACTTACAAGCAGTATGCCCAGTATCATGTGGGAATTAAGAACTTTCCGCCGGTTCTCGTGAGTGCGATGACGAGTAATTACTACCGCTATTTGTGGCAGGTTGTAGCCTACCTCGATCCTCGTACTCAAGGCTCCCTACTCGATTTTTTATATGGAAAGATACCGTGGCCATTTGGTGTAAAAAATGCCCAGAATTTTTGGATGACCGCTCAAAACGTCGGAGTACTCGAATTAGAATGGTTTCCGTTTCACTCCCGGCGGTCCGGAACCATTCCCGCCGCCCAACGCCCCAGTTGGCTGCCCGCCTACCACAACATCTTATTTTCCCAAACTGTGGATAGGGTATTGGACCCCCACGGCGTTATCTTGGCTGTCGGCAAGGATGCGGCGGAAGCCTTACAGCAATTGCTGGCACCGTTCACGTTGAATTGGGCGTCCTACGGGTGGGACGCCGCCACCCAATCATATGTCAGCCCTCCTTCTGCTGGATCAATGCGATGTTTTTCAAAAGCTGTATGGAATGGCCGCCGCGTGGCCGTCCTGCACGAATTTTGGCACCGGGCGAATGGGTGCTTAAATGGGAACAGGCCAATGGCGGAATTTCTGAAACATCTTTAAGGGTCTGTGAGGATGAAGCATGATATTGCATCAAAAAAAACGGTGCGCAGTGGTTTTCTGGATGCGCCTGTTTCTCGAGATAGACGGCGGGCTCATCCAGCATTTTTGTATAGCGGCATCAATCCAACAATCCATCACGAATTGAGGTATCGTTGGGCAACGCCCGCGATTCTTCCACCGCCACCCAGTACACCCTCAAGATTTTCAGGAGACGAAAC
>DAHXNH010000005.1 GCA_027365485.1 Clostridiales bacterium
ATTCTCGCGACTGGAATGGCATGCAAGGATTCCATGCGCTGATGCGCATGGCTCATGTTCTCAACGTTTTGGCATTGCGCCATCAGGATTTATGGCCCACGTGCTGAAGCTGACCGTCCACGGCACCCTGAAATGGATTAGGGAGACGATCGCCGGTCGCTGGCTGGATCGTGAGCGCTTAGCCCTGCTGAGGGAGCAAACCCCGCAGCGTCGATTGCGGCTGATTTGGTAAAAGCCCAATCTTCACCAGGGGATATCAACGGCATTCGTTCTCCAAAATAGAAGGGGCTGACCCCTTCTTCGTCAGTGTGCCCGGACCGCCGATGGATCCTGTTCCAACCATGGCAGGGGTCTTCATAGGGGCGCCATGTACTCCCCCTCGGAGGCTTCAACAACTAATTCAAGTCAGTTTTTGCCGATTCCCTTATGGTCTATACCACATCATGCTTCAGAGCTGCCTTGGAGGCTATTTGCAATCTAGGGTTGAATGGCCTCCTGCCTCAACACCAGAGATTCAACCTGTTTTGTGCAAAATCTGGTTGATTGGGCCTTCGGAATAATCCGCTGTATTGTGCAAAACGTGGTTGGATCAACCGACTAGATTGGGGTGGCCTTAAGGCCCATACGGGCCGGATAGTACATTATTCGCATCGTTAAGCAAATGGCCGCGCGGTGGTGGCCAAAAGACTCAGATCGTTCAAAAGAAGCCCCAGCCCCTGTACTTCAGGAATCTTGGCATCGCGGTATACTGTATAGAAAGAGGAGGGAGCGCAAGGCATGACCCATCCAGTACGATTTACGGCAGCCATCACGCGCGAGGGGCAGTGGTACGTCGCTCGCTGTTTAGAAGTGGAAGTGGCGAGCCAGGGGGAATCGTTGGACCAGGCCCTCGATAACCTGCGGGAAGCCTTGGAATTGTACTTTGAGGACGTGGACCTGACGGAGTTGCCCGTGACACCGATTTTGGCGCCGGTGACGGTCGAGCTGCCGCAACCATGAGTCCACGCACGCCGATCCTGTCGGGACAGCAAGTCGCCACCGCTTTGGGACACGCGGGGTTCGTGGCGGTGAGCCAACGGGGCAGTCACCAAAAGCTCCGCCATCCCGATGGGCGCACGGCCATTGTACCTACGCACCATGAGCTCGCTCCTGGGACTCTGCATTCGATATTGCGGCAAAGCCACTTGACGCTGCAAGAACTCCAAGCCTTGTTGTAACCGGTTCGTTGCCGCTGCCTGTTGATCCCCGTAGCCGGGTCGCAACATTCGACGACCCCTTGTAGTCCTACGTGACGTTGTCATAGCCCGGTAAAACATGGCTGATCTCCCCATCCTTCCACATATTCCGGATATCGATGACGGGTTTCATCCGATAGACGTCCCAAAGTTCGGTGACCCGAGGCCGACTGTCGTATCCCTGGTCGCCCGCCAAGACCCGGGCGGCTTTCAGAGCCAAGGGGTGGCGCGAGCAAGACCGGCGCTTCTATGATGTCGGCCATCGACGCTTTGGTCACGGTGAACGCGAGAGGCAGTTCATACGTGGAGTCGACCAGGAGATGAATTTTGTACCAAAACCCGTGCACGACCTTTGCCACGGTTTCCCGTCCTTATTTTTGCCGTGATAGTGCTTGACGCCATGGTCGGCATCGAGGTCCCGACGCCCGTCGGGCGTCCGGTTCTGGTTGGCGTTTTGAGCAAAGGCGGGAATGGCT
>DAHXNH010000025.1 GCA_027365485.1 Clostridiales bacterium
GTGAAGGAGACGCCCGCAGTCTGCCCGTAGACCACCACTTTAGCGGTTGCCGTCGCACCATCCACTAAGGCCTGTACGGTATAAGTCCCCTCTGCTGTCGCTAGGAAGGAACCCGTGTCGCCTGTCCCTGAGATGAGTCCCGTAGACCCATTTTGGCTCACGATAGACCAAGTCACGGCCGCGTTATTCGGTATCCCAGTCGCCGTTACCGTATCTGCGCGACCCGTGCCAACCTCGGCGTTGGCCACGCTTAATGTCGGCGTGACCGATGCCGGTGGCGTCGGTACCGTGAAACGGATGGTATCTTTACGAGCGGCCCAGAACGCTCCACTATGATATTGGGCGGTGCCTAGAGATTCCACCAAAATCCGATAGGTCCCTGGAGCCAGTTGCGTCAATGCGAGCGAATCGTTGGTGGAATACGTTTGAGTGGTTTTGCCATTGACCGTAAATTGAAAGTACGGGGTCGCAAAAGAATCGATCACCCGGGCGTTAATTGTGGTGTCGCCTGTTTTCGCAATGCCGTCGATCGGACCATTTGCGCTCAAACTGGGACTACCCACCGTGATGTGAACTTCCGATGATCGAAAATCGGCCCACTTTCCGCGAAGCATTTGGCCGAGACCCAAGGATCGAACCGTGACCATATCTTTCCCGGCGGCTAAGCTATGCAAGACATAGTGATTATCGCTCGAGTAGCGTTGCAGGATCTTGTTACCCATGCGAAATTGGAAATAAGGAATGCCAGTCGCTGCCGTGACGTCCCCGGTCACGGTGGCGTTTGCACCCACGGACACCTGTTGAGCAGGACCATGCGCTTAAATGCGGAGGACTAGCGGCAAATGTTTGTGAAACCGGCAGAACGGCAATGGCTAATAGACTTCCCGCCGCCATGATGGCCCCTGCGAAAGCAAGCCTAGGATTTTTAATGTTGGACAAATCAATCGCTCCTTAGATAAGCAATATCTTTGGGAATAACATCCGCAGCCAAAGATTGTCCGCACAACCCTGACGACGAGGTGACACCCGTCGCTGCGAGTTCAAGGGAACTTACCGGGTTCCGGTAGGTTTCGCGAATTCGGTTGGAAAAGCCGGAGGATTTTTTCTCGGGTTTCATCAGCCAAGCTCATCTTACCATATTTTTCTATGTTTTTGGCTTTTTATTTTGACTAATCCGATAACAGTGAATTGAAATTAAATTATGAACTAGCGTTCAACGCGATTTCTGTCGTGCTCATCAATTACCTTCAGCTTGCCAAATCATCGGCCCTTGCTCGAGCACAAAAGCATCTCGGGCTACTTCTTTCCTTATACTTTTTGCCTCAATTCAAGACGCCCTCTGGGGGATCACTAGATAAAGGGACGCTGCCACTATGGGTAGGAGCCGCAGCCCCCTCTCTAAACGTTCGAGCTAGCCCATCGACCGCATTTAGCCTATGATAGTCGGCGACGGGGCGATTCTTCGCGCAAATTACGCGCTAGATAGATCGCCTTCCTTCCCAGGGCGGTGAGGATACCGTTTCGGGAATACCTTTTAGGAAAGAAGGAACTCACGGTGAGTGAAAGGCCTGTCTCTTTTAGCCTGCCTCGCTTTTGGCACGGCGGCGACTATAATCCCGAGCAGTGGTGGGAGACTCCGGAAGTATGGCAGGAAGATCTGCGCTTGATGCAATTAGCCGGAATCAACGAGGTCTCTGTGGCCATTTTTGCCTGGTCGAGTCTGGAACCGGAAGAAGGTCGATTCGAATTCGATTGGTTGGATCAATTGATGGACCGCATGGCCGACCATCAAATCGATGTCGTGTTGGCCACTCCGACTGGAGCCCGACCGGTGTGGTTGGCCGAGCGCTACCCTGAAGTGCTCCGAGTGGGCGCAGATCGCCAGCGCAATCTATTTGGCGAGCGCCACAATCACTGCTATACCTCGCCGCAATACCGAAGATTAAGTCAACGAATGAACCGCGCCTTAGCCGAACGCTATGGACGCCATCCCGCCCTCAAGCTCTGGCACCTCTCCAATGAATATGGGGGCGAATGTCATTGTGATTTGTGCCAGTCGGCGTTCCGACAATGGCTTCAACAGCGTTATGGTAGCCTAGACCGATTAAACCATGCCTGGTGGACCCGGTTTTGGGGACATACCTACGCCAGTTGGGATCAAATCGAGTCTCCGTCGCCTCGGGGCACAGGCTCATTGCACGGTCTCAGTCTTGATTGGAAGCGATTTGTGACTGATCAAACGTTGGATTTCATGCGCAGCGAAATCGAGCCCCTTCGCGCTTTGGCTCCTGATATTCCAGTAACCACCAATTTTATGGGAACTTATCCCGGTCTGAACTATTGGAAGTTTGCCAAGGATCTCGATGTCATTTCCTGGGACAGCTACCCCCGCTGGCATGCCAGCGGATCCGACGTGGACCTCGCCGCTCAGGTAGCCTTTACTCACGATCTCAACCGATCATTAAAATGTGGGCACCCGTTTTTGCTCATGGAGAGCACCCCCAGTGTGACCAATTGGCAAGCCGTTTCTAAACTGAAGCGTCCCGGCATGCATCTTTTATCCTCGCTGCAAGCGGTGGCTCACGGTGCAGACTCGGTACAATATTTCCAGTGGCGAAAAAGTCGCGGTGGCTCGGAAAAGTTTCACGGAGCGGTCGTCGACCATGCAGGCCATGAAAATACACGCGTGTTTCGCGACGTCCAACAGGTCGCCGCGGCTCTTAAAAGCATTAACCAGGCGGTGGGAAGTCAAATCGACGCCAAAGTCGCCGTGCTCTATGACTGGGAAAACCGATGGGCCTTGGAAGGAGCCTTTGGTCCCCGCGTCGAACATCGCGACTACCAGCCTACGGTCGAAGCCCATTACCGTCCGTTTTGGGACCAAGGCATTGCCGCTGATGTCATCGACATGGACCAAGACTTCTCCCGTTATCGACTGATCGTAGCCCCGATGTTATACATGGTGCGAGACGGTGTGTCGGCGCGCCTCGAGGAATTTGTCAAAGCTGGCGGGACCTTAGTGCTGACCTACTGGAGCGGAATTGTGGACGATAGCGATTTATGCTTTCTCGGTGGAGCCCCCGGACCGCTTCGCGCTCTGGCGGGAGTGTGGTCCGAAGAAATTGACGCCTTGAATGATGACGACGTCAATCACCTGGTGTTGGAGTCCGAAAACCCCTTAGGTCTCTCCGGTTCCTATGCCTGTCATCTCTTTTGTGAGCGCATCCACCCCGAAACGGCTACTGTACTCGCCCACTTTGCATCCGACTTTTACGCCGGCGAACCCGCGCTCACGGTCAATGACGTCGGCCGTGGCCATGTCTATTACGTGGCGGCGCGTACCGAACCGTCATTTTTAAATGATTTCTATCGCATGCTGAGCCACCACCTTGGACTGCCAACGGCCTTAGCCAAAGCACCCCCGCCTGGTGTCAGTGTCGAGGTTCGGCATAAAGAGGGAGTCGAATGGGTCTTTGTCATGAACTTTTCCGAGCAAATTCGCACCGTAGATATCGGATCCACAACGTGTGAAGACCTGTTGTCAGCCCAGACCGTATCGGGCAACCTCAGGCTGGATCCTTACGGTGTCGCCGTCTTGCAACGAACCAAGGGGAGATAACTTTCCTGAACGCTTGCTCGGGTTGGTGTCAAATGCACTTCAACTGACGCCTGCCACAGCAACCAGAGGGCCCTCGGTAGAAAGGGACGACCGCTCGCCGCTTCTACCGAGGGCACCCGCTTTGTTCAGTCGGCCGCCCAGTTCGGTACGTCCTATTGATTTTTGCCGAGGCTGGCAGTTCGGAGTCTTTCGGATCGCCCGTGGCTCTTGGGTCTTTCAAATCCGATGGCGGCTTTCGAATAACAGCCAACCCTTCCCGTACCCGATCTTTAGACAGGGTAGCCACCAGTTTCTACCCAATGAATGGTCTTCAATTGAGGCTCAACCGTGATCGAAGACCCCCCATAAGATGATGACGATCGTCTCGTCCCGACCGCCAACACTGTGAAGTCGAGGCTGCCCTCGACCGGGATAACGTATCGCTGTTGGCAGCCCGAATCGCGTTCCGACCATCACGCAGTCGGTCCCATGGAGCGAGGACTGTTCGCGACACCCCCTCAAGAATCTCCATCGTAATGGCTTTCCCTGTATCTTTCCGATCCAACCAGCCGACGACTCTTATACTGCGCGCGGGTCAAATTTGACGGTTTGATGCCAAGGCTGTGGGCGTCTCAACCCCTTGCTGCATAATGGCTTTCCAACACGATGGCGTTCTCCCAAAAACGAAAACGATGACCCGCGCGCAGTATAACTCCAGCCCGACACCTTTGGGTGAGTTCGCGCCCAGGGGCTTTAGGGCGAATGAAGCTCCTGCCTCTCAACTCTCCTGAAAAATTCGCAATCAGGCCAAATCCACTGTCCGCTTGAGGCATGCCAAGAACCCGACGTGAGCAATGCCATCGTTTTCCACCTTGCGTTACAATGAGGGGAGAGAATTTAGCGACGATGAGGAGGACTCAGCCGATTGATCGAATTGGAGGAACCGATAAAGGCCGAATCGTTTTTGAAGTTAGTCGCGACCATCGATCCCGAAGGATTTTGGGTCGATTGGGAGCCAGACTCGACTCCATTAGATGAACCCGCTCAAAAACGCCAAGCTGCAATGTATGCGTCCTTTCTGGCCAATCCTAATCGCGGCTTATGGGAACTCGGGTTTTCCCAACCCGATCCGAATTGGTCGACCTCGTTGCGGTTTTTGCATTCCGTAGCCAGTCGCTTCATTTACGCGCTCATTCGGACCCCCGATCTCGAACAGACTCGCACCGAGACCGAAGTCGTGCTGGATCCCGAAGATGTCGAACAGTGGATCAGTAATGCCCCATACTTAAATGGGCGAGAACATCTTAACTATGCCTGGTTCCAAGAGCTGTGGCACGATCTTACGCTCCAGTTTTCCTCGGAGCTGGCTCAGTACACCGGCAGCGTCAGCGCCTTTTTGAACTTATGGTCGACGGAACTGTCTTTGGTCGGCCGAGTCTTTTTTCATCTCGTAGAGAACAAAAACGGTGCCTATCCTTTTGCGTTTCTAGCCACCTATTCTTCGGAAACCCGTTTCGAACAGACTCGACATCTGCCTCTCAAGAACGCGTTGGTAGAATACCAAGAGAACCAAGAAAAGCTATTAGACCTGCTTTCCACGGTGAATCAAGCCGCTCAAAAAAGTCGGTTGATTGCCGATTTCGTGGACTCAGGCGAGATTTTCCATCCCATTGGTCTTTCCGCACGAGAAGCGTATACCTTTCTCTCCGAAGTTCCCGTCTACGAAGGGGCAGGCATCTTATGCCGAATTCCCAAGTGGTGGAAATCGCGCGCACACTCCCTAAAACTTCAGGTCAAAGTGGGAGAAAAACCCCCGGGGCATTTAAGCGGCCGCGCGCTCATCGATTTTCAGTCCGGATTGGCGATTGGCGATGAACCGCTTAGCGAGGAAGAAATCACCCAACTACTCAACGAGACGGAAGGCCTGTCTCTCATTAAGGGAAAGTGGGTCGAAGTCAATCACGATCAACTAGAAGCCCTCTTAGCCGCCTACAAAACGGCTCAAGCCATGGCTCAACGCTCGGACATGACCTTGATCGATGCGCTGCGCTTCCAAATGGAGGCCGAGACTCAGTTGCGATTGCAGGACGGGTCCGAAGCCGTAGAGATTACCAACGGCCGTTGGATCCAATCCGTGTTTTCCAAGCTCACC
Source organism: Clostridiales bacterium (assembly GCA_027365485.1). Lineage (GTDB taxonomy): Bacteria > Bacillota > Sulfobacillia > Sulfobacillales > Sulfobacillaceae > JAMCVM01. Next base: position 5,751 of record DAHXNH010000025.1, read on the forward strand.
CATCCCGAGACCTTAGAGCCGGTGTTAGGTGGACCTGATTTTCACGCCGACCTCCGCCCCTATCAGTCCCGAGGCGTGGCCTGGCTCCATTACATGAAGACCTTGGCCCTTGGCGCCTGCCTGGCCGATGACATGGGCCTGGGCAAGACGGTGCAAGTCATTGCGCTTTTGAACCATCTTCGCGACAAAGAATCGGCTAAAGCGCTACTAGTCATTCCCGCGTCACTGATCGGCAACTGGTTGGATGAAATCGACAAATTTGCACCCTCGCTGCGACCTCGGGTCCTTCATCCCTCGGTCAAACCCCGAGAAGGTGACCGCGTTGTCGGACCAGACCTTGTATCGGAATACGACCTCTTTATCACCACGTATAGTATGGTGGCCAAAAATCCGTGGTTAGAAGAAGTCTCTTGGGATCTGCTCATCTTGGATGAGGCTCAAGCCATTAAGAATCCTCAGGCCAAACAAACCAAAACAGTCAAACGCATCAAAGCGCAATATCGCATTGCTTTGACCGGTACGCCGATTGAAAATCGTCTCGGCGACCTCTGGTCCCTCTTTGATTTTTTGAATCAAGGTCTCCTGGGGACCGCCAAAGAGTTTACCAAATTCAGTAAACAGTTGAGTTCGCATCCTGAGGGCTATGGAAGACTTCGCAGCGTCGTCAGCCCTTTTATTCTCCGTCGTCTCAAAACCGATCCGGCAGTGATTTCCGATTTGCCGGAAAAAATCGAGATGAAGACCTTTTCCTTGTTAAGCAAACGCCAAGCCGCGCTCTATCAGCGCGCGGTCGAGGACTTAGTCGAAACCCTGTCGACGTCCAAAGCCACCGGGATTCAGCGCCAGGGCTTAATCCTCTCCTCGTTGTTAAAGTTCAAACAAATCTGCAACCATCCCGACCAGTACCTCGGGCAAAAAGTCTACGATCCCGAAGAGAGCGGAAAGTTCCAAAGACTGGGTGAACTTGCCGAAACCATCTTTAAGAAACGGGAACGGGTGCTGGTTTTTACCCAGTTTCGAGAGATTACCGCCGCCTTGGCGTCGTATCTCGAAACGATTTTCCACCATCCTGGCCTGGTGTTGACCGGCCAAACCGCGGTCAAAGACCGAAAGGCGCTCGTCGCCAAGTTCCAAGGCCACGACTATGTCCCCTTTTTGGTGTTGTCGTTGAAAGCGGGTGGCGTCGGTTTAAACCTTACTGCCGCTAACCATGTCATCCACTTCGACCGTTGGTGGAATCCTGCCGTCGAAAATCAAGCCACCGACCGTGCTTTTCGCATTGGTCAAAAGAAAAACGTCTTGGTGCATAAATTGATTAGTCAAGGTACAATTGAAGAAAAGATTGACGCCCTGATTGAAGAAAAGATGCGGTTGTCGCAAGAGATTGTACCCACCATGCAAGAAAGCTGGATTACGGAAATGGACAACGAGCGCTTATTAGACTTGTTCCGTCTATCCGTTTAGATATTAGCGAGGAGGATAAGTACATGTTTTACGATGGATATCCGAAGTATGTACCAGTCGCAGAACGTGAAGAAAAAGCGCTAAAGACCGTCGCCAAGCTGAAAAAATCTCGACCTGATCTTGCTCCCGTCAGTCTACAAACCAATTCTTTGGCCCGGACGTGGTGGGCCAAAGCCTGGAATAAGAACCTTGAAAGCTATGCCGATTACGCCTACCGAATTTCACGCGGTCGGAGTTATGTCCGCCACCGAGCCGTGGTCCATCTCGGGCTCAAGGCGGGTCAGATCGAAGCGCTGGTGCAGGGCGGTGAACGGCACCCCTACGAGGTAACCGTGCATATCAAAGCGCTCCCTAAAGATACCTGGACTGCTCTCGTCGATTCCTGTGCCGGCCAGATTGATTCGCTGGCCGAACTGATTGAAGGCCGCTTCCCTAAAGCGCTTAGTGAACTCTTTACCGCCAAAGGTTCTGGTCTCTTTCCTACCCCTCAGGAAATTCGGATGAGTTGCAGTTGCCCCGATGGCGCACACATGTGTAAACATGTCGCTGCCGTCATGTATGGCATTGGCGTTCGCCTGGATGAAAATCCCAGTCTTTTATTTTCGCTCCGCGGGGTCGAAATCGAGGCTTTGATTTCAACCGCGATTAGCGAGAAATCCGAGCGCCTGCTCCAGAAGTCGGGCAGGCGGAGTGCGCGCGTTCTCGACGACGATGTATCCACACTCTTTGGCATCGAACTCGAAACCGAAGAACCCAAAATCGGCCCCGCCAAAGTCGCCGCCAGCACCTCGACGCCAGCGGCAGCGAAGGCGAACAAGGCGAAGACCCCAACGTCTCGAAAAAAGGCCTCAACCAGAGCGCAATCTTTAGACACGCGTGATTAAAAAAATTTGCCAGCGAAGAACGAAAACATCGCGCTGCCTGGGGTGCTGACCGTGCTCTTGGACGAGCCAGCGCGGGTCCCCCCTGTCGAGTCCGAGATAGCGCTGGTTGAACCATCACCCTTCATCGCCATTTAAGAGACCCCAACAGGGTCTCCCACGATTCGCCATCCATCATCTCGACTCGTCAGCCTACTTCGCCCCGTCCGTTCGCAACAGGCACCGAGTCTTAGGCTCCTGGCCCTGAACCAGAAACTCCAGTTCTACCGGATGTAGATTTCGACACAAGGTTCTAACTTTCTTAGGCAACGTCGCCGACGGATGGATCATGGTGTAGTCGATCATCTTGCCGCAGCCAGAACATGGACATCGCACGACTCCTGATCCCATCGATTGAATCGACATCGTTTTCTAACCCCCTCTCCTACTCTCCTAATTCTTATTCTTCCCCCGGTCTTCATGCTAGGCTTCGCCATCCTTGCCCGAGATTCCTTCGTCGGCACTTTCGCCACGAAGGCTTGGTTATGTCATCGACCGGGGGCGGTTGGCTTGAGACGATGCCGCACGGATGCCAAGCTTAATCGAAAGCTCAGCCTAGACCGCTCACGCCCCCCGGCCCCTTCCTCTATCCATCCGCAAATAGCCAAATCAAAATCGCGGGCAGCAATAATACCGGGAACTGCGGACGCTTACATGGGTTGGTCATCGGAGCTTTCGACCAGCAATCAGAAACGCTGTTCGAGACACATCGCGGGGCAAAATGCCTCTGGCCTTCAACAAGTGACTTCTCCTCCCACAAAAATGCCTTCGCCCTCTAGGTATGCCTCTTTCCATAAAGTTTCTCTGGCGATATTCTGCTCTTTAGCCTCACCATCCAATCGACCACAGGCTTTGGCCAGAACGAAGAACTGTTCGCCTAGCGACCGTATTTTCGCTGGCTAGGTGGTCCTGATCGATTGAATCCTTCATCGCCCCTAAGCCATCCTGAGCAATCGAGGAGAGCGAGACTCGGTCTTTAGATGTCACTCCACGCGCCCGGCAGCGGTGCGAATCTGGGGGTTATAGACTTGGGTTGCCTTGCACCGCTCTCTAATTCATTGACGCCAGACGGCTAGGTCGCCGTACAAGGAATACGAGCAATGAGCTCTGCTCCCCCCGCCGTAAGATTTTTAATCCTCCACGATCCGCCCAAAGACTCCACCCGGGCTCCCAATTGAGACAGTCCGAATCCCAGGCGAAACTCGGAAGAGACAAAACCCCGTCCGTTATCACACACACGCACGATTAAGCCCTTACTCCTTAAATAGAGCGACACGTCAACCCGATTCGCTTCACCGTGGCGCCTAGCATTGGTTACCCCTTCCTCAACCACCCGGTACGCCGCCAGACGAATTTCTTCCGGAATCTGATTATCGATAGGCGCATCGGCCGCTTCGACCCGTTGATCGACATGGACACGAACGTCCACATTAGGTGCCCACGTCCCTGCCAATCCGAACAAGGCGGCTCGAAGTCCTAATTGGATCAATGAAGGATGGAGGCGATGACTTAACTCGCGAATTTCTTGCTCGCGGACATTGTCTAACAAATTCAAGACACTATCCAACTCTGCCGCCATCTCAGGCACACTGTTGCGAAGACTGGTCGCGCAAGAACGCACGCGTTCGGCCGCGACCAAGAGCGTACTCTGAACCCGTCCGTGGAGCCTTTCAGCAATTTCTCTACGTACCCGATCCTCCACCTGCAGCATTGCTTTTGCGCCCGCTAACGAGCGCGCCGCATCGGTAGAACGAGCCGGGTCCAACAAGAATGCCCGAGCATTCCACGGCGTCACCAATTTGAGACTGCCGGCTTGCTGTCCCAGCGTGGCCGCGAGGCGTCGTCTATTTTCATCAAAACGTTCATCGTCGAACCAAGTCAATATGCCTGTCACTTCACCTTCGTGGATCACCGGTGCCGAACACGAATAACGGAGATCGCCTTGTCTCCATGCCCGATCCACGACCTCTAACGGAACCATCCCTGCCGAAAGAACAAACCACGGTGCGCTGACCGCTTCCTTTCCGATCCAGACGCGTTCCATCAAAGGATTGACTTTGGGGTAAAAGGGAATGTGATGCCAGTCCACTAAGCCCGAAAGCTTGCTCTCTGATATAAAGCGCAACAATCGCTGAGGCTGGGCCGCCGAGGTCGCCAATGGACAAAGCGTGCCCTCCAATAGATGCCACACCGACCAACGTACCCACTTTGCATTCATTTTCCGCCGAGTTCCAGCTAACCATGTGCGCTCCACATCGATTGGAGAAACCTCTCGGTGAGCCCAAGATTTTTGCGCTACCGATGTCATCGCTACCCCTCCGTGACTTGTTCGCTGCCTATGACTTCAGACGACCTCACCTGGCTGGAGTGGCAAACTCGTATACTGGCAACACGACTGCCAATGACCCCAACCCTCTTTGGGAAGAGCGGTCACGCTATTGCCTCCACCTCTTGCAAGCGTCCGCATACGCACGAGGCATCCTTGGCTCCTTCTTCATTTGCCTTTCAAGCTCAGCTCTCATAACGATTGACTAAACTATTTCCAGTTCCTTGGCTATTATCATTTTTATCTAACACCTTGTGGCGCGCTCGCGTAAATGGGGGTAGTGCTCGCATTGGAAAACTATCCACTGTGAAAGAAAATATCAAAGATGAGTCCTCATGAAGAATATCACGAATTCGGCGGGTCCAAGGCGCACTCAGACAGTCCCCACGACGTAGCCAATTACCCAAACGCTACGCCTCGACTCGCTCGGCCTTGGTCTTAATACTCCGGGGCTGCGACATCCGGAGCCAAGTGATCATATCCCCGTGCAAAACCCCTGATACAGCCTCCCGTGATGGTTAATGGACTAAAGATGAACCGCCTTTTAATCTCCGGTGCGCCGTTCCGTTCTTTTCGTCGGTTCCAACCACGGTTTTGACCATCATATGCGATGCTCCCACGAGAAAAAGTATTCTTGAAATCTCGCTCAGTCTTCAGAGGGTGTTATTATACCTTGGCACGTAAAAAAGGAGACACTCGGGAAAGGAAAATGGGCGTGAAATTATAACCCATTGAAAGATGCACTCTATGGACAAGCCCCATTCGCTCCAGGGTCAAGCCCGACGCTTCCCGGTCGATCCTAGTCCCATCCTGACAATTTGACCTGACCGTGCAAACAGCACCGTCACTAACGCGGGTATTCGAAGACTGTAGGTTTAGAACCCCCAACCATCAAGAGCCCCCTCAGCCACCACCCGGAGACCACCACGAACATCTCTAAACATCGGTAAACTCGCATCTAGCCGGGCGGTGGTTCCAACATGCTCGCACACAAGGCGACGGCAAGAATCGACGAGGACAGCATCGGTGCCTTCGCCTCGATCATCCTAAAACCATTGGATTTGGGTGCTTTTCACAGGCGGCCCGATATTGTCAGCATCTCTAGCCGCTAAGGTCTCTTGCCAGGCGGTGACCAAGCCAGTCGGATATCTCCCGACAGGCTCCGGTTCGCTAGGATCTGGAGGTTCAGCTGCCACCCAATCCTGCCAAGCCATTTTCCAAGCGCTATCAGCACCCAAGGCTTCAGGTGAAAGAGAACGCAAAACACAATCCACAGCCAGGGTTGGCGACATCTCCGATAGGTCGATATCTTCTAAACGCGGGTTAGATCTCCACGCCCCATAGGCCCATATAGCCAATCCTGGCTGGATGGGGTGATGCAGGATATTCGCGAAAATCGACGCCCATTGGTCTGAACTCCGCCCCATCGTGGCAAAAGCCAAACCATACGGATCCCATTGGGGCCCCCCATACTTAAGCCACCAGGACTGACACGACGGCCACTCCCAGTTTTGAAGATGGCGCGTGAGATCTTGATGTTGGCGCACGGCCTCTCGCACGATATCCCAGGTCGCATTATGGCGCCACCGCTCACAATGCTTAGGAAAGTCCACGGCCGGCTCTAGCCAATCTAAGAGGCCATCTCGATTTCCCGCCCAATCGACCCGCCACCATCGAGTCTGCCCGGTAAGCCAATTGGTGTAAACGGAGTGTAGTCGCTCTTCGATCAATAAGCACATCCCCTATTTGAAATATTAATGTCCTCATTGTATGATGCAAAATTATTCGTTGACAAGTCGATGAACACACATTCTTGGCCAACGGTCGATGGATCCAAAGAGTCTATCCGGTTTATCACGTCTCAATGGATGCGTGGCCAACCTTTCGACGCCACAAAAAACCAAGCCTCGCCGCAGGCAAGGCTTGGTCGCTTGACCTAGATCGCGGCATACGTCTTCGCCAGCCAAAATTGACTTCGATGCTCACACTCACAAGGCAGCCTGATCATGTTGCTAATCTCGGATCGATGCGTCAATTATCGGCCTTATGTTTCATATAAGGTGTGTTCAAATCGCACGCTGGCACTGCTCAGACCTATCCATCACTAGGTGAGTGCCCCCATTGACGAGCCCAATAAATGGCTCTAGAGCCCATGGTGAGCGACAATGTCTTGAGCAGTACTGGTCGGGATTAAGATTAGAGATCCGAAATCGGGACCCATTTGGTAAAGATAAAACCAACCACTTTCCACGTTAGGCTCTCTTTCGTTTAGGATCGAGAGCCTAACTCTTAACGCCTTCTGTATCAAGAAAGAGGCTTCCGATCAGCCGAACTCGTCAGC
>DAHXNH010000031.1 GCA_027365485.1 Clostridiales bacterium
GTAGAATGCCTTTTTCGACAATACTCGACCCCGACTTTGCGCTGTCGCGAAAAGTCTTCCGGCCGTTGACTGTGGGCACTGCGAAAGTCGGGCGCTTTTAATCGATTAGCGATCTGTTGAAAAATGCTTTGGCTTTGGTGATCATCGGACAAACGCTCCTCGGATATGGGCTTTGCAGACCACTTTAGCAAAGATTGCCACAAAAGTCCATAGGGTTCGACCCAAGTCTCTTTGGCTTCAGCCCAGGCCTGTTCCTTTAACTCGTCGCACAGGTTAAAGCGGGCCGATAATCGGCCGAGCCAATGCATCCCTGCCGCGCGGATGCGTTTAATGGTGTCAGGATAGACCATCGCCGAATCGGCGATATAGCATTTGTTTTTAAAGAAGTCTTCCGAAAAGTCTGCTTCCAGTTGCTTCACCCAGTCGGCATTCCACGTCTGGTCGGAGGGGTTTCCGGACAGCATCTTGCCGGCAATCACGCAGCCTTCCGCATCCATGGTCACGCCCGCCATTATTTGCCGAAGATCGGGGCGATGGTCCTTCGAATGGCCCCAGGTCAACGCCACCGGGGCCGTCGGCCCCGTGGGGGCGGATGGATAGTCCCCCATCAGCGCATAGGCGGTGGTATCGGAATGCAGCGCATGGCCTGTGGTGGGATGCACCCCTTGAAAGCGCAGTCCCAGCGTGGCCAGCAGTTTCGACCCATGGTTGGCCAGATCTTCCAAGACGCGACCGAGGGCATCATCATTAAACTGAGACGCCTCGATTGCGTCCCCCCAGAGGAGCGCCAAGGGCAACGTGGCCGCCCAGGTTTCTACACGATACAGGGGATTCCGTTGTGTCAGCACATTCATCACCAGGGTGAGCAGCAGAGCACTCGGGGAGATTTTCGATCGAGCGGAGTCCCAGGGCAGCAAGGCGTCGACCCCCGCCAACCAACTCACCTGGTCGGCAAGCAGGCGCACCACCAAAGCGGTGCCACTGTGCGGAAAGTGATCCGGATCTTTGCTGGATGCCACCGTGGTGGCGATTGGTTGTTTTATCATGGAGCAAGGGTTCGACATCCTACCCCTAAATCCTTTAGATGATAATTCTGACTATTGTGATCGGACCTTGGCTTGGTCACCACGGTATTTCGATGGCGGCCGGTAATAGCTTATTTCCTCCAGGGTAACGAGAAGGTCTCGATCGCTGTAGCTTTGCTTAGAGCCCGATGCATCCTACTTCAAAAAAATCACTGATTTGGGAAAAGTTGACATGCGGAAGCTGGGTCAGAACGGCGTCCGTCCGGGCTTTTACCCGGACGGCAACGATCCCTGGGGTTTTGAAGGGCTTTCCTTCCCATTCCATTTCGCTTTTTTCAAGTTTGGCGGATTCGCCTAACCCTCGTCCCGATAATCTGACCTCGTTGCAGCAAACCCAGCGATTCCTTGCAGAAATTGGGGGACACCCGTCTCCGCACCGGAATGGCCGGTGGATGCATGGGTCCGTTGTCTCTTTATCCGTTCCGGAGTGGCATAGCGTGAATGGTTTGAGCGCTAGCCGTTTGTGAGCCTGAACCCACAGTCGCTGGCGTGATCCGATGATTCCCAGCGAATATCCGTCCCCCAACCACGATGGCCGACGGTCGGAGACCGCTCCCGATCGGACCGTGCAGCACGGGGTGTCGAGTTTGTGCCACCACTCCCGCAAAAACCCCTGAGTAGTTACTAGTCCATTTTATTGCCAGCATTAGCCCATCGGATTTTCTTCGGAAAGGAAGGTTCAGAATTCTCAGGAACCCACAACCCCACAATATATCGCGACCGGCACGGTCAGGCCACTGCGAGAATTGTGTTGACACGGCGGTCTGTCTCGTAGATCTTTTCCGAGAATTCAATACAACGTTAGTGCATTCAATATTAGTAGAAGGAGCCTTCCCTTTGATAAGCATTCACTCCTCGGATCGAAACATCGAAAAAACTTGGCATGGTCATTGGCCATGGCATCGAGCTACGTCGTTCCAACCGCACCCGTAGGGCCATGGTATGAAGCGGCCTTGCCGGGACGACAAGCATTTTGCATCCGCGATCTGGCTCACCAAAGCACCGGGGCCGAAGTTATCGGGTTAGCCAGCTATACTAAAAACATGATCTTGCGTTGTGCTGAAAATATCGCTCCATCAAGACGTTGGTGCACGTATTGGGAAATCACACACGACAACCCTCCGGCCCCCATTGATTATCAAAATGACGAGGACTTCTGGTATAACCTTCCCAGTAATTTTAACTTGATCGACTGTTGTTATCGACAATACGAGTGGACGGGCGACTCCGAGTATCTCTCGAATTCGGCGCTCACGACGTTTTACGAAAAGTCCACCCATGAATAGGTCGAGGCGCGGGACCGCGACGGGGATGGCATTCTAGAACATTATCCCGAGGATGGGCGCCGCGGAATCGCTAGCTATAATGAAGACGTGCGTGACCCTTTAATGGGAGGCGATATGGTTGCAGCGCAGTACACTGGCTTTCGTGCCGCCTCCCAGCTTGCGTTGTTGCGCAACAATCTGTTATGGCTAACTCCTTTTGTCTTTGGTTTAGCTAAGTCAGTGATCATCAGTTCTAGCCTATTTCCGAGGAGGTACCGGGGGCCTCGGAACTCCCCCAGGTGTTCTCACAGTATTCGCTGATTGGCGTAGGCAGTGGGTTTTCTGGTGAGCTGTACAGCGAATACTGGTGGTACGTCAATCAGCGAATCCCAGTCCCTTGGGCTGATCTCGGCTTTACGTCTGTCCCTGATCAGTTGGGTATCTGATGACACGAAAGTTAGCGGAAGTCATGACAAAACCAGTTAGCGCCAACAAACAATCCCGACGCCGCTTCTGCTTATGCCCTTTTGGCCGACAAACTCCGACGAACGTACAACCATGACTGGTGGAACGGCCATACTGAAACCTTTTACGGTCTAAGAGACGCTCGAGGGGCTTGGAGCAGTAAGCACGCGTATGTCGGAAGCTTTCTCCCGCTGTATTCCGGCAGCGTGGACCCAGGCAGGAAAACGGAGGCATCCGTTAGCCAACTGGTGCGGCATGGCGGCGGCAACATTAAAGATATGACCTATGTCGTCGATCTCTTGTACCGGTACGGACACCCGGACAAGGCGTACGTTCTGTGGAACTCCCTTCCTCAGAGAGCGCGCAGTTCGTATCCCGAGGTGTCATTTTGCATGATAGCAGCGATTGTAACGGGGATGGCTGGGTTTCATCCCCACTTCTCCACCGGAACCGTCGAGACCCGGTCGCGATTAACGGCTCACTCCGAGTGGTTGGCACTGATCGACGTACCAGTGTTCGGCGGCGCAGTCGATATCAAGCACATTTCTACAACCGAAACCCAATTGGTGAACCGAACTGGCCAAACCCTTCACTGGAGAGCCGCATTTCCCGAGACCGCACGTTTGCTTTCGGTCGATGGTCAGGCGGTGGTTGGCCAGCCCATCGAAAATACCGCCACGGGCGCCATCGAGTCCTTCGTTATGGTCACCGTTGACCCCGGACAGTCTCGAACCGTCCGGATTGTATAGTTCGCCTGGCGGGTTCTAACGATATGTTCCCGGTTCAGAACGAACCTTTCAGCGACGGCCTGATCCCCGCCCCAATCGCCAATCTTTCTGAGAACCTCCAAAACGTTGACTAGTGCCATCTTCAAACTTCATGCGTCAGGCCTGATTGATACTTCCAACTCTTGACGATCGATCAGGTTGTCGATATCATTTGCAAATGACAGTAACTGGTATCTATTAACGCTGTCCTGCTCCTTGGATCGAGGAGCATTCGTTGTTTGGGAGGAGGGACCAATGCAACCATTAGAAGTTATTAATAGCCGTACAGAACCCATTGGAATCATGTGGAAGACTGTGTCGGAAGATTGCAATTTGGCCTGCGACTACTGTTACTACAGCCGAATTGGCGGAAAAATCGAAGGAAAAGTTAAACGGATCGATTCTCAGCTTCTCGAAAAGTTTCTTAAGGAATATATGGCAATGACCAACGGGATTGCGGCATTTGTCTGGCAAGGCGGCGAACCGCTGTTGGCCGGGCTTGACTTTTTTAAAGAGGTCGTGTTTTTTCAATCCAAATACGCTCGCCCCAACACGGTCATTAGTAACGCGGTTCAGACGAATGCAACCTTGCTCACCGACGAGATGGCACGGTTCTTTAAGCACTACAATTTTTTGGTGGGAGTCAGCTTAGACGGACCTCGAGACATTCACGATGCTCGGCGAGTGTCGCGTTCTGGGCATGGAAGTTATGACCGAGTTATGCGGGGCGTTGACCTCTTGCGCAAACACAACGTGGAGTTCAATATCCTGACGGTCTTGCATGAAACCAACATTAATCGGGCGCGGGACTTGATTCAATGGTATGAGGACGAAGGGTTTCAATATGTGCAGTTCATTCCCGCGATGGATTTCAGGGCCCAACAGCCGGATAAGCCACCCACGTACCTGATTACTCCACAAGAATACGGGAACTTTATGTGTGAGGCGTTTGATGCGTGGTACAACGATGGTGAGCCCAGAACTTCGATTAGGTTTTTTGATAATATGCTAAGTGTCTACTTAAATCGAGGCGCAGAGTTGTGCATCCACCGGAAAACTTGTCCAACCACGCTGATTTTGGAACAAAACGGTGACGCATATCCCTGCGATTTCTATATCCACGAGGATTTTAAGCTAGGAAATGTTGGAACCGATAGCTTAACCGAGATTTTGAGACGACATAGCCGCCATCGGTTTCTAACCATGAAGCCAACATTGCCACAACAGTGTACGAGTTGTGAATATTTGCGGTTATGCTACGGCGGCTGTCCAAGAAATCGGCAGTGGAGTATCGGTGAAGATTCCCCTGACACGGATTATTTTTGTACCAGTTACCTACAAATTTATGCGTACACGCGCGAGCGCATGGAAGGACTCGCCAATCGGACGAGGGCGTCTTGGCTGGAAGACCATCTCCGAAGAGGGAACAAAGAGCCGGAACGGAATGCCCCGTGCATTTGCGGGAGCGGTGTAAAATACAAGAAATGTTGTGGGCTATTGCGTGACGGGATATCGTTATGATGACCTCTAAGGGGACTTGATGGACCGAGGGACCTAGTCGGAAACCCCGGGCTAAAGTAAAGAGTCTTGAGGCTTGCTGAGAGCCCAGGTATCCTTATGACGATCGTTCCGCTCATTCTCTCACCTGGCTTTCGGGGGTCGGTGATTCCCGGTTGTAGACGGTGAGCGGCAGGACGGGTCCACCGATTCACACCACTTCCTCGTTGACAAAATTTCCTTGGTGGCACATATCGCAGCGTACGAAAGGAGTTCGACCGAAAAACATGCGGCCCAATATTTTACTCATCCTAAACGACGACATGGGGTACTCGGACCTCAGTTGCTACGGCGGGGAAATGGACACTCCAAACTTAGACCGCCTCGCCGAAAACGGGATCCGCTTCAGCCAGTTCTACAACACGGCACGATGCAGTCCATCCCGTGCGTCTCTGTTGACTGGGCTCCATCCCCATCAAACCGGGATCGGTGTGTTAACCGAGGACGACAGCCCGGATGGATATCCAGGAAATTTGAACGACCGTTGCGTCACTATTGCGGAGGTATTGAAGCAGCAAGGATATCGCACCTATATGAGTGGGAAGTGGCACGTGGCGCACGATTTCGTGAATGTCACGCCCACATGGCCAAGGCAGCGGGGATTTGACCGTTTTTTCGGAACGATTGCAGGAGCCGGGAGCTACTACCAGCCGAATACCCTGACCCGCGATAATGAGAATATCGAAGCAGAGGCCGAGCAGGATTCGGATTTTTACTATACCGATGCCATCAGTGATAATGCGGTGCAGTTTATTCGCGAACACGTCCAACACTGTCCTGATCTGCCGTTCTTTCAATATGTCACCTACACGGCGCCGCATTGGCCGCTTCACGCCCGCGAGAAAGACGTTCAGAAGTACAACGGACGATTCGACCGGGGATGGGACCGACTCCGTGCAGAACGCATGGAACGTATGATCGACAACGGCCTGATTGATTCCTCATGGCGACTCTCGGACCGCGATGCAACTCAACCCGAATGGGAGACGGCCGATAACAAGGAGTGGCGGACGCGCTGCATGGAAGTCTATGCCGCACAAATCGACGTCATGGATCAGGGCATCGGCCGCATTCTGAAGACTCTCTCGGATGTCGGCCAGTTGGACAACACGGTAATCTTCTTTTTGTCTGACAACGGAGGCTGTGCCGAAGTGCTGGCACCGTCGTCAGGACCCAACCTGGCCGAAAACCTCTTAATTGCCCGCGGGCAGACTCGCACCGGTAAAGAGGTACGCTTCGGTCGGCAACCTGGAGTCCTTCCCGGAGGGGAAGATACGTACCAAAGCTATGGGGTCGCCTGGGCCAACCTGTCCAACACGCCGTTCCGGTTGTATAAGCACTGGGTTCACGAGGGCGGCATTAGCACCCCGCTCATTGTACATTGGCCCGGCGGAATCGAGGAGCGAGGGAGTATTCGGCACTCGCCGGGACAACTGCCCGACATTATGGCAACGGTGCTTGAACTAGCCGGTGCCGAGTACCCGAAACGCTACAACGGGAACGACATCTTGCCGATTGAAGGCACCAGTTTGGTGCCGCTGTTTTCCCAAGACATGCGAGATCGGGGTCCTCTGTTCTGGGAACACGAGGGAAACGCAGCCGTCCGCATGGGGGCATGGAAACTGGTACGGAAGTATCCGGGCGCGTGGGAACTGTACGACATGCAGGCAGACCGCACCGAGCTCCACGATCTATCCTCGCAATATCCGGACCAGGTCCGCGAAATGAGCGCCGCATATGACGCGTGGGCGGGACGGTGTGGCGTTATTCCGCGAGAACAGGAACTCCGAGCGATTGGCGCGCGAGTCGAGAAGGAAAAATAGACCGACGAAAATCGAGAGTGGAGCGGGAGCGGTGCGGTTCCCGTTCCCGCTCCACTTCGGGGAGAAAGACTCATTGCGACGGTTCACTGTCAGCCCAATGCGGCCATCTTCACCAGATTGGTGGGCCTTACGGCCGACCGTCATCCCCGAATATTGGGACGGCTAAGTCGTCGGATGTGACGGGGAGCGGTCTCATGGCTTCCGTCAGGTTTTCGCGCTCCAGGAATTCATATCCAATGTGCGCGCGCCGCACCCGTTCCTGCCCCATCGCTATCGCTTGGCTTTCCCATTGGCGGCCGCTCGGATAAATATTGGGGGCGTTTCGTACACCGTACTTCAGGTAGACCGGTGCCACATAGCGTACGAACCTCCCCAAATCGGAATAACGAACAAAACCGCCCACATCATCCGGCGCTTCGACATAAATATCAAGCGGACTGCCGCATAGGGACCGGACGGTCGCCAACTCGCCGACGCTGAGATCCGTCGGGACGTTGTAGGTCGTGCATCCGAGGTCCGCCCAATGCTTGATCGCAATCGGGTTCATCGAGCCCAACATGACGGACACTTTGATGCGCAGCTCGGAAGGCCACAAGCCCTTCTCACGCAGCGCATGCGCCAACACCAAAAATCCCTCGTCTGCCACCAAAACGGACCGAATACCTAGGCTGTACGCGCGTAAGGCGTCGTCCATGGCTGCGTGTACTCCATGCATCCCAATGTGGTCACGTTAAGGATATGGGAAACTTTTGTTCCGGCCATAATATTATGCTTTTTACTTAAACACCCTCTATTGGACTAGTGATGTGACGAAATAAATGTTATGACTCGAGATTGGATAGGGACGTAACGCAAATATTAATAATAGGTCGCATCGTTTGACCAACACGAAGCCGCCCTTCGAAATTTGCACATTTTTTCGAAAGTTGTGGTTGACGCCCTCGGATTGGGATTCGGGCATGCTCGGCTACGCCGCGATAGAGAGCGGCGTAAAGTGATCACGAATTTATTCGTGCGGCCGCGTTTTTGGTTTCGGGGCGTGATGATTCCCGGGATCACTGGCACAATATCACGCATTAGGCGGACAATCGTGCGCTGAAATCGCCGTGGTTGACGCTCAAAGTCCTCCGCCGTTTTAGCCCACAGCCATTGAATCATTCGGTATTTCACCGTGGCAATCAACCACTTGTAGTTAATCCGATACCGGTCGTACTTTCGATGATACTGATCGCGGTGGGCGTCCCATTGCTGTTCAGCTTCTTGCTTGACCGCAGCGCTCAAATTCGCGAAAAGGATGGTCGCATGGTCGTCATGTTCGATCACTCGCGGGGTCGTCCCCGAGAAATTTTCAATTTCCAACGGATACTTCTCTTGGCCATAATGGACTTCGATCCTCCACCGCAGGGCGTACAACTCGCCAAAGTCTTCTTCCGGCATTTCTTCTTCCGTTTACGTGGTGACTAGGGTTTCGATCTGACCGGTGGGTAAGCGAAGTTTGATGACTCGGAGCCGGACCCCAAAAGGTGCATCAAGCAACTGGCAGAAATATACCGGCATATCCACAACTGCAGACGCGAGTACAGAAACAGTCAGGGAATCCTGGATAAGCATCATAAAACAGAAAAGATTCCTTCTTACTCTCCTTGGAACAGCTGG
>DAHXNH010000039.1 GCA_027365485.1 Clostridiales bacterium
CTCCTTTATCAAACTGATTATTGTTATATTCGCTCTAGAGCCAATACTCGGTGTGTATTGAGAACGGACTCCATAGAAAATCCGGAGAAAGAACCTACCCATGACCTTTAGGAATCATTCAAGTTAATTTTGCGCGAGTCCTTACAATCGGCACGGTTCCGTCCGACAGCCAGTCATTTTTGACGAAGGGGTCGTCTCGGCAGGTTGTGGCTTCGCCCCTCGGTGTCCAATGGCCGTGGAACGATGCTGGCAAGAGGTGCCTGTGCTGTCTCGTTTCGCTGACGAACGAGATGTTGCTTGTCATCTGGTGGCCGATAAGATCGAGGCCTAGAGCACGGACCGACGTATGTGATCGAGAAACATGCGCGCTGAAGACCGTTCCTCAGAACGGTGTCGATGATACGTGGGCACGTACCTGCCCTATCGGTTACCGGAAGGAGGTGAATGGCCTCGACCACGGCCCTATAAATCTTCGGACCTTGAGTAAACGGAATCTCTGAAGCCGTGCAGTCAGAATACGACACGTGGCGTGCCCTTGCGTCCGGCAACTGATGGGAAGATTGCCTTCTCCCGAGAGAATGCCAGGAGAGAAGAGGATGTTCTTAAGGTGACTGCTGAGGCCAGGGAAACCGGATCTTGGGTAGCACTCGCGGGCGACTTTGTCCGTCCTGAGCGCTTAGCGCGCCCCATCGCGGGACCATGCGGGTTCCGGGAACTATCCCGGAGTCGTGGATAGAGTGACATCTAAAAACTGGGTGTTATGTGGGTGCGAAACTCAAGTATCTTGAACCGATGAGTCAATCCGCATAAAATGTCTGCCCCCGCTTGGCACGCCGATGTTTTTATTAGTACGCGCGGAGGGTTCGGTTGTGTGGCATGATTGACCTGAGGACCGCAAGTGGCGTTAAACCGTTAGACTAGGAGCTCTACATTATCGTCCAAGGGAGGAAACCGTGAACATATTTTTCAACCCCAGGAATGACCTAGTGAGTTTTGGTGTGAGTCAAATCCGATCCAGTCTTCAGCGCCAGGGGATCTTCTCGACCGACCGATTCGTATCAGATGAGACGGTCGAGCGTCAGATGAGCGGAATAACGGTCAATGCGCGGGCTCTCGAACTTGCCCCGCAATCTTTTCGAATTGAACGAACGGGGGCTGGGATAACCATCAAAGGAGGTGACTCTGCAGGGGCCATGTATGGATGCTTAGAGTGGGCGGAGCGCATAGCGATGGGCACCGATGCATGTCTAACCGAGGATGTGCCCATTCGTGGCGAACCGGATCTCGATCTACGGGGCGTCAAATTTAATCTGCCGTTTGCGCCCTTTGAGTCGGGTGATCCATTTCGAATGAATGAACAGACGTGTCTCGACCTGGATTTCTGGAAGGCCTTCATCGATATGCTGGCACTCAATCGATACAATTGCCTAAGCCTGTGGTCGGAACACCCGTTTCATCTGATGGTGGTGTCCCCCAGATTCCGTGCCGCCAATCCGTTCGACGACGTACAGGTGGATCGAAATATTCGCCTCTTTCGGGAATTGATGCGGCATGCCGACAAGCGCGGAATCGGCGTGTATCTCTTTACCTGGAACATTCGGTTGATACCGGAAGTGGCCCGCGGCCTCGGGCTTCCCGAGGCGGTGGGGGACTTTGGGGATACGTACGGGACATTCGGGAACCGCGTTGGCGCGCCGCTCAACCGATTTCGCCAGCAGTCTAGCTTGATCAAGGAATACTTCCGCGAGATGGTGTTGCAGGTGCTTTTGACGTATCCGGAGCTCCGGGGGATTGGGACTTCGGCTAGCGAATGGATGGACGGCGACGCGTATGGGCGCGAGCAATGGATTGCCGACACCTATCTGGAGGCCCTTCAGGCGTCGGGGAGGCGCGACGTTCGGTTTATCCATCGGACGAACATGCAGACTGCTGGCAAGGAAATTAAGGACCTAGTGCAGTCGCAGCTGGATCCCGAAAGATTTTACTTTAGCTGGAAGTATTCGAATGCACATTGCTATTCCCATCCACTGCCACAGTTCGAACAATTGTGGGGTGCCTGGGATGGTGTCGATCTAGATCGAACGCAAGTACTCTTTACCGTACGGAACGATGATGTGTTTACCCACCGGTGGGGGGATCCTGACTATGTTCGACGATACGTACGAGGGATGCAAAAGCCCTATGTTAAGGGGTTTTATTGGGGTTCCGATGGCTACGTGTGGGGAACCGACTTTCAGCACATCGACTACGGCCACAAGAATTGGCAATATGATTTTGAGCGACACGTGTTCGAATTCCAATTATGGGGTCGGTTGTCGTACAATGCGGACACCGAAGACGTGGTCTGGGCGCATTTGCTCGAAGCCCAATACGGATCCATAAACTCCGCGCGTTTCTTGGAGGGCATCCGGGCTGCGTCCCGGATTATTCCGGCCGTCAACCGATTATTTTGGCAAGACTACGACTTTCAGTGGCACCCTGAGAGTTGTTTGTCCTACACGTCTGGATTCAAAACTATCCGGGACTTTGTCGACGGCACCCCCATGCCGGGGGTCGGAGTCCTGTCTCTCCGCGAGTTCGCGCGCCGGGAACAGCACGAAGACTTGAGCCTGGGGGATGACGAATGTCAGGAATCGCCCCCGAACATCATTCACATCCTCGAAGACGCGGCAGATCGAACGGAGACTGTCGTTCGCGAGCTGCAGCAACAGGCCGAAGATCAGGCGGGCGGCCATGCTGCGTGCACACTGCTCGACCTTCAAGCCTGGGTACACTTGGGACGGTATTATGCCTGCAAATTCTCCGCCGCCCTGGAGCTAAACCGATACCAGTTCGGGGGGGGATCTCTATGTGTGGATCGGGCGGTGAAGAATCTAGAAGATGCGTATGGGCATTGGGACGACTTAGGTAGGTTATGGATTCTACACAATCGACCGTATTGGATGGCTCGAGTCAAACGCACGTTTGGTTACCCCTACTACTTGGAGGACTGCAAACGGGACATCGAGTTAGCGCGCCTATTTGTGCATGAAACGTAACGCCGGGGCGCGTTAACACTGCTGTCGGCCATTGTATAAGGACACGGAAGGCATCTCAGGGTTGTAAGTGTATGGATTTGGTGTTTGAATTCAGGTATTGTGTTGAGTTCCGTGGGCGCCCTGTCGTATTGAGTCCTGGTCGTTGAAAGGGAGGGATATTGTTATGCAACTCGGGGTTAGAGACTATGTCCTCGAATTCCTCGAAGGTGGTGTTGAGATACAAAAGGATGGTAGACTGATTTACTTCAACAAACGACCAATGTTTGTAACTGTGAAGACGGATTTTGCCGTCACCGAGTTTTATGACAAGGCCTACGACGAAATTTCTGTGTGTGGTCACCAGATCGTCGCTAAAGGAACATTGGCCGTGCCTTCGTGTTCCGAGTTTTCTTTTATCGATGTCTACGAAACCGTGGACTCCGGGTTTAAGGTGAGTCGGAAAGTCCGTGTGTTGAAAGCGGGGAACGACCTAGGGTTTTCCACCAAGTTCTCTATGGTGATGGCCCAGTCCGACGATCTCCATGACTATGATTGCTTTGCGCCCGGCGTTTGGTATAAACAAAACGAATTTGCGCCCGCTTACGCCATGGGCAAAGACCTCGATGGCGAATATTTTTTGAGAACGGAGACATGTTACGCATTGCCTGTATTTGCAATGCAAAATATCGAATCTGGGGAAGCTGTGGCTTTTTCGCGGTGGGCTGCAAACGTAGACATGCGTTCTCTTGATATTGTACAATCTGAAAACTATGTCGACCCTAAGTTTACCATCGGAGCCCTGGGCGCTAGCCGTCCGCAACCCAAGACGCTGAATTATTTATATTACGGGTTTGCCGTTCGCCAAGATTGCGTTACCGAAATCGATGGCTTATCTCTGGATTATGTATATCCCGGTTGTGACGGGGAGATGCCGGCGAGCCGCGAGTATGCAGGCCTTGACTATCAAGGGCGTTCCAAGACATTCCAGCGTGTATACCATCCGGTCGATGTCGGGTTTGAACAGGATTATGCCGTGGCGGTGCAGTTCGGCCATTTCGATGACTTCCAGGGGATGATGAGAGTCGTGTGGCGGGCTACCTACCGACGTTTGCGTGACAGATTATTCGATGTCGACAACGAGAGACACTTTCACAACTGCATGAAGATTCTGACTAGGTACACTAGGCAATACGGCGAGTCATACGGATTACCGTTCGCATGTCAGCTACCCGATATGGATATCTCGTGCGTATCGTTTCAGTTCGGGTTTGTCGGTCAACAGCCTGGCATTGGCTATCAATTATTGCGATATGGTCACAAGGAACACGTACCGGAGGCGTTCGAAAAAGGGACAAATGTCATCGACTTTTGGGTGAGGACGGCAACGACCGAATCGGGCTTACCGCACATGTGTTATAACCCGGTTATTCACAGATTCGAGCCATACCCATACTACATCCGTATGCTAGCCGACGGGATCGAGGCCATCCTAGACGCGTACCTTTATTTAAATAAGGCGGGCGACGAGCGGCCGGCTTGGTTGGAATTTTGCCGCAGGGCTGCGGACTGGCTGGTGGATACCCAAAACGAGGACGGAAGTTTTTACCGTGCATATAATGCGGATGGTTCTATCCGCATGGATTCCAAATCCAATACTCCCAGTGTGATCCGTTTCCTGGTCCAGTTCTATCTAGTGTCCGGTGACGATCGCTATCGTACGGCGGCCATTCGAGCGGGCACCTGGTCTTACTTCAACAATTATCGAAAACTGGAATACCGAGGCGGAACCTGCGACAATCTGGACATTCAAGACAAAGAGGCCGGGATCTATGCTCTATTTGGTTTTCTGGCTCTGTACGATCTGACTGGTGAGGACCGATGGCTTGAGGGGGCGGTGGGCGCTGCCGATTATACGGAAACGTGGACTTACGCTTGGTCATTTCCGGTCCGAACCCTTTTGCCAAAGCATCCATTTAACCAGTATTCTATCAGCGGTCAAAGTATCATCACAATCGGGGGTGGTGCGGACGTATACATGGCTGCTTGTGCGTATACGTACTATCGGCTCTATGTGATTACGGGTGACGAACACTATCTTGACTTCGCCGAATTCATCCATAGGAACACCCGGCAATCCAATGATGTGGACGGTAGTGTCGGATACGTCATGCCGGGGCTGGGACACGAAAGCGGTAATTTCAGTAGCCAGACTCTGCAGAGCCACTACCATTGGTTGCCATGGTGCACCTTTGTGGAAGCTGATCCATCATCGCGCTTATACGATACCTTCGGCGGCTATGAAATTGCAGACGCGCAACGCCTCAGTCCAGAGGAGCGGGCCCGGAGAAACCGAATTTACGACGCCTGGCTTGAACCTATGTCTCGTTCGGCGGTCGAACCTGGTTCCCCAGCGAAGACCTAGCGCCAGGATGCGCCGACGTCCTTGAAAAACTCGCCATGAGTCCTGGAGGACGCGAGTACGGTGCTTGAGTGGAACGCTAATTAGACGAGCGGGGGACTTGGCATAGGGGTCACTAACGATGGCACGACGGCCAATTTGTGGGGCGCAACCGAATAGAGATACCAGATGTGGTTGGTCGAGCCTTATTTTCAGGGGAGGCCAATCGGATAGTGTTGGCGTTTCGGGTTGGAAGCTTTCTCTTTGGGCGAATTACAATTTTAATCAAATTCACGGTGCGCGGACGATGTATTTGCCGGGCACGTAGGTAGGTTCAAGTGCTGGCTGACCTTCCAGAACAATATGTGGTAGGAAACATCGAAAGATACCAAGTGAACTAACGAACGGGAGAACAGCGCGGTCTGATGGCAACGTGTCGTTCTCTGTGTGAATGTGGCAAGAGTATGGGAGGATGAACGATGAGTGACGGCTATCCAAATATTATTATCATCATGACTGACCAGCACCGGGCCGATGTTTGTGCGCGGGAAGGGTTTTCTCTACCCACCACTCCTTCTCTGGACGAGTTGGCCGAACGGGGAGTTTGGTTCGAACGGGCGTATTCGTCCGCACCGTTGTGCGTACCAGCCCGAGTAAGCCTATTGACGGGACGTTACCCCAGCGCACATCGGGTGCGTGAGAATCGTGGAAGCCAGTACGCCTACTACCATAAGGATATAATTGATGTCCTCAAGGGCAAGGGGTACCGGACGGCCATGATTGGAAAGAATCATTCGCATTTAAGGCCGGAGATGGTTGACCATTGGTGCGGGTTTTCTCACGACGGTGGAGAAGGTGCGAGGCGAACGGCTCAAGAGGAGGCATTCGATGACTGGTTAAAAGCCCTGAATCACGGTGTGGCTCAGGAGCCGACTCCATTCCCACTGGAGTGCCAGGGACCATTCCGTATGGTGTCGGATGCCCAGCGGTGGGTCGATTCCGTGCACGGGCATCCGTTTTTCATGTGGCTGTCCTTTGCTGAACCGCACAATCCTTACCAGGTCCCAGAGCCCTATTTTTCGATGTTTCCGGAGGAGGATATCCCGTCGGTTAGCGTAGGGAGCGAGGGCCTGGTTGACAAAAGCTTTAAGTGGCAGTTCACGCGGGCGCTCGGCCACTATGTGTACCCGGATTACGACCAAATGTTACCGAGAGCCCGGGCCAACTACTTTGGCATGGTGCGGTTGATAGATGATCAGGTGAGCCGGCTAGTGCGGTATCTTGAAGCCATCAACGAAATAGACAATACGGTCTTGGTGTTCGTCGCCGACCACGGCGACTTTGTGGGCGAATATGGATTGATGCGCAAGGGTCCCGAGATACCGGAACCGCTGATTCGCATTCCGATGCAGTTTTCTGGTCCCGGGATCGTAGCCCAGGGCCGTTCGGACTTGCATGTCTCGATTGTGGACGTGTTTCCAACGATTTGCGAGATGGTCGGTGAGCCGCTTCCAGCTGGGGTTCAAGGACGAAGCCTGTGGCCAGTGCTGACGGGTGGAGAGTACCCGCGTGAGGAATTCGGCAGCATTTACGCGGAACAGGGGTTTGGTGGGCTGCACTACGTGGAGTCTGACGAGCCGGATTTTACGAATTGTTTGATTGTGGGGCCTAATAACGCCACGTTCGACGAACTGAATACGTATTCCCAAAGTGGGACGATGCGGATGGTGCGCCGGGACGACTGGAAGCTTGTGATGGACATGCAGGGGCATGGTCAGTTATACAATCTGTCGGAAGATCCCCATGAATTGCGCAACCTGTACAAAGATGAGAGATATCTCGATGTGCGGTCCGGCATGCTAGAGCAGTTGGTGGTGTGGATCCTCAGGATGGCCGATCCCTTGCCGCTTCCTAAAGATAAGTATGTGCCTAAGGTCGATCCGAGGAACTATTGGACGCCGCATGTCTGAAGTGGCATCCTGCCAGGCGATATCGAACCGTTTGCTTGCGGACGGTCCGAGACGGTCCGTGGTCAAACCAGCGGCTAATGGCATTCTGCGCAGGGTTATCCGAATCGAGTATAGGACTGAAAAGGGCATCCTTGAACACGTTGCGTCTTAATCTGGACCAGTCCCAAGGGCAATGGTGTCAAGTTAAGAAATGGCGCGACAATGCCGAATAGGCAATCTCGTATGTGAATGTTCATCGCCCAGGGCTAACGCACCGGAGTTTCTGGATGGCGGCCGACTATAAGCCTCATCCCTCGTCTGGGCCACCTGGAGGTAACTACTCAGGGTTTTTTGCGGGAGTGGTCGCACAAACCCGGTCAGTTGGCTGACGGCGGCCACGCCGCCGTAGCCCAGTTCGAGCGCCGTCGCTCCGGCCCACAAACGCTTCGTTTTTTCGTTGAGCACGGGCCCCATCTTTGCAAACTGCCGGCTTATGAATTGACGGATTTC
Source organism: Clostridiales bacterium (assembly GCA_027365485.1). Classification (GTDB taxonomy): domain Bacteria; phylum Bacillota; class Sulfobacillia; order Sulfobacillales; family Sulfobacillaceae; genus JAMCVM01. The sequence continues at coordinate 7,875 of DAHXNH010000039.1, forward strand.
TTGTCCCACAGCCATCATCCGAGCCTCCCCCAAAGATTTGGATGGAGGTTGATTCTCGTTGAGCACCGAAAACTCCCTTATCGGACTCGTTATTGTTATATTCGCTCTAGAGCGAATATTAGGTGTTCAGTGAGAACGGACTTCATAGAAAATCCGAAGGAAGAACCCACCCATGACCTTTAGGAATCATTCAAGTTAATTTTTCGCGAGTCCTTAGTACTGCCAGGCGTTAAGATCTAGCCACTTTTGGAGAACACTGTTCGCTGGAGGTCCTCCCGTCTTTTCATTACATTGGGGCCTATCACCCGAGATAACGAAAAGACGTGGCGAGCGGTGTCCTCATTGCGTGGCCCAACGATTCGGTTAAGTCCTAAGGAAGCGCAAATCCTGTCCGACCTGCAGCGACGGCCCGGTAGTCCCTTGCACTGGCACCAACCGGCGGCGATCATCGTACTAGTCGGTTAAGGCGAATGGAACAGAGAATCGCTAACGACGAAAAATTAAGTGGTCATACGCTCAAATTGTAGATACAGCGCAGGGATTCGTGCGCTGCCGAGATCGCCCCGCAAGAAACCCAGCGCCTTGATTCACGCGGCCTTAGAAAAAGCGCCGGGTTGAGTTTACTCTGGAACCGGGGGCTTCTCTGATCAGGATCGCCTGTGACTCTCCGGAGGACCATGGCGTACCCATGACCCATTGGACCACGACGGCCTGAGCCGACGTACTGGCAGAGGAAAAGATTTTGAGCAGCATTTCTTCCCGCCACCTCGGGACTCTTCTCGACGAGGCGAATGGAAAATCTCATCGGAGTGGATATTGGCCGAATCCGAACGTCCGGGTGGAGAAGCGTTTCACGAACATGTCAATGCGGTCTGTGACCTCAAAGCGCCTGCGCCCAGGTCTATGCCACCGGTGAAAACAACCAGCAGACAGGACATACGGAAGGCCTTTTCGGGAAGATCCCACGTATTGCATCCGATATCTCTTCATCTCCAAGCATTGCTTGGGGTTAAATCAACCCCTTGGACGCCGCCCCGGACATTCTCGAGTTGGTTTAGCCTCGTGGTCTGGCGCGGGTTAAATCAGCGCGCCGCGTTCTTTTGGCGGCAGCCCAGAAACCGTGCATTCAATAGGGTATCGCCGACAATAACGAGCACCTGGCGCATGCCTGGAACTGGATCTATCGCAAAGAGGTACTCCCAGTGAGACCGCGGGCACCCTGACTAGGCATTCACGCCGCGTAGTACTAGCTTCGTCGCCGACTCCATCCAACGCGTTCTTCATCGTCCCGTCATCCTGGCGGGCGCTTTGCCATGCTCGCGAAGCGTAGACCCTTGGACCGCGTTACCCCCCCGACTTGAACTCACCTCCGTTCTGACCCGAGGGATAAATAGCCGCAGTGGTCAGATAAATGCATTGACGGGCCCGTGATCAATGATTCGAGCACACTAATGATCACAATGATCATTAGGATGGAAAGGGAAAGTGGCGACCATGGTCGAGACGTTCGATGAGGATCGGAACATTCTATACGTATATTTAGTAGAAATTGTTAGGGTCGGCAAAATCGATAGATTTTTGAATAGTAGGGGGTATTTTGCTATCTTAATCGTGGGGAAGGGAATTCGGTGTGTTTGACCCTTGACGCTTTGTTGACCAAAGTGGCGGTTGCATCCGGGCCACTGATGCGAGAAGTCTTAGCGTCGTTCCTAACTTCTCGAATGATGGATTAGGAGTGGTGACAAGTAATGGCAGAGTGGACAAAGGAAATGCAGGAAAAGGTCGTCAAAACGGTGTCGGATCGCAGCCTCAATGATGTGCAATTTCGTAAAGAATTGGTGTCTCATCCTCACCGGGCGATTCAAGAAGCCACGGGAGCGATAGTCCCTGATAGCGTGCGCTTGCAGTTTGTCGATCAGAGCGCCGCGCACCTGACTATTGTCTTGCCCCCAATGGCAGTGAGTGAAGATGAACTCTCAGAGCAGCAATTGGAAACTGTCGCTGGAGGCAAAGGGATGAGTGGGCAGGAATGGAGCCCAATAGAGAACATACCCATAATGCCACAACAAGGTCAAGGTCCCGGTGTAGTCATAATGCCACCAAATTCCATTTCCATGCCACTGTCTAAGGGATAGCTAAGGTGAGAGTTGCCGGCCATCTTCGGGCTGAGGTCTGCCAACCTTTGTCGAATGTTGTTGACGGCGTTGTCCAGAGGAGACCTGAGGCTTTCTTTGGGATTGGCGTGACGATCTTCGGATGTATACTGTGTGCGGGTCATAGTTTCCGATTTAGGAGACGGCCACAGTGCTGGGACCCCATTACGCAGCAAGGTGGTAGGGTGGCCCACAGCGTGAGCAGCACACTATCAATTATGACCCGCACGCAGTATATATTTTCGGCAGACCCGCTATACCAGTGCTACCGACGAACTAATGGATCCTGTGGTGAGGGGTTCGAGGGATCCCAGGGACTGTTCGATGGGGGTGAGGGCCCCACGGCACTTTGCTCCCACGATCAGCCCAATCGACCGCGCAGCCCCTGAGCGTCTCGCCCCATCGTACGCGTGAAAGCCAGTATTGGTGTAGGCCTAGCGCACTTTGACCCCGTCGGCGCTCTATTTGCCTAACTTGACCCGAAGATTGACCGTCCGCATCCGCCGTTCCACTCGACTCGGTGTCTTGCTTTCTAAGCGGTGGGTCAAGACGGTAAACAAATTCGCTTGCTGATTCTCCAGGCAGGTCGCGGCCGCCCCCCCATCCGTGGTCGCGACGGGACGCAATCAAGGCGATCATCTGTTCCTCCGGTATGGCCACCAGCGCCTGAATCCGGACCTCGACTGTGATGCTGAGGCGCGTCGTGCCAATGTTAAAGATTCGGGTCAGGATGGGTAGCCATTCCGGGATTTTCTCGGCGGCATGCGAGCGATTTCTCCACACGTACCCTGCAATGGATAAGGAATATGCCATAAAGACTCTTCGCAAGCTTTTTCACCGGTCCCTTGCGTCCGGCGATAATGGGGGTCTCCCTGTCAGGCACCAGGAGGAACTATTGGAACGTCGGTAAGGCCGCCACCCTGCGTTGACAGATCGGCTCCCCACTCCCATGGTGCGCGCCGAAGCCCGCCCGGCGCCCCGGATGCCCCCGTCTTTTGTATTGGACGAATACTATCAATGCCTTGCCGCGTTTCGACGATCCCTTGAATCCCGACGGCTCTGCCATCCGCATGGCGGCCCGGAGTTTGGTTCGGATCCCCGGTAAAGGCAGAGTCTTTGTCCGTCGTGAGGTCAGACTGCTCTGATCACCCCGGACCGCTTTTCCGATCGTCATCCGTATCCAGCGTTCAGCCGAAAGCGCTTACAATCTCGACTTTCACCCGGCAGGAGGGCAACGCCGCGATCAATCCGAGTTTAGGATATACCGCCTTCGTGCTCCGCTCGTAGCGTTCCATCTCAAGAGTCGGCGGGTGAGATAGCAAGGGTGATCCAAGGCAGAGCATTGGATGGGCAACCGGTGGGGGATGACCCAATGGAAGGTGGTGAGAACCTGAGCCGGCCGACTGTCCGCGCTTTTTAAATCAATGCCTGATTATTTCGAGAGGCATTGCAAACAAAGGATTATGCGGCCACGTTACGGCCTGCTCTGGGCGGACCAATGAGCACCTTTTGTCGAAAATTGGTGAGAATGTGAGGCGATCAGAGTGCAAGGGCAGAGCATCAGGCCATTTACGGGCCATCGTTGAGAGAAATCCGCAATTTGAGCCTAGTCCTCCACCGTGAGAGGTTTCACTGATGTGGTCATGCTTTGGCCGTCATTTCGTGGGGGCATTTGCGCTGCCTTAGCCAAACCGCAAAGCGGTGCTTTCAACCTTTGGGAATTAAGTCACCCAATACCTGCGCTGCCCAGATCTTGCCTTCCAAATAGCGGTGGAATCGGTGAAGACCAAGCAGCGTATCCACTTTGACCCCACTCCCAAGAGGGTAGAGCGCGTAACATCGATCAGGCAACAGGCTGGTTGAGGGGAACCGCTAGAAACGATCAGGCTGCGGTATGAGCCATGCAATGAGCTAGCAGCTAGCTACCCGCGATAGGAGTAATCAAAGATGGCATAATGGTAAGAATTTCCATAATAAAATATTTACCTAATATTAGAATCGATCTTTGCCATTTGCTATAATGGCGCTTGGGAAAGGGAATTAGAGGCTTTTGGCCCTTGACGCTTGGTAGCTAAATGTAGCTATCGATACGCGAGAAGATTTGGCGTCGTTCCTGACTTCTCGCAATGGTTGACAAGGAGTGTGGACAAATAATGGCAGAGTGGTCTAAGGAAAAGCAGGAAAAGGTTGTCAAGACAGTGCTTGACCGGAGTCTCAATGATGCTCAGTTTCGTAAGGAATTAGTTTCCCATCCTCACCGGGCGATTCAGGAAGCTACTGGCGAGATTGTTCCGGATTCCGTTCGGTTGCAATTTATCGACCAAAGTGCCGCGCACCTGACCGTCGTCTTGCCGGCCATGAAAGTAAGCGAGGACGAACTTTCAGAGCAGCAATTAGAAGCAGTGGCGGGTGGCAAAGGTGGAGTTACTCAGGGACAATTTCTAAGCGGACTTAGCGATATCGGAGATGTCTTAAACACCGTCGCTTCTCCCCTGGGAGTATTTACTGGAACCGCCGTCGGAACCGCCGCACACACTGCTTAATAGCTAGCGGATGTGAACGGTGTCCGCCATCCTCGGGGGTTGGAGTCTTTTAACGATAGTTGAAGGACTTTGCCCCCGCAGTGACGGCGGCGCGGTTGCCGATCTCACAGCGGTGGGGTTTCTTGCGATCGGAAATGGCATAAGGATAGTCAATATCGCAATCAGCGCTTATTTTTTCATTGCAAAGGATAGGAGGACGGCGTTGGAATCCGTCCAATTGCTAGAACTTAAGCCATCGATGGTGGGTGGCTTTGAGAGGTTTACCTATTCCCACTTGCGTACTCGCTTGGTTACGATGACCGACGGTGATGTCGCTATCGGTGCGTTAGATTCCGGTCGCCCGGTGGGCTTAATTTACACGCAGATGAATGCTAATCTCGCTCAAGTCGTGTCGATTTTTGTGATCCCATCGCATCGAGGGTTGGGAGTCGGCACGGCGTTGCTGGCTGCGATGGAAGAGCGGATGCGAGAAGGAAGTCCCAGAATCTACTTGGCCTATCCCGTAGGATCGTCGGTTCTGGCGCTAGAGCGCATCTTAGCAAAACGCCATTTTTCTGAGCCCGTGGTCGATACCTTAATCTATCGTCTGGATTCGAATCTAAAAAAAGCTCCGTGGTTTGCCCGGTACCGCTGGGCTCAAAATGCTCGGATTGGGCGATGGATAGATTTAAGTTCAGACCAGAGGAGAATGCTCGCCTCCGCCCAAGACGCATGGTATCCCTCGTATTTATCCCCTTTTCGCGACGAGGAGCGAGTTGATCCAAGCTTGAGTGTCGTGCTTGTACAGGACCATCAGCCCTTGGGCTGGTGCATGGCCCATCGGATTGCTGACGATACCAGGCTTTACAGCAGCCTCGTCGTGCATCCGAGTATCCAGCACTTAGGCTACGCCTTTACTTTGGTGGCTGAATCGGTCAACCGCCAGGTGAGCCAAAAGATACCGTACGGCCTTTTTGCCGTGTTGGTCAGCAATCTGTCGATGCTCGGGATCGTGCAGAAGTGGATTCAGCCTTATGCCCTCGCGGTGACGGAACAGCGCAGCGCTTTTAAGGTTCTGTCAACCGCGTCGAAACGTTAGGAGGTCGTTATGGCAACAGAAATGTATCGCAAGAAAGCCTTAGACAAAATCACGTCTCCGGAACAGTTAGACATGTTGATGCAGGTCACGACGCCTAAGGGATGGTTTGCGCTGATCGGATTTGCCCTGATTATCGTCCTGGCGGTACTCTGGAGTCTCTTCGCCAACCTCGCCACCACCGTGGCCGGTTCGGGTATGATTGTGCCGGCGAGCGGCATGACTGGAGTGACCGCCCCAGTTTCGGGGACAGTGGCTTCGGTCCTGGTTCAGTCGAGTCAGTTGGTTAAAACCGGACAGCCGGTCTTAACCATGCGCTCAGGCCACTCCCTATTGACCGTTGTCGCTCCCCACGGAGGACGGATTTTGAATTTTTCCGCCTATCCCGGAGCCTACGTTGACGCCGGGTCGCCCATCGCCAGTGTCGAGCCGCTTCACCCAATCTTGGAAACCGTATTCTACTTGCCAGCCAGTGAAGTGACCTTGGTCAAGCCTGGCATTTCGGTGCACGTAGAGCCGCTGTCGGCCAATCAAGAAAGCAACGGGTATTTGCAGGGCATCGTAGCCAAAGTGTCGGCGTATCCCGCGACTGCCCAATCGGCCTTAGCCATCTTTCAAAACCCAGCGATTACGAGTCAACTGGTCGGCAATGGTACCGCCTACGAAGTGGTGGTGGATTTGGAGCGTCGTCCCAAGAGTGCCAGCGGCTATGCCTGGTCGTCAGGAGCGGGGCCATCCTCTCCCTTAGAGGCGGGGACGTTCGCCAGTGGCTCCTTTATCGTCAGTGAACAGCATCCGATCGGACTGTTGTTTAAGTAACACCCGAGGAGAGTTAGCGCAATGAAAGCGAGTCGATGGGGAGGAAGAGCATGGCGGTGAGAAGATCTGTCGAGCGGGTCCATACTCCGACCGTATTGCAGATCGAGGCGGTCGAGTGCGGCGCGGCAGCACTAGGCATTGTGCTCGCGCATTATGGACGCTACGTTCCGTTGGAAGAATTGAGAGTTGCGTGTGGAGTCTCCCGGGATGGCAGTAAGGCGTCGAATGTATTGCGGGCGGCTCGCACTTATGGGCTCGTGGCTAAGGGGTTCAAGAAGGACGTGGCGGATTTGCGGACGCTAACACGCCCAGCCATCTTGTTCTGGAATTTTAATCATTTTTTAGTGTTGGAAGGCTACGGTAAAGGCGTTGTCTATTTAAATGATCCCGATTCTGGTCCTAGGACTGTGACCGAGCAAGAGTTTGATGAGGCCTATACCGGCGTCGTCTTGACCTTTGAACCGGGGCCGGACTTTCAGCCAGGAGGGGCGGCGCCTAAACTAATCCCCGCCCTGGCCCGTCGTTTGGTAGGGTCGGAGAAGGCGCTGACCTATGTGATTTTGGTCGGGCTGGCTTTGGTCATCCCTGGGCTTGCCGCCCCGCTCTTTGTCAAAGTCTTCGTCAATAACTACTTGGTCTCAGGCATGCGCAGCTGGCTCGTGCCCATCATTTTAGGTTTGGCATTGACCGCGGTCATTCAAGGGGCATTGACCTGGGTTCAACAGACGTATTTGATGCGCATTCAGACCAAACTCGCAGTGGGAGCTTCCAGTCGGTTTTTTTGGCATATTCTGCGCTTGCCGGTGGAATTTTTTGCCCAACGCTTTGCGGGCGAAATTGGCGGCCGGCTGCAGATTAACGACCAGGTGGCGCAGTTGCTTTCGGGCCAGTTGGCCTCCACCGTGCTCAGTTTCGTGCAAATCCTCTTTTATATGGTCGTGATGATTATTTTCAGCCCGTTGCTGACGGCCATTGCGGTCGGTATGTCGCTGATCAACGCGGTGGCTTTGCGTTATGTTTCGCGCAAACGGATCGATGGAAGTCGCCAATATCAACTGGAAAGTGGAAGGCTATTGGGGATTTCGATGAGCGGCTTGCAAATCATTGAAACCTTGAAGGCGACCGGGACCGAGTCGGACTTTTTTTCCAAATGGGCCGGACGCCAAGCCAAGACGTTGAATGTGCGGCAAGGTTTAGCGATTTACTCCACCTATCTCGATGCGGTACCGCCACTGCTTAGTGGGTTGAGCACGGTCGCAGTCTTAGGCATTGGGGCCCTTCGGGTGATGGATGGGGGGATGACGGCAGGAACCTTGGTCGCGTTTCAGATGCTGATGGCCAACTTTACGGGACCGGTCAATCAACTAGTGACGCTAGGGAGTACCTTACAGACGGTTGAAGGCGGGATGAATCGACTCGACGATGTCTTGGGAGCGCATGTTGACGCCCGTTTAGACCGAGACCACGCTGAAGACGAAGCGGCGTTGAACGATTCCAGTCCCGCAAAACTCGATGGTTCGGTCGAGTTGCGTGCGCTGAGTTTTGGCTTTAGTCCGTTGGATCCACCGCTCGTGGCGGATTTCACGTTAAACCTCAAGCCTGGAGATCGGGTGGCCATTGTAGGCGGATCGGGCAGTGGGAAATCCACCGTCGCCAAGTTGGTTTCAGGGCTTTATCATCCCTGGGACGGTCAGATTCGCCTCGAGGGCCAGGATCGAGATAAAGTGCCGCTTTCGATTTTGTCCAATTCAGTGGCGGTCGTCGACCAAGATATTTTCATGTTTGAAGGGACCATTCGCGACAATATTACGCTTTGGGATCGCACCATCGATGATGCCGCCTTGGTTCGGGCAGCTAAAGATGCCTGTATTCATGAGGATATCGTGGCGCGGCCAGGTGGTTATGATTCCGTGGTCAACGAAGGTGGAGGAAACTTCAGTGGTGGCCAACGTCAACGGTTAGAGATCGCGCGGGCGTTGGTGACGGAGCCGACCATATTAATTCTGGATGAAGCCACCAGTGCCTTAGATCCGGTGGTGGAGCGCGAAATTGACGCGAACCTGCGTCGGCGGGGATGCACGTGTCTGATTGTGGCCCATCGCCTGAGTACGATTCGCGACTGTGATCTTATCGTCGTGATGGATCGGGGCAGCGTGGTAGAACAGGGGACTCATGAGGAACTGATGGCCCGTGGGCGCTATTATTACCGCCTCATTACGGCGGAATAAACGACCGAATTGAGAAGGTGGGGGATTAATTCATGGCAGGGGTCGACTGGGACGCCCTCGTAGGGGGTCAAAAGCCCGGAAAAAAGTCAGTGTCGCGTCAAATGACCGATATTTTGTTCTTGTCGGATGTCGAGCGCAATCTCGTGCATAGGGTGTTGCAACAAGGACGGATGACGGCAGAACGGTTGGCCGAATCGCCAGACACCCCGGAACTGGATGAACTGCAGACGTTGTTAGACGAGTTGGTTGAAGGCGGGTACTTGCGAACCATCACTGGCGAAGGCGACGTCGTGGAATACGTGAGCCAACTCAATAGTCGACCAGGTCGGCACTTGTCATCACAGATTTGGCAGGTGCTCTACGAACAAATTGCAGACGTCTTTGACAGTGAAGGCGAGAGTCTCGCGATTGAGGGCAACCACCCCTTAGATCTCTCAGACGGCGAGTCGATCTGGTTGGTGCGCTCGGGGGCGATCAACGTATTTGCCGTCCAGTTCGTGGACGGGGAGCCCAGCGGCCGCCGCCGCTTCATGTTTAGCGCAAGCGTGGGTGAAGCGCTCTTCGGGATGGGCCGAAAAGGGCTTCCTTTGGGACTCATTGCCATGGGTACCCCCGGCACCAAGGTGTCGCGGCTACCTTCCACTCGCTTGTTAGAACTCGTCGATGACAGCCGTTATCGATCGCAAATTGCCGGGGTTCTGGATACGTGGATCCGGAATTTGGAACCGGATGGAAAGCGTATGCCGCCGCAAGACTTTCAGGAATTGGCCCTCGGGGAAACGATCACCTTGAATGCCGAGGAAATTGGCCGTGCCCCAGATGGAGCGGTTTCTTGGCTCAAAGTGGAAAGAGGCGCGGTGACTCTTTCGGCCTTTGCCCAGGCACTGGGGGTCAGCACCTGTACGCCGCTGACCGACCGCGCTTTCGTGACCGTCAGTGGCCCCGCGACGGTGAAGATGTTTAGTTCGGAGCAATGGTTGGCGGAGACAGGGGATTGGGATGATTTAATGGCGTATCATCGCCGGGTTTTAGAAGCCTTAGGGGTGGAGCGCAGCCAGGATGATCAGAGCGAACTGGTGCGCTTAGCTGGACGGGCAGCAGGCGACGAGCGCGTGGTAGCGCATGCGGTGAACGAGTTAGGATCCCTCTTAGTCCCACCATCGGCCGCTTTGCTAACCACCCGGGAAGGTGAGGATGGGTGGGCGGCGGCATTTCGCATCGTGGCCCACTCCGAGCGCTTGGAGGTCACCTCGAACGCGGCGCTGGACCAGGATCTCCGCGACCCTTGGGAACGGATTGAGGCGCTAGCCCGGCAATCTCGCCTTAGAACCCGCAGCGTTGCGCTTAGAGGACCGTGGTGGAATGATGACATCGGGTCGGTATTGGGCAGCCGGCTTGATGACGGTAGCCCCGTGGCCATCATCTCTGAAGAGGGCGGCGGGGTCTGGGTGGTCGATCCGGTGGCGGGGACGCGCGAACGGTTGACGGCAGCCTTGGCTCAAACCTTGTCCCGAGATGCGGTGGCCTTAGTTCGACCCTTCGGCGCCAAGGCCGTTAAACCACTGGAACTGGTGCGCTTTGGGGCACTGGGGCTCAAGCGCGATTTTGGCATGGTGCTTACCATGAGCCTGGTTTCGGGTCTATTGGCTCTTTTGACCCCGGTGTTTACGGGAAAAATCTTTGGCCAGATCATTCCCGGCGCGGCGCGTGGGGAACTCTGGGAAGTGGTTATCGCCTTGACTGGAGCCGCGGTCGTCACGGCTATGTTTCAGATTACCCGCGGCATTGCTTTGGTGCGAGTGGAAAATCACATGGATGGCGCGGTCGAATCCGCCGTGTGGGATCGCGTCTTGGATCTGCCCGTGCCATTTTTCTCGCGCTATACCGCGGGGGATCTGGTCATGCGGGCAATGGGCATCAATTCCATTCGCCAAGTGTTGACAGGTGCGGTACTCTCCTCGATGCTTTCCGGAATCTTTTCGATTTTTAGCTTTGCGTTGCTGTTTTACTACAGCGCCTCTTTGGCCATTGCGGCCACTCTCCTGGCGCTGGTCTTGGTCACGATCATCATTTATGCCGATCTGCGTCTGGTGCGGTTGCAAAGAACCCTGCTCAACCTGCAGGGGCGACTTTCCGGCATGGTCTTGCAGTTTGTGACCGGCGTGGCCAAACTGCGGGTCGCCGGGGCCGAAGCGCGGGCTTTTTCGCGATGGGCGGAACGCTATCGGGAGCAACAGGCGATTACCATCCAAGCCCGCCAGATCAGCAATACGCTTTCGTCGGTCATGGCGATGTTTACCGTGGTCAGTTCCCTGGTCTTATTCTGGGTAGTGAGCCGGCTAGGACCGGGCGGGATTAGCGTGGGCGCGTTCTTGGCCTTTAACGCCGCCTACGGTCAGTTCGTCGGCAGCTTGCTGGGGATTAGCAGTGCGGTCATGGGGGCGGTGCAAGTGGTGCCCCTTTATGAACGCGCGCAGCCGATCTTAACCACCTATCCCGAGATCGATCGGGCGAAGAAGGAACCGGGGGACCTGACCGGAGAGATTGAAATTAGCCATGTGTCTTTTCAGTATGATGCCGATGGACCTTGGATATTGAATGATGTTTCTTTGCATGCCCGCCCGGGAGAATTTATTGCCCTGGTGGGCTCGTCAGGGTCGGGAAAATCTACGATTATGCGCATGCTCTTGAACTTTGCCCAGCCGGCCTCGGGCGCGATTTACTTTGACGGCGAAGATCTGCAAAGTCTCGACCCGCGGGCGGTGAGAAAACGCATGGGCGTCGTGCTCCAGAACGGACAATTGATTCAGGGAGATATTTTTAGCAATATCGTCGGCGCCTCGTCGAATTTGACGTTGGAAAACGCCTGGGAGGCCGCCCGCATGGTGGGCCTAGATGAGGATATTGAACGGATGCCCATGGGCATGCAGACGTATCTTTCGGTGGGCGGCGGCACGCTTTCGGGAGGCCAACGCCAACGCATCCTGATCGCCCGGGCCATCGTCAACAAACCTCGAATCCTTCTGTTTGATGAAGCCACCAGTGCCCTTGACAACCGCACTCAGGCGATTATCAGTAAGAGCATCGAGCAACTCAGGGCCACCCGAATTGTCATCGCCCACCGCCTGAGCACTATTATCAATGCCGATCGAATCTATGTGGTCGATAAGGGACGCATCGTTCAGTCAGGGATGTATGAGGAACTGGCCAATGTTGAAGGCCTATTCCAAGATCTGATGAAGCGGCAGTTGGCATAATCTGAAGCACGCAGGAGGACATAATGAGAATCCGGCCTAAAACAACGATCGCCGTTGTGGGCACGCTGATCTTACTGATTGTGGGGTTGTTCGTGGCCATGTCCACGACCTTGAACTCGGAATTTCAACGGGCTCAGGCCCAAAACTCCCGAGCGAATATTGAGCGGGTGGTGACTGCGTACCGGTCGCAGGTGAATAGCTTGCAATCCTTGGTGACGAACTGGGCCTATTGGGACGCCACGTACGCCTTCATCCTGAACCGCAACAGCGCATACCTTCGCTCGAACCTGAATACGGCTTCGATCGCCTCTCTAGGGCTGAACGTGATGATCTACTTTAATTCGTCGCACCGGGTGGTGTACAGCACCGGCTTCGATACCGCGAGCGGGACCAAGGTGGCCTTGCCCGCGACCTTGCTGGGCCAACTAAGCGCCCGTAATCCCCTGTTGCATTTTCCGAATCTGACTAGCAACAATCCGGGCTTGATTCGTATCGGCCATCGCTTATTGCTGCTAGACGCGGCCTCCATCTTGACTAGCAACGCCACCGGTCCTGCGCGGGGGGAATTGGTCTTTGGCCGCTATGTCAATGCGGCTATGGTCGCGAACTTTCGCCAACTCAGCGATCTTCCGGTGACGCTCGCCCTTTACCACGAAAAGACGCCCAAGGGCGCCTTTGCCCCGGTGCCGAGCGGTCTCTCTTTGGCACACGCCTATGCCAGCATCCCTACCGGTCGAGATACGATTGTGGGATTTGCCTTGCTCCCCAACATCTATGGGCGGCCGGTGGCGGTCTTAGAAGCGCAGATGCACCGCACGATCTACCTGGAAGGGGTGGCCAGTCTAAGATTTCTGGTGATTGCGCTCATTATCGCAGGACTGGCGTTCCTTATCTTAACCCTGGGGCTGCTTGATCGGATGATTCTCTCCCGGGTGACTCGTCTCTACCAAGGCGTGCAGGCGATTCGATCGCGCGATGACCTATCGCTCAGGGTGCCAGTCAGCGGGTCCGACGAACTTAGTGAGTTGTCGTCAGCGATTAATCGCATGCTCAACGGCCTGGAAGAGAGTTTGCAACGGGAACAAAAATTGCGGGTGGAAGTCCAAGAACTTCGCATTGAAATCGATCAGACCAAACGCAAGCGCGAAGTGGAACGGATCGTGGAAAGCGACTACTTCCAAGACATTCAAAGAAAGGTGGAAGAGATGCGAAAGAAGAAGGACGACAATCAGGCAAAGGAGGATCCGTGATGGACTTTTCTCACGTAGCCGATGAATTGCGAGAGTATCCAGCCGATAGCAGTCTGCAATTGATGGACTTGTTGGCACTCTCGGAATCGTCTCGGACCCTTTTGTCGTGGGTGATTCGTCAGGGTAAGGTCAGTGTGACCGCGTGTCAAACATTCACCGGCCTAAGTTCAACAGCGGTGGAAGAAATTTTCCGTATTCTGGTGGCCCGAGACTTTTTGGTGGCGCCTTCCGAGGGCGAGTCCTATTATCAGATTCGCATCGTTTCGCGAAAGCGGGGAGGCACCATCTTAAAGGATTGGTAGCGGTCAGCGTGCATGGCCGGTGAGCCTGCTAAGGCGTCCTAACGGGGAGGAAGCATTCATGTTCTTAGGTCTGAAACGGGCGTCGCTGTCCGGCGCCATGGTGTTTTTGGGGATTTTGAGCCTCAACATGCTGGCGTTTCAGATTGCAGACGTCGTGGCGACGGCCGGGTTTTTGAAAGCCATGGGGACGCATAGCCTCTTGTGGTTGTGGGCGGTGACTTTGGTCATATCCTTGATCACGACCACCATCGTCGGAGGTCTCAGTGATCGGGTGCCTCGTCGCAAGATGCTGATGATTTTGATGGTGCTGATCATGGCGCTGGATGGGTTGATCGCCGTGTTCAAAATCGCCGGTATGGTCGGCGGTGCGGTGTATGGTTTGTTGTATTTCGTAGCCGACCAACAGTACTTTTTAGTCCCCATGATCTTTTGGACCCTGGCCAACGACGTGTTTCCTAGTGCGGAGCGAAAACGCACTTTCCCGGTGGTGGCATCGGGATCGGTGCTCGCCCAAATTGCCGGCAACGCGATTGTCTACGCGGTCTCCTTGAGCGGGACGGGAATTGGAGGCACGCATTTTCTCGGCCTGTTAGCCGTTATGGCCGTATCCTTGGGCATCGGCTGCGGGCTCTTAGTGACACGGGTACAACATAACAGCCAGACCCCGAGTGCAGCCGCTTCTGTGGTCGAAGGGGCCGTGGTGACCGCCAAACTGGTCCGAGACTATTGGAAAAACTTGCCGATTGTTCGCTACCTGGCCGTGTCGACCTTGCTCATGGAGTTTGTGTTGCTGGTGATTCAATATCATTTTCTGCAGGTCGTGAATCACGACTTTGGGCTCAATTCCGTCGCCCGGGTCTTAAGTCTTTTTACCACCGGTACGGTGGGGATTACGACTGGGATACAATGGTTGGTGAGCGGCAGGTTGTTGGAGCGCATCGGTTTGAAACATGCGTTTTTGGCCCTGCCGATGGCGGGGGTTTTCTCTGGAATTCTCGCCGGACTGGGGTTTGGCCTCGTGGGGGTGGGCAGTGGACAGTTGTTGCTGCAAGTGACCCGGTGGGCTTGGGACCATCCGAGTCATGCCGCGTTTCAAGGCATGCTGCCGGAGCAGCGGCGGGGACGGATTACGGCCTTTGCCGACAGTTATGTGTCTACCTTGGGATCCCTATTGGGATGCTTGGTGTTGTGGTTGGCGACTGGGACTTTGGTGGGCCAAGGGAATTGGGCCAACTGGGCGACGTTAACCTTGGTGGTGGTGGCGAGCCTTGCCGCCCTGTGGGCCGCATGGCGGCTCAGGAACGACTATGACAGCAGCCTGTTGAATTGGCGGATGGCCCGTCCCAAACGGCGTTCCATCCTTGACCAGTTGGACTTGTAGAAATGGACACGAAGAGTCGTCCTCCACCAAAGTCTGGCTACCATCTAGTGTGGGTGCTGCCGTTGAGGGTATGGCCGACGGCTAGGTTTTGGGGTTTATCGAAAGTACAGAAGGGAAGGGAAATTTAGATGTCTAAGATCATTTCAATTCATTCGTTTCGCGGAGGCACGGGGAAATCCAATAGCACAGCGAATATCGCAGTCTTAATGGCCGCTCGCGGGCTTCGGGTGGGGGTGGTCGACACCGACATTCAGTCACCGGGAATTCACGTGCTCTTTGGATTGGATGAAGATGACGAGCGCTTGTCGTTGAACGATTACTTGTGGGGAAAGTGCCAAGTGGAAGAAGCGGCGATTGATATGACCCAGAGTTTGGGCGGAGATTTGTTGGGCCGGTTATTTCTGATTCCGTCAAGCATTAAGGCCGGTGAAATCGCTAAGGTGCTGCGCGAAGGCTACGATGTCGCGCTATTGCAAGAAGGCTTTCAACGCCTAGTCTCGCGTTTGAAGTTGGATGTGTTGATGATTGATACTCATCCTGGACTCAATGAAGAGACCCTGCTGTCGATTGCCATTTCGGATAAGTTGGTGATCATTCTTCGCCCCGACCAGCAGGATTATCAAGGCACCGGTGTGACCGTGGATGTCGCTCGCCGACTTAAGGTGTCTGACTTGCTGCTGTTGGTGAATAAAGCCCCGCAGAGCTTGGACCCGGAAGCGGTCAAAGCCAAGGTCGCCCAGGCCTATGACTCAGAAGTGGTCGCCGTCTTGCAGCATTCCGACGAAATGATGGCTTTGGCTAGCGGCGGGATCTTCTCGCTCAAGTATCCAAATCACCCCGTGGCGCTCACCTATCGCGCGGTGGTGGACCGGTTGTTAAGAGACTGAGGTGTCTATGCAGCCGAGCGACCGGGTGGCGGTGACTGGAATTGGATTCATTAGCGCGCTAGGATCGGAGCCCGATCGGGTGATTAGCGCAATGCGTGAAGGACGGAGCGGAGCGAGGGCTTTGACCCGATTTCCCCACCAGTATTTCGTGGATGGGATTGCCGCCGAGGCCGATGCCGCCGTGGTTGGAGAGTATTGTTCGAGCCAAGAACGGAGTCGCTTTGACATATCCGCCTTGTTTGGTTTGGCCGCGGGACGCATGGCTTTGGAAGATAGCGGTCTCGACCGGAGACGGTCGACTCTCATGGGGTTGGGGCTTGGTACGTGCAACGGCGGCATTCATTCGCTAGAGCGTCAGTGGACGCTCTCGGGACTCGACCCGGCACTGACTCGGGAGTACCCTTTTTACCGACAGGGCGACGTGATGGCTCAGCAACTCGGGTTAACTGGGCCGGTGCTGACGGTGAATACCGCCTGTACGGCCGGCGCAACCGCCATGGGATGGGCTTATGACATGGTGCGGGTTGGCGCTGCCGAGGCGATGCTGGCCGGTGGCAGCGATCCCTTGTCATTGGTGGTATACGCCGGGTTTCACGTGTTGAGAGCCCTCAGCCCGAAGTCTTGCACGCCCTATGGAGTGCAAACCGGCTTAACCTTGGGGGAGGGAGCGGCGTTTGTGGTATTGGAGCCGTGGGATTGTGCCATCGCCCGAAAGGCGCATATCTACGCCGAGATCCTGGGATATGGCTTGAGTAACGACGGCTATCATGCGACCGCGTCCGATCCACAAGGGCGGGGGGTAGAAACAGCGGTTCGAATTGCGCTGGAGGGCCTCGCCGAGAAAGACATGGCGATGGATTACATCAATACCCATGGCACTGGCACCAAGGCGAACGACGTGCCGGAATTACAAGGCTTGCGCCATGTCTTTGGCGACGGTCTGTCTAAAATCCCGGTCAGTTCCAGCAAAGGATATTTCGGGCATGCCCTCGGCGCCGCCGGGATGATCGAATATGTGACGACAGCCATCGCCCTGAAGTCGGGCATCGTCCCGACGATTCCCACAGGTCCCCTTCGCGAGGGTACCGAGGGGGTGTGGTTGGTGAATGATTCGAGTCCGAAAGAGCCTTTAACGACGTTTCTCAGCACTAATTCCGCTTTTGGCGGACATAACTGTGCGGTGGTATCGCGGGTGGTGCGCGATGCGAAATGGGAACCCGAAGACAGGGGGCCCAAGCGCGCGGACCGAGCCGTTGTGATTACCGGATTAGGCTTTGTGGGAGCACTGGGACCGCTGCAAGGGAGTATCTTGAGGGCATGGTCCGAGCGCGGCCGTACTCAACTTGGACCGCCGTTTTCCTTGAAGGAATTTGAGCCCGAGCTGTACGAACGGAGAATGAACCTTTTGACGCAACTCAGTGTGGCGGCGGCGAAGCTGGCTTTGGACGATGCCGGCTGGCAGATCTCAGAGACGGTGTCCAGGGAAATCGGGGTGCTGTTTGGGACCGCCCGGGGGAGCCTTGCCAGCACTGCACGTTATCTCGACAGCATCTATCGCAATGGGCCGGCGCTGGCTAGCAGCATTGACTTTCCCAACATGGTGCTAAATTCCACACTCGGTAAGATTTCGGAAAAACTGAAGCTTCGCGGATTTTCGTCCTCAATCAGTACCGGAGGCAATGAAGGCTTGATGGCGCTGACTTGGGGTTATGAGAGTATTGTCGGAGGCCGGCAAGCGCGCTGCTTGGTGGGCGGTGGTGATGAGGGGTCGCCATTACAGTTGGAGATTGATGGTGCCGAAGGGGTTAACAGCAGTCAGTTTAACATGAGCGAGGGAGCGGCATTTGTAGCCTTGGCGGACGCGGCGTGGGTCGCTCAGCATCCCTCGAGACGGTATGCGCGAGTGTTGGCCTGGGCGGCCAGTTATGGCATCGATGCCTTGGTTCGAAGCAGTAGGAACGCTCTGGAGCAACTTGCTGGCGAGCGGTCAGTCGATTTGATCTTATTGAGCAGCCTCGGCCGGCCCGGGGAACTGGAAAGCGCCCGGCGGGCGCTCTACTCGCTCAGCGATGCGCCCATCCATTGCTTGGTTCAGGAACTCGGGGGGTACGGCCTTTCTCACACTGCGCTGACCCATCTAGCCGTGGCGGCGAGCCTTTTCGATGGGTCTTTTCGGTTAACCGAGGAAACGTTCCACTGGGGGATGCGGACCGTACCTGAACGTATTCTCGTGGTCAGCGGCAGCATCTACGATAACGCAGTGGCGGTGATTTTGGGAAATCCCGACCGCGATGATGGCAATCAAAGAAAGGTAGGGTAACTATGGCCAGTCAAGGGCTAGAGAACGCGGAGTCAATCGAACAGATTAAGGAGACGATCAAGGCCGAGGTCCTGATTTCCGGGTTGGGCCTAGAGGACATTACCGTCGAGGAAATAGACGATGACATGCCGCTTTTTGATGGAGGCCTTGGTCTAGACTCGGTTGAGGCGGTCCAGATTTTAGTCAGTTTGGAGCAATTGTATGGCATCGGGTTTGATGGAGTCTCGGTGGAGCGTCAGATTGAAATTTTTCAGTCGGTGGGTCAACTCGCTCAATTCGTCTATGATCACGGTGCCAATCGTTCATGAGAAAGTCTGAATTTCAAGGACGGGTGGCCCTGGTAACCGGGGGAACGCGAGGCATCGGTCAGAGCGTGGTCGAGCAACTGGCCGAGCGGGGAGCGGTTGTGGCCGCATTTTATGCCACATCTGATGATCGAGCTCGGCAACTGTCGGACGGCTACCGCGCTCGCGGGGCGGCGGTGACATTTTTCAAGGTTTCAGTCGATGATGCGGCGGCGGTCAGCTGTGCCGTGGACCACATTGAACAGCAGTTGGGACCAATTACCTATCTGGTGAATAATGCTGGGGTGATTCGTGACAATTGGACGGCCCTGATGACCGATGAGGAATGGAATGCGGTATTTAGGGTGAACTTTTATGGCACTGCAATTTGTGCTCAGGCCGTGGTGGTGCGAATGGCGGAGCGCGGCCAAGGGTCCATCGTGAATGTCGTTTCAGTCTCGGGGATCAAGGGCCGTGCGAGCCAGGCCAACTACTCGGCGGCCAAGGGCGCCGTGATTGGACTGACCCGACTGTTGGCTCAACGCTATGGACCCGAAGGGGTGCGGATCAACGCCGTGGCCCCGGGACTGGTGGCGACCGACATGATGGCGGCGACGCCAACTCGGGCACAACGGGCCCTGTTGGACCAGACTCATCTCAAACGCCCGGGCACACCAGAAGAGATTGCGCGGTTGATTTTATCGGGCTTGGTGGACGGGGCTGGCTACAGTTCGGGCGCTGTCTGGATTGCCGACGGCGGATTTTTAAGTTAAATGGATAACGTCGACAAAGGAGATATGGATATGGCTCAGAGGGTCAGAGTTCGATTTGAAGATCGCTTGTCGTTGGATCAAGCCGAGTATGTCATTGCCAAACTTTGGTATAGCATCGAAGGGATCTTGGCCTGTGGAATTAACTCGGCTGTGGGAGCCTTTGAAATTGAAACCGCGCAGTTGTCCGAAGCGGAGGTCATCCGCACCACCACGCTCCTGATGGATGAAGCGAGTGTGATGCGGATGGCGGAGCGCACCCGACTGCGAGAATCTGAGGCGAATCTGCCGGACGAATTCGCCATCGTTAATGCCAACGATTCTCAATTTAGAGAGGAAGAAGCTAGATTATTGGTGATTTTGGATGATCGGGTGCGAAATCTGGCGCAATCGTTTGGGGCGCGGTTGCGTCAGTATCCGAGCATGATTTCCTATGAGGTCATGGAACGCAGCAACTATCTATGGGAGTTTCCCCAAGATCTCTACATGGTGTATGAGTGCCCCCACGATATCGAGGCGTTAGAGACGGCGAAAACCCTAAGAAGCTTCACCAACATTATTCGTCCCACGACCGCCATGATGGCTCCGGCGATTTGCTATCATTGCTATGCCGAATATCAGGGTCAACGTCTGAGCCAGCCTTTGATGTTGACAGCGAGCGGCCCCTGTTTTAGACATGAGTCACCGGTGCGCCTGGATTTCTGGCGATTGAGCGAATTTCACATGCGCGAGATAGTGTTTATGGGCTCTTCGACCTATGTCGATCAGACGCGGCAGGCATTGATGGAAGCCGTTTGGACTTGGTTTACGAACCTAGGTTTGGTGGGCAAGGTGGAAAGCGCTAGTGATCCCTTTTATTTCCAGGCGGACTACGTCAAGCAATACCATCAATTGCGCGATGGTGCCAAATACGAACTCTCGGTGACGGTGCCTGAAGGCCGCCGGGTCGCCGTAGCCTCGTTTAATGATTTGGGCACGGAGTTGTGTCAGCCTTTCGAGATTTTGGAGGCGGGCGGAGAGACTGCCCACTCAGGATGCGTGGGAGTGGGGCTTGAACGCTTGGCGCGGGCCTTAATGACGTATCACGGCCCGGTCCTGTCTCATTGGCCGGCCACGGTTCGCGAGGCTTTGATGCCTAGCGGAAGCATGATGATGCATGGCTGAGCAGCGGATCTTTCTTAGTCACGGCGAGGTCGCAATGAATCGGGACCTCGCCCGACATTGGTTGGGCCAAGGTCATTATGTAGGTCTGCAATATGCGCCGACTATCCCTGAGGGGCCGGCGGATGAAAAGCACCATGACGACGGTGATCGCTGCCGAATCTATCGTATGGATGCGTCAACCGCTGTGATGAAAGCCTTCGAGGACTTTGGTGGAATCGATGTGGTCGTGCATGGCATTGAGGGGTTGGATGAATTTGGCCAGTGGGAAGAAGATTCGGTGGGACTGGCAGAGGATATCAGCAATCTTTTTGAGAGCGTCCATCAATTGAACCGGGTGGCGTTGAAACGATTTAGCGGCCAGCGTCATGGCCAGTTATTGTTTTTGCTCCGACACGGTGGGCGTGTGACTTCGCCCGTAATGAACGCCGGTAAACTCGCCTTGATGGGGGCCATCGCCGAAGAATCCCGGTCCAAGATCATAGTACAAGCCATCAGCCTGGCAGAAGGCACCGAAATGGCGGAGGCCGTATCAAGACGCAAGGCCGAGAAGCCCATGGCTTTAACCGAGTTGTTCGACACCTTGGACGTTGTGATAGCCGCTGGAAGATCTTTACACGGTCAAAACATTCAGATTGGGGGATGACGAGGCGCCCCCTTCACTTCGATGAGGTCTATCTCGGAAGCTTGTATGGCCTTGGCTCGGGTACTGGTATTGGGATTCGAGTGGAGCGATCACCATCTCGATTCCATAATTTTTGCGGACAATCAGAAGATCTTGCGTGCCGATCCGCCTTGCCGCGTCGTTGGGGGTAGATGGCTCCAGCGAAAATGGCGGGCTCGGGCCGTATAATCGAAAGTGCGCAAGATCCGATTCGCGGGTCGCACTTAAAGAGGGTGTTGGCTAACTCCTTTTGTCTAGGCTTTGGCTAACTGAGTGGTCATCGGTTCTACCTAATTCCGGGGTTTGATTAGTGGTCGGGAAACTCCCCAACGGTATTCCTAGGCCCTTGGGCAGATCTCGGATTGACGTCTGGCTCTGATCCGTAGTCTATCTGATGGCATGAAAGTTAGGGAAAGTGATGACAAAATCCGTGAGCGCCGACATCTGCCCGATGCTGCCATCGGCTGCTCCGCGGATCCGAGGAGGGCGTTTTCCCGGAACTCCGTGAGAATTTTGGGCAATCAGGCGCCAAAGCGGCGAAACCCTTTATCGACTGGCAATCCTCGAGGGATATTTGAACTTGACACTCGTACTCCACCGTGACAGTCGTAGATCGTGACAGCATTCTTTGCCCCTCCCCTCCTTTCCTGGGGTTGATTTGCTCATCCTTAGCCGCACCGAGTCGCTGCTGTCACTTAGCTGAGCCCCTGAGGTAGGAGAGATCGGTTTTGAATGATAGGGATTTTAGGTTTAAATCACCGCTTTCCCTGGCTATTCCCGGTGTTGGTGGGATCAGGAGTACTTTTCGTGTCCGTTGGCTCGGGCCGGCCACGACCTAACGGTCATCCCTCGGCCGGGTTCTCCGCGCATGCCGCCCTTATGGCGATATCATGGCATAGGATTTCAAACCGGGGAACGCGCCGAGTTGCGGGTCGCCTAAGGACTTGATGAGCAGGAGGCCTACGATGTCGCGGGGTTGAGCACCCTCGCATCAAGGCGAGCCGGTGCCGCTGAGGTAAAGCCGGGTATCCATTGCCCTGGGACGATATTAGCGAGTCGATGGCCCACCCGATCGGGAAATTTGGGATCGGATGGGCCATTTCTCACTGGAGCGTGGTGCGATGGGTAAAGGTTAAGGTTAAAAGCGGCGAACTGGAGAGCGACGGAGATGTTTTAATCGTAAACTGCCCTGATGTCGTGCCGCTTTCCAACAAGCCGCCTTCCTGACCATTCAACACGTACTGACTGTGCGTCGTGAGCTGAGCTTGTAGGGGCGTCTTGATCGTGGTTGGTCCATCGGCCACGGCGAGGTCAGCGGAAATCTCCGGACTACGACTGGTTACTTGCACCGTCCAATGGTGATGTCCGACCGATGGCACGATCCATGCGCCCAAATTCTGATTGGCCGACTGGGTGACCCGTACCGCTACAGTCGGCTGAGTCGCAACCGCTAGCTTACTGGGTAAAGAAAAAGTCGAGCTGGCCAAAAACGCCCGATCAGCAGTCCAGCCGATTTTAGGCACCGGAGGCATTATAGGAATCAGATTCGTGGTCAGAATGCCCTTGAAAAATGGATTGAAGTCAGATCCCATGGACCAAGCCGTTGAGGGCACGACAGCATGAGTTACGGAAAAATATCCGTTGGAGGCTAAGACACCGGAAACTTCCGGGTGACCCAACGTTACCTTCATTGTCTCAGTCTTACCCTGAGCGGTTTGTTCCACTATAGAGGCTGGAGTTTGACTGAAAGCCAAGGTGATGGGTAATCCGGCCGCGGTGGGAAGACCTGTGGTTAGGGTCACCACTGGATTCCAGCTAAAAGTGCCCTTTTCCAGCATAGGAGGAGCTGCGGGTACGTCGACGGCAAAGCTAGCGTCAAGGGTGGCATCGTACGTGAAATGGGCATTCGACGGCCACCGATATCCGGAGAAAGTGGGCGCGGGAGCCGCAAATGCTGCGGAACCCATGGCCATCGCTCCAGCCAAAAACGCAGCAGCTGCCATCGATGCGAAATATCGCGATGATTTTGTTCCCATCGTCTGTCAATCTCCCTTCGTTCAAGTACATATCTAAGAACCATGCAATACAACCGAGCGGGAATGAAGTCGCATCAGGTGCTGCGGTGAGCAGGATTATTGCTACAGCCCGCATGATATAAAAAGATATTCAGCGCCACAACCCAAAAGTTGTATGAGATAGCGACAATCTTTCCTAAGAGGGATGCCCCTTCGTAGGGACGCGCCATCGATTCTGGGTCGTCGCTATGAAGGGATTCCCTTGGTCGGCGAGGGGCGAATGAAATGACGGCCGCGGTACTCCCGTCAATCGGGCGGGGCCTGCCCGTAGAGGATTGGCGCCCACTCCGTCCGCCATTTCATTTCACAAACCTTCGTCCCATCCGATTGACCCAGCCTCGGCAAGTGGCGAAGAACCAAAATCCGCTCAGAAAAATAGGGGGGGGTTGGACGTGCTCGGCCATGCCTGGCATTCGCCTATCCGCGCCTTTGGTGAGTGCCCTCGGTAGAAATTCCTGCCGAACTGACCCTCGGAAATGGGTGAGAGAACCCACGACCGCAGATGAATTCTCTCGAGCCAAAACCCCAACAAGTGGCTCATCCTCTGCCGAAAGTGGCGCCCACTCGGGTAAAGGCCAGAATCTCTTCACCGGGAGTAGAAACGGGATTAGAAAGCGGAGGTTTGCCCATGCTTGGACGTACCTTCGTCCGGGCTCTGAGCCTCAGACTTCCCCAGATGGAATTTTGACTGATAATTCCAACGTCCGTGGGGGTTGGAGTGAGAATTGCAGCCGAAAATCGGGATGGGCAGGATAGCGCGGATCCATGGCGTTCACTCGGGCCAACAGTTCCTCGATCA
>DAHXNH010000064.1 GCA_027365485.1 Clostridiales bacterium
GGGACTACCGTGAATGTCGCGGTGCCGTCGGGTTCGTTTACGGTGCCGGTGGAGTTGACCGTGAACACGGCTTCGACGGTGCCTTCGGGAGTCACCAGTCTCAATAAGGTCCTCCAGGTCCTAACGGTTACGGCCACGACCAGCTCCGGTGTTTCGGAGGACTACCCAAACAAACCGGTGACCTTGACGTTTCAATTGGCAGCGCCGCCTTCGGGCCCGGTCACCATCCAGTTTTGGAACCAGTTGTTGAACGAATGGCAGCCGTTGCCTAATGTGACGGTAAACGGGACCACGGTGACAGTGACGACCTCGCACTTTACCACCTTTGCATTGGTGCCAGCTAGTTCTGTCAGTAATGTTCAACGCCTGGGTGGAGCGACCCGAATGGACACTTCGATTGTCGCTGCGGAAGCAGCCTATCCTGATGGGGTGTCTAGCGCGATTTTGGCCAATGCGGGTAAGGGCGTTCCCAGTCCCGATGCCCTGGCGGCCGCAGGGCTAGCCGGTGCCTTGCATGCCCCCATTTTGTTGAATCCGGCCAATGCTTTGAATTCGGACGTGCAGTCGGCCATTACGACGCTTGGCATTAAGACGGTCTACGTTGTGGGCGGCCCGGCTGCCATTTCGAACGCCGTGGTCACCTCGCTGCAAAACCTTGGAGTGACGGTGGTGCGCGACTTTGAAGGAGCCACGCGGTTCCAGACAGCCGAGTTGATTGATGAGTATATGTACGCTAACAAGTTGACGACGAGTAAAACCCTCTTTGTGGCCAACGGAGCGACGATGATTGATGCCCTGTCGGCCAGTCCCGTGGCGTATAACCAAGGAGATCCCCTGCTCTTGGTCAATACCGGACAAACTTCCATTTCGTCTGCGACTTTGGCGGCGATGCAGCAGGCAGGTATTGCTAATGTCGTCATCTTGGGAGAGACCGCTGCCGTGGCTCCGGGGATCCAGACGCAACTCGCTTCCACTTTTGGTAGCAGTTCGGTGATTCGGTTAGGCGGTGCGGATCGTGATCAGACGGCGATAGCCATTGATCAGCACTTCTTCACCCATCCTACCGGGGTGATTGCGGCCGCAAACGGGGCAGACGGGGGATCCTTTGTCGACGCCCTATCGGCATCAGCGTTGGCTTCGATGAACGATGTACCGATTGTGTTAAGTAATCCTACCGGGCTTCCTAGTTCGACCGAGAGCTATTTGAAGTCGGTCACGTTGCAAGCGGGATGGGTGATGGGTGGACCGTTGGCCCTGACCAGTAATGTGGCGACGGAACTCGGTTCATATATCACCGCCCCGTAAACAGGATTGGATAAAGGTCGCCGCCGCTTATTATTTAGGCGAGAGCGAATGCATTCCGCCGTATGGCAGCGACCGAGAGACCTTTCGCGTAGCGATGGTCTCTCCGTTCGTCTCCCGCGGAGGCATACGAGGGATCATTGGGTCCCCTATCGGGCAGGAGTTCACTGAATATTATGGGTTCGGATTGGGCCTTAGGTTTTGATTGGCAAGGAGAGCGCAATGATTCGATCGATGAAGTGGGTTGGCGCCATCACCATGGCAGTTTCGGTCATGTTGGCTCCGGCGGCGTTTGCCGCCAACGTGGAGGACGTGACTAGCGCACAAATTGAAGCACACCACATCACCGTCAGCAATTGGTCGCTCTTAATCGCCTATCTCGGATATCATGCCGTGTCCAGCGGCCATTTGAAGGCGGTAACCCGCAATATTGAGACGTTTTGGCGGGAAGTCGGATCGAGTAATCCTGGAGATCAAACCCTCAGCCATAAGGTCGAGGAACTGAACTTGTTGGCGGCGACTGCCCGTTTGGCGGATGCGGACGTAGCGGTAGTTAATAGTAAAGGGCAGCCAGTGAGTTGGACGCGTTATATGAAGTCACCACATCGGACCTACCACTTTGCCATTGACAATCGATCCACGGGGCAAGTGCTGTCCACCATTTCAGTGCCATGGCAGGATCCCTCTACCAAGATCGCGGCGGTAGACCCTAAGCCTAAGCCCAAGGCGAAAGTCGCGAAAAGTAAGCCGAAATCGAAAGTGAAGTCAAAGTCGATAACCAAGGATCCTAAGGGTAAACAGGAACACAAGACTAAGAAGAAGACGATACATCGTGTGACAAAAAAGGGTAAAGCCAAGGAGTCTCGCAAGGTCAAGGTTCGATCAAAACACACTAATCTTAAGGTCAAAGGCAAAGCAAAGATTAAAGGAAAAGCGAAGCGTCGGAGCACCAGCAAAAAATAAGTTGACGGATTTGGTAGAGCAGCTGGCGTTAACGTCCTCTAAGTGGGCAAGGAAAGGAGTTAGTCTCTATATGAGTGCCAATGAATTATCTTCATCCCAACCTACGGTAATAGCAGTAATTCCCGCATTTAATGAGGCGCGATTCATTGGGAGCGTGGTGTTGTCTACCCGACGGGTCGTTGACACGGTGATTGTGGTGGACGATGGCTCTTCGGACCAGACCGCAGATTTAGCGGAAGCGGCCGGGGCCAAAGTGGTTCGAATGGCAGAGAATCAAGGCAAAGGGGCTGCATTGAACGCAGGGTTTAAGCGAGCTCTGGGTTTTGCTCCTGATGTGGTGGTGATTTTGGACGCAGATGCGCAACACAATCCCGAAGAGATTCCGACGGTGGTGGCTCCGGTCTTGGCGGGGCGGGCGGATGTGGTCATCGGATCGCGCTTTTTGGACACCAAAAGCGCCATCCCGTGGTGGCGGCAAATGGGCCAACATGCGCTGACTCGTATGACGAATGTGGCATCGGGGGTCAAGTTGACCGATTCCCAAAGTGGCTTTCGTGCATTTTCCCGAGAGGCCCTGAATCGCTTGGCCTTTAAGACCGGAGGACTTGGAGTGGAGTCGGAGATGCAGTTTCACCTCCAAGAAGGCGGTCTGAGTTGGGTCGAAGTTCCGATTGGAGTGACCTATCGCGACGGCAACAAACGCAACCCGGTGCGACATGGGTTGCAAGTGATTGATAGCGTGTTGGGCATCATTTCGCAACGGCATCCTCTGTTATTTTTCGGGTTGCCGGGAATTCTGGGCCTGTCGGCAGGTGTCGGATTTGCCATGTGGGTCGCCGAACGGCTGTCGACCACTCATCTGCTGAGCGTCGGCGGTGCGCTAGTGAGTCTAGTATTCTTATTTGCTGGACTCTTGTTGTGTGTGACCGGGGTCATTTTGCACAGCGTTGATACGATGACCGGTCGACTGCGGGAGGATGTTCGGGCTACTCTGGAGCGTACGGCGGGGCTTGGCGCGCGCGGTCAGGAGAATCCGTGAGCGTCGGGCCATGAGCACGATTGTAGCGGAGCTTCCTAAAGTCAGCGTGATTGTGGTGACCTACGGTCATCCCGACGAGGTGAGAGAATGTCTCAAGGCACTGCGCGAGCAGACCCTTTCCCATGAAGTGATCGTGGTCGATAACAGTCAAGGCAGCGAGGTTCAGCAATTAGTCCGCCAGGACTTTACTGAGGTTCGCTTCTTTCGAGATGGCACGAATGATGGGTATGCGGGCGGTAACAATCGTGGGTTGGCCCAATCGACGGGCCATGTGGTGATGGTGCTCAATCCAGATACCGTGCCCAGCCCAGATGCGTTGCGGCTCATGTATGAAACTTTGGTGCGCCATCCCAAGAGCTTGATCACGGCCAAGTTGATTGGCAGCGACGGCAAGGTGAACGCCTGTGGCAACCAGATGCACTTTAGTGGTTTGGTTACCTGTCTCGGGCTGGGAGACGATCCCGAGCAGTGGAAAGGCGATAGGGCAGTATTCCTGGTCTCAGGGGCTGCGGTGATGGCTGACAGGACGACTTGGGACGACCTGAAAGGATTTGATTCCTCGTACTTTCTCTATATGGAGGATGCCGACCTTTCTCTACGAGCCAGACTTTTAGGGCGGGAAGTTTGGTGTGCGGCAGATGCCGAAATCGTGCACCGTTACGCTCTGAATATGACGGCTGACAAGTTTCACTGGTTAGTGCGCAATCGATGGATGACCATGCTGAAGATTTTTTCTTCAAACATTTTAAAAGAACGATGGTTTGGCCTTTTGGTCACGGAATCTCTCCTCGTCCTCTATGCGATAAGCCGAGGCCCGAAATATGTTCTGGCCGTTTACAGGGCATATGCGTGGGTTTTCCGTCACCGTCGAACCCTGGCCGCTAAAAGTCAGGCGATTCGAGCAACCCGGGCGGTTTTGGATCGCGAGCTGACCAGTTGGTTGAATGAGCGTTTGCCATATGACCAGTTGATATCTCAGCCTTGGTTGAAACGGATAGTGGAGAAAATGACCGATCCGTTCATGAGAATGGAAGCTATCGAGCGGGGCCAACACTAACAGTTCGGTGGGTTAGAGGTTTAGCGCCCGGAGGATAATGTCAGTCCAATAGCTTTGACCATCGAGCGATTCCATTTCGAATTGGACAAAACTGCGGCACCGAGGCGCGATCGAGCGTCGAACAAACGGACCCAAGTCCCCAGGCAGATGCAAAGCGGTGTCAAACCAAGCTTGGTTGCGGTTGGCATCAGCGACGGCTTCTTGGTAACATCGGTGGCGTAGATGACGGTCTGGAGCCTTTTTGGGCCACATATCGGATCCTACTCGGTCATAAAAGGCGCGGTAGATGGGGGCTAGGTTGGAAACACTCAAAATGGCAGGGACCATGCTTTCTGGCCAACGAGTGTGCGCGTTGACTCCGACCGGATCTTCCGGATGAGGACCGCCGTCCCAGATCACGGCGAGGGTTTCCCATTGGCGATCGGAGGGGCGATGTATCGTTACCATCAGGTTATCGTCTCGGCCTAACAGCCACAGCACCTGAGACATTCGTCCCCAGATGTCGAGGTTGTGACAAAATATCGCTACCGCCGAGGTTGCGGCATCGTGGATTTGTTGATCATTCATAACGGGATCTCCTTTTCGGGAACCTAGACGTTTGGTCTGCAAGTAGGAAAACATCGACGACCATTCGCCCTGGAAAATAGTATATCTTGATTTGCGTGAGGCGTATCTGATTTTGAACAAGAGGCCATGCATGAAGATGGATTTGCCGTCCTCTGCCGCGTGATCGGGCGACGAAAGCCAAGGAAATGGGAAGGCGACGACCAATTCCTTCCCAGCGCGCGAAGACGAAGTCTGGGGCCGCGCTACGGAGTTGCGCTGACGCATCGGGTGGCGGATTGGCCGGTCCTCACGCAGGGGAATGCTGAGGGGATCCCTGGGGCGATATCTCGCATCTTCGGTAAATAAGCGCCGGTCGGGGATGTCCGCTGCCTAAGAGCGGCACCGCCACTAGGCCAATGAACCAACGGATTTAAGCATGATATATCCTGGATCGTAGTTATACTGCGCTAGGGCTTGGCGATCGGTGTCCTGGGAGTCCTCGATCTCGCGGATAGTATCCGAATATATGGTCGGCATTAAAGATTGATAGTTTAGCCGTCCACTCGACGGTCGAATTTGGGGCTGCTTTTTCCCCCGGTTTCCAGTATCGTCTAGGCAATGATCGCTGGATGGGGGCACACGATGAAAACACCGAAATTATTTGAATACTATCGATAGAGAGTAACTACTCAGGGGTTTTTGCGGGAGTGGCCGCACAAACTCGACACCCCGTGCTGCACGGTCCGATCGGGAGCGGTCCCCGACCGTCGGCTATCGTGGTTGGGGGACGGATATTCGCTAGGAATCATCGGATCACGCCAGCGCCTGTGGGTTCAGGCTCACAAACGGCTAGCGCTCAAACCATTCGCGCTATGCCACTCCGGAACGGATGAAGAGACAACGGATCCATGCATCCACCGGCCATTCCAGTGCGGAGACGGGTGTCCCCCAATTTCTGCAAGGAATCGCTAGGTTCGCTGCAA
>DAHXNH010000066.1 GCA_027365485.1 Clostridiales bacterium
GATCCATTGTTCATGTTCGGCGCGGTGGCCATTGGCATGTTTGGACAGCCCGCTCTGGGTGCGGTGATTGCTACGGCGCATTATGCTGGAGCGCTGATGGTTGGCTTGACTTACCGTTTTTACGGCAGGCGGCGAGATCCCAGAGTAAAAGAACAAGGTGTGGTTCTTCATGGGATTTTTGATCGAGCTACCGACGCTATGATTCGTGCTCGAACAGAGGATGGTCGACCGATGGGTCGGGTTCTGAATGAAGCCATCACGGAGTCCGTAGGGACACTCTTTATGATTATGAGCTTTATTGTGCTCTTCGCCGTTTTGCTTCGAGTCCTGACCCAAACGGGGCTACTCGTTGGATTGGAGGTGCCTATCGAAGGGCTCTTTCACCTCCTCGGGCTTTCCCGGAGTTTAGTTCCGGCAGCAGTTCAGGGAATTTTTGAGATCGACTTGGGTGCGGCAGCGGTCGCCAAAACGCATGCACCGCTAATGGATCAAGTAGTCTTGGTTTCCGTGATTATCGCCTGGTCGGGCCTGGCCGTACATGGTCAGGTAGCTTCGGTACTGGCCGACACCGATATCTCGATGAAGCCATATTTTGTGGCAAGATTCCTGCACGCAATTTATGCGGGAGTTCTGACCGTCCTCTTATTCCATCCGGTCGAATCGGTCTTAGGAGGGGTTAGCCTGCCGGTATTTGCGGACAAAGACTTTATTTTGGCCGGCACACGAACGCCTACGATGCTCGACGCTATCCATCTTAGTCTAATCCTGGTGGGAGGCTCGCTGATTGCGCTCCTGTTGGGCGCGACGATGGTCGGCGCCCTAAAAATGGTTCAAGTACGCTTTCAGGCGTCGAGACGCTAACAGTGGCCAATTAAGGGCTTCGGTCATAGGTTATGGCAACCTATGAAGGGAGCCTGGTTGGAATGGATGTTGTCCAAATCGGCAAGTTCTTTTCACTCATTGCACTGGTGGTGGCCGCGTGGTCGTTCAGGTCAGCACGCTATCGATCCATTGCTTTGCCCTGGCGACTCTTGGCGGCTATCGGCGAAGGGGTATATTTCTGGACGCCATGGTCAACGGTCGGTGGGGTCCTCTTTGTGATAGGGGCTGGGCTGACCGTGTACAATATCTTTCGTGGGTCCAGTTGGCAAGTTGGAATCACCCAAGTGCGCAAAGATGCGATAGAATTGATAGAATTGATAGCCTGGCTTTGGATGTTGGATGCCTTGCGCTAGGCACGGAGGGACAGCATTGCAATTTGCGGTAATCACATCCGGTGGCGATGCACCGGGAATGAACGCTTGTGTTCGTGCGATCGTACGCCAGTCGATTTATATGCATCATGAGGTATGGGGGGTCTTGCGCGGATACCATGGCTTGTTGGAAGGGCATCGTCGGCGGCTTGGATTAGGGTCCGTGGCCGATGTGATCAAAACCGGAGGCACCTTTTTGCGCACTGCGCGATGTCTTCCCTTTCTCAATGAAGAGGGACAAGAGATGGGGCGTGATCGGTTGCGCGAATGGGGCATTGATGGCCTTTTGGTGGTAGGTGGCGATGGTTCCCTCAGAGGGGCCTTAGCGTTGCACGGCCTCGGTATCCCTGTGATCGGGATACCTGCTAGTATTGATAATGATATCTATGGGACGGATTATGCGATTGGATTTGATACCGCTATCAATAACGTGACGCAGTCGATGGACAAGATCCGGGATACTGCCAGTAGCCACGAACGAATCTTCGTCATTGAAGTGATGGGGCGAGAAAGCGGAGCCATCGCCATTGCTTCGGGAGTCGCAGGTGGTGCAGAGACCA
This sequence comes from Clostridiales bacterium, assembly GCA_027365485.1. GTDB lineage: Bacteria > Bacillota > Sulfobacillia > Sulfobacillales > Sulfobacillaceae > JAMCVM01. The sequence continues at coordinate 1,814 of DAHXNH010000066.1, forward strand.
TTCTAATTCCTGAAGTTCCGGTGAATTACCGGGCAATGATCACGAGGATTAAACGCTCACGGGCCCGAGGCAAGCGCCATAGTTTGATTGTGGTGGCTGAGGGGGCTGCAGCGGGCGAAGACGTCACTCGACTGATCGAAGCTGAAACCGGATACGAAGTGCGGCTCATTATTCTTGGCCATACTCAGCGAGGTGGGCCTCCCACAGCGATGGATCGCATCTTGGCTTCTCAATTGGGAACCTACGGGGTGCAATTGCTGGCTGAAGGAAAATCTGGGGTGATGGTCGGTTGGCAACATGGAACGCTGGTGACCACCCCGATTGACGTGGTGGTCAACACGCGTAAGGATCCAGACCTAGAGTTGGCGCAATTGGCTTCTATCTTGTCCATTTAAATCGTGGCGATCTGGGAAGAATAGGGAGAGTATCGCGGCTTGAACCGCTATGGCAGGATAGCGGTGTTTGTTAATGGGTAGTGGTGCCAACGGCTATTGCGGGCTTGGCCGTCGATACAGATAAGGCACCAGCCACGAGCCAGCCCATCAGCGTAGCGGGCGGCGGTTATCGAATCCACTCCCAGACGGCGTAGATGGCGGGGTATGTCCAAAAATGGATAGGGGGATACCAGTCGGACCAAAGGGCCGAGCAAGATCACCCAATCGACGTTAGGCGGTTCGTTTTTCGGCACGAAAACCGAAACTCGGGCTTCTTGGGCACACTCTCGAACACAGGACAAGAGAGCATTTTGATCCCGAAACATTCCCCAGATTTGGGGCATCGAATACCACCTCCAAAGAATAGTGTGTCACTCTAGGCAACATTCCATGAGAGGAAGTGACTGGAAAACGCAGGGAAAGATGGGGAGAAGCTCGGCGGCTAAAGCGGTCTTGGTCTTGGTGACAATCGCTTGGGGGTCCACCTTTCTGGTCATCAAGAGTCAAGTGGCTAGCGTGGCCGTGGGCTGGTTCTTGGCGCTCCGCTTTAGCGTTGCGGCTGTGCCCCTGATACCCTGGGCGGTTCGTGAACGGGCTGCCATTCCCTGGAAAACGGCAATTTGGGCCGGTGTTTGGCTGTTTTTAGCTTACTATTTGCAAACCGAAGGCTTGGTCTTCACCGGGCCCGATCGGGCCGCGTTTATTACTGGATTAAATGTACTAGCCATCCCACTACTGAACTTTATCTTATACCGACGGCCGTTGTCACCACGGATGGCAATGAGTGCGGTGCTTATGCTGGTCGGCTTGGCCCTATTTTTGGGACCCAAAGGGGGCATCAATCTAGGCGATGCGCTTGTCTTTGGCACGGCCATACTCTTGGCTGGGCAAGTGTTGGTCACGGCATCCATGCCCCGAGGCGCTTCATGGACCGGATTTACTTTTGTCGAACTTGCCGTAACCGCTTTGTTGTCTTGGGCGACCACGCTGTTTCAACCAGAACCCGTGTTCAGCCCGGGGTTGGTGGAGGCGGTGCTCTATATTGGCCTCGTTGCCACCACCTTGGCCATCTTGGGACAGACGTGGGGACAGACCAAGGTGCCGCCCTTTCAGGCAGGGCTTATTTTTGTCTTCGAACCCATCTTTGCGGCCATATTTGGCGTGACTTTAGGCCACCGGCAAATTACCTGGGTGGAGGGTACGGGCGGGTTGATTATGATCGCGGCATTGATAGGCTATGAATGGTTGGGCCGGAAAATTGCGTCGGGTCAAACTTGACCCTGCGGGGAACGTACAGGGTCTTTAAGGTGAGGTTGTCTTGTCGGAAATTGCTAATGTTTGCCAGTCGGTGGTCCCAGTCTCCGTGAAGGACGGCGTGAGAGTAACCATCGAATCATCCGAGCGCTTAAAAACACGGAGCCTTTTAGCCGCGATAAGGCCGTTGGCCAAACGGCCTTGGCACTCGGGGGACGAGTGAGGGTGGGCAGTAGAACAAACGATGGACGCGGCCTTTCGCCGCCGCCCTGGGGTGGGGATTTGCCTGACGTTTAGTAAAGAAGGGTGCAGCGAGATGGGGGTTAACGGATTTATCGTGGCCGGAGGAGCGCTTTTATCAATTTTGGGCCCGATGATTTCAGATGGGCCAGGAGCCGACGGCAAAATCAGCCCCTGGTCGGGTATTCAACGATGATGGGAAAAGCCCTCGGAGTGCCGGAGCGCGTGCATTGGCAACACTCCAAGCACAGTACCCTCGGGAGATATGACCGCTAAGACGGGAGTGTCTGGCGGGAGTTGGCTAAGGTGGCGCATCCAGCCATCAGGTAAGTTGGCGATGGGGTAGGTCAGGGTGCCGCCGGTATCGGACCGCAGGTGGAGTTGATTTTTTTGGATGGTGGTGACTACGGCCTTCAAGACATGGGGGCTGCCAGCTATGATGCTCACCCGAATTTGGGAGCCCACGCGAGTCCCGAAAACATCGACCTTGGCGCCCGAGGTCAATTGAGCACCGCCTAAAAGGACCGGCTGGTCCAACACTAGAGCCACGGTGGCATGAGCGCTCTGAAGAGTCCAAGATGAGCCCGTTTGATTCAATGTGCCGCGAGCTTCGGGTAATAGCATAATGGTGGGATGGGATGACCTCGTGCCCATCACAAATACGTGTTGACCAGAAGCGAATGGGAGTTGAGTCACTGGATAGAATCCGGCTCTCAGATACGCACCACCCAGAGCAACCTCCATCTTGGGAATGGAAGAGCCCGTTGGATACGCTATCGTGATCTGGCGAGGACTTACGCTTTGAATCGTTCCGACATGCGGATGGTGGGTCGGGTAATGGGGGGACAGGCGAGTGGAGTGGGTGATGCCCACGACCGCCTGGGCCCGCGCCAGCAAAGGCGGTGCAAGACTGAGTATCAGTGAAAGCGCAAGCAACGTGACAGATTTGTGCCATCGAAACATCAAATCACTCCCTGATAGTTAGCGGTGATGGGTGAGCCCGACGAATTGCCGCCGCCGTACTTAAAGGGTCTGGGCGTGAAGCGTATCACGCCCTTTCTGAGGCATCCTCCTGGCCTAAGAACGTCCGCAATGGCAGGTTCCAAGGGGGTCAAAAGCGAACTGGGCGTCTCGGGCACCAGCGCGGTCCCACCTAAAGAGTCAGGCGGTGGGGTTGAACCGTGTTCGAGCGTCGTAAAGATGCGTTGAACGCTGGTTACTGGCGGTGGGCTCACCTGCCATGAACTAGAATGTGCCAGTTGGCGAAAATTATACAAAGCGCGGCTTGCGGTGCTCACTCTCTCACAAAATATGGGACAGGCGCTTGAGGACGGCACCTATTGCGTGGATGACGGCAGCCCACCAACGAGCCCATGCAGATTGGGAATGGCGATGGACCCTGGCGGTGGTGTTCGGCATCGCTGCCGCCGCGATTGGCAGCGGAACTTTGGGGGCAGGAGTGATGCTCATGGATTGTGTGGTAAATTGATAAGACGATGAGACGTTGAGGATAGCTCGGCGGTCTCGCGATGCATAGTGGACGTCCACGTCGGGCACGACTCCTCCGTATAAGGGCACGTGCCAGTTGTCTTGTAAGCGGGCGAAGTAACCAAAATGACCCCAGGTGGGATCAGCCACCACCCAGCCAACTTCAGGGATGTAAAATTCGTCCCACTCGTGAAACCCAGCCTTGCCGCCTCCGTTGTTGGTGGCATAGCCGCTGATTAGGCGGGCGGGGATATGGTCGGTGCGAAGAAGTGCCGCATAGAGTTCGGCGAAATTGCTGCAGATCCCTGTGCCAGTCTTCAGTGTCGCGAGCGCGCTGCCTGAAGAGACTCCCTGGGGATTATAGCGGATATGGTTGACTTCCCATACGAACAGAGCTTTGGCCCTAGCTACGGGTTTGGTCAATCCCCGGGTGACTTTTTGCACTATGGCCGTGACCGCGGGAGCGTCCGTGCTCACTCCTTGACGGTATTCAAAGTGCGGGTTGGTATACAGGCGAAATAGGGCAGAGTGGGTATTGTAGGGCTTTACATGAGCAGGGAGTCGGTAGGCAATGGCATGGGAGATGACGCTCCACTGAAGGTGGAGGGTTTGGGTTTGACCTCCTGCAAGCCGCTGCACCCTGTAGATGCCCACGGTATTGCCGTTTTGGTCATGTACGATGCGGGCAGGTCGTTGACTATAGCCAGTGAGCGTAACCTGGCTGTATAGAGTGCTGGGGGGCAATAGGACAACACGGGCCACGATGTTTTCCGCGACGGTTTGACTGCGGTTATGAATTTTGATTGTTTCGCGAAATTGGTAATGCGCTGGTTCACTGATATATTCGCTGGTGACGGATGCGGCTTGGACTATGGCCCCCATGGAGGGCACGGTTAGTGGGAGGGTTGCAAAAGCTAAGACGAGGAACCGTCGCATGGAAGGTTCTACCTCCTCACTAAGGACAACGGGCAGCCGTTACAGCCACCCGTTGTGTTGCCGAGTTTTGACGCTCTAGCGAATTTTTTCGACTTCGTTCCGAATATCCTCTAGCTTAACATATCGGTCGCATGCGTTCTCAAGTTCCGAGGAGATCATCCCTCGCGTGCCTACGCCAACAATCTCTTTGCCTTTCGAACGCAATAACTCAACGGCTCGTTCAAAGTCACCATCGCCACTCATGAGAATAGCAATGTCATAACGGTCAGCGGTGTTGAACATGTCAATCACAATCTCAATATCAAGATTCGCGCGTCGGATCACCGCGTTGGAATTTTGGTCAAGCGTTTCTTTAATCGATTTTTCCCGAATGGTGAATCCGAGATGCCGGAGGGCAGTGAGAAAGTCTCTCTGACTGTTGTCGGGAGGCACTTGCACTCCAGTATAGTAAAACGCGTTGTACATCTCTCGCCCCCGAGTAAAGTACTCAATCACTCGGGCAAAGTCCAGGTGCCACGCTAGTAGTCGCTGGGCATAAAACATATTGGCTCCGTCGACAAAAATGGCAACCCGTTCATTTTGGTATCTCACGTTGAACCTCCTAAATTTACAACATGGCATTTATTGGCACGCCTATGTGCATCATTCTCATGGTACACAAAACTATACGTTGGTACCAGAGATTTAGGCTCCAATTTGGTTTACCCGAGATCGGATTCCAATATTCCTCTTCGCACGCAGGCAGGGATTTTAGGAGGGTATGCCGTAATCTTTTTGTCGGACTATACCAGAGGGGGTGGAGCAGACGGCTATCCGACCACAGAAAGGCTTGCCACTTTATTTGCAACTCAAGCAGATGATTCAGGCACAGATTGCCTCGGGAGTGATGCATCCTGGAGACCGAGTTCCGTCCGAGCGAGAACTGTCCGATCGCTTCGGAATGAGTCGTATGACGGCCAGACAAGCTTTGCTAGAGTTGGTCCGCGAAGGCTTTTTGTATCGAGAACAAGGACGTGGAACCTTCGTTGCGCACCGTAAAGTGAACCAGGGACTTTTAGGGGTCACATCGTTTACCGATGACATGCGTCTAAGAGGGGTGGTGCCTGAGTCGGTCGCTCTCGACCAGGTCTTGGAATTGGCTGATGCTGAGGCCCGAGAGCAATTGCAACTCGATATTGGTGCGATGGTCGTGCGTTTAAAGCGGTTGCGTTTGGGTGATGGACGGCCCATGGCCTTGGAAGAAGCGATCTTGCCAGCACATTTTGTCGAAGGGTTGGAAGATCACCCCCTGGATAAGGATTTCTCTCTGTACGCGTATCTCCGGGAGCGTGGAATCTTATTTCAACGAGCCCATCAAACCTTGGAAGCGGTATTGGCGGAAGGGGATCAGTCACAATTTCTTGGAGTGCTACCGGGAGCGCCGCTCCTCTTGTTAGAGCGGCTATCCTTCCGTCAAGATGGACAGCCGATGGAATTTGTGCGAGCGTACTATCGCGCCGACCGGTTTAAGTTTTTTGTGGATTTAAATCAAGGATAATGGGTCTAGTCGAGCAAAACGGTCGTCTGAATCAAACTGGACGAGGGTCACCGGCAGCTGCAAGGGTTGCGAAAGGCGACCGCGGGGCGCACCAAAGTTGCCTCGCGGCCATGGATGGAGGGCACCACATGAAGGTATACATCACCGACGATCTTTTATCGGCGGGCGATCTTTCTGCCCAGTGGATCATCGAGGCTCACCAGGCGGGCGCCAGACGGTTTGGATTGGCCACCGGCCAGACGATGATCCCAGTCTATCGTGCATTGGTCGACCGCATTCGAGCGGAGCCGTCACGACTGGATGTCGCAGCGTGGGAGACGTTCAATCTCGACGAATATGTAGGTATTTCGGCGGATCACCCTGGAAGTTTTCACCATTTCATGGAAGAACATCTGTTTTCTCACATAAACCTCGAGAGATCGCGTACGCATGTACTGAATGGACAGGCACCCGATCTTGAAGCCGAATGCTTGCGTTATGAAAACGAGATCGAGTGCGCTCGACTCGAGTTTCAACTGTTAGGCATCGGAATGAACGGACACATCGGGTTTAACGAACCCGGCACCCCTTGGAACAGTCGCACCCACAAGGTGCACTTGAGCGAAGAGACATTGGAGCAAAACCGACCCAGTTTTCCGGGAGAAATGCCTCGCGAAGCGCTGACTATGGGGATTGCTTCAATTCTGCGGGCTGAGACGATTGTTGTGGTCGCCATCGGAGCAAGTAAAGCCAACGCCGTATTGCAAGCGATCACTGGACCGCCTGACGTTCTCTGTCCCGCCTCGGCTTTGCAACAGCATCGGAGCGTGCGCTATGTTCTTGACCGTGCTGCGGCCAAAGGCCTATTGGCTAGTCGAGAGATTTTTCAGCAACATGAGATTATTGGCGAATTTTAGGTGCGATTGGGCGTCGTCGGACGAGGGATAAGCGTGGTCGAGGAGGACTAACCGAAATCGAGAGTTCTAGAAGACTAGTCATCATGACCGACGAAGCCCGATCGCTTAAGCTAGCCGGGGTAGATTCTCATGGGAGGGAGCGGAAATCATTCAAAACCAGGACAGGCTCTTTTGGCATGAGCAAAGCATGAACTTTCCGCCGCGGGGCCTCTGAAGGTGGATGATGGAGAAAGCCCCCGGTCTTGGGAATGCTCGGATTGCCCACGACCGGGGACTTTGGTTATCGGAAGGTCAAGGAATCTCCCCAAAAGACGGTTCGTGCCAAGGCCCCTGGTTAATCTCAGATAAGGGCTCAAAGCTTCCGGGGAAGGACGGCTTGATTAGTTCACTCCCCGTATTTCCTATTCACCCGAGCCATCTTGCAGCCATCTTATAGAGGCCAAAATGGCTTGGGCTTTAGGGAATGGTGGGTTCGGTGTCGTCACATTCGGCTCAGGGACAAGAGAGGGTTTGAACAGGTAAGAACTACGTCTTCGCTTCTTTTAGGCGGTTTGCTTGCCGTTTCTTCAGCCAGCCAGTAACATGGAGTTATGAAACGGAGAGAAGCTCGGCATCGTTCGTATCGGATAGGCACATACGTTACGCTCGTGGCCTTGTTAGGAGGAGCGTTGAGTGGGTGTGGAACTCCCTCGAGCGCTCATCCTGCTGTGCACCAGAGCGCGGCTAAGGAAATCGAGCGCGAGGTCGCGAAATCGATGTCGACGTGGGAGACCACCTCGGCCAAAGTGATCGACGTGGTGCACCTAAAGGGGCATGCGACTAGGACGCTCGACTTAGCGTTGGTCACCGCCTCTTCGCCCATGCGTTATGCGGTCACGATTAATCAGCGGGGACAAAAGACGGTCACGATCGTTGATGATGGCCACAATACCTCGTCATATACCCAAGGCAGTCGTCACTACCAAGTGTTAAGTTCGCTGCCGTTTTCTCCAGATGCTGTGAGGTTGATGGGATTGACGTTGCCGTCGCTGGTCTCATCGAGTACCTTGGTCGGAGCGAGTGCGCTGAATCGCAATGAGGTGGAGTTGAAGATGATGACTCCGCTGCCCAGTGGAATTACGGCCAGAACGGAGCTTTGGTATAATTTGAGCCTCGGGGTGCCGATTCGGATGTCTGCGCGTTGGCTGGGGGGTGAGTTTCGCCAGACCGCCACTAATTTTCAGGTGAATCCGAACCTGAGTGCTTCAACGTTTACGTTTCATCCCGAAAGTGGGATCACCCCGGAAGTGGTTCTGTCCCAAACGCTGACCGATTTGCAATTAGCCAAGGCGGCAGTTAAATTCCCAATTGTTTTGCCTCCTTCACTGGCAGATGTTACCCTGAGCAACGTGTCCGTGGGCTCGGCCAACGGACAAACCGTGGTGATTCTTACCTATATCGCTCCCAACCGATCCTACCTCCTGGTGACTGAGCGTAGTGCCGCGGCGAAACAAAAAGTCCCATCCGGGGTTAGTGTTACCACGGAACCGTTCGGGAATTTGTCGACCCAAGAGGGGGCCTTGCCGCTTTCTGGCGAGTTTGCGGCATTTAGCGTGCAATCGACGGAGATTTGGCTGGAAGGTTTAGCCAGTTCTGTCGACAACTTGCTAACCGTCTGGGGAAACAATGTGAGTGCAGGAGGGCCGGGAACCTAGTCGGCCGGCCTTCCGCGCCTCCGGGGTTGAATAGGGATAGCTAATGAAGAATGGATTTTAGGGGAATGGCCGCTAAGAATCCCTGTTGGGCGGTATTCCCGGTGAGAAATAAGGTGTGGTCGATGAGCACCGGCCCGTAAGAATTGACCCAGGCGGCGACGCGAAGACGCCGGATCACATGACCCGTCTTGGCAGATAAGGTGTACAGTACGCCATGGGTAGTCAAGACGATAATCCGACCGTCCACGTAGACGGCGGGCCGAGTAACCGGACTTTTTAGGTTGTCGGACCATGCTATTTTTCCGGATTTTGCACTGATGGCAAAAAACTGTCCATTGATCGCGTTGCCAACAAACAGGTGATTACCATGCAGCATCGGGGTGCCGGTTTCTTTAAACGGCGGATTTTTCCCTTCCGCAAGGGTTTGATTCCACAGGAGTTTTCCGGTTTTGGCCTCGATGGCGAAGACCTTAGCATAGTGGTGGGGATTATTTCGGGTGATCCCCGATTTTCCGTTAAGACTTGCGGTGTATAAAATGCCGCGACTGTACACCAGAGGCGTGTCGTCGACGCCGCCGGTTGCTCGCGGGATCGGACGCTTCCAGACGATATGATGGCTAGCACGGCTGATCGCAACCACTTGTAGCGGCCCTGCGCCGCCAAAGTAAATGCGGTGGCCAATGAGCCGAGGGCTCGAACGGCTAACATAGACATCGGTGTGGGTGCGCCACAAGAGCTTGCCGCTTTGAGCACTTAAGACATCGAGATGGCGTCCGCCGGTGAGTAGAAACACCCGACCATTCGAGACCGTCACCGGGGCTTGGTCAGCAAATTGGGTAGGATATTGCCAGAGCAGTTGGCCGGTGGTGGCGTTGTAGGCGTAGAGACCGGAAGGACCGGTTCCGCGCTTGGAGCCAGGGGTCGTCGAGGGCGAGGGATTCTTCCCCGGGAACGCGGCATCTCCTTCAGAAATATATACTCGGTTATCGGAGACGATGGGTTCAGAAAACACGGCATTGGGCACCGAAGCGGTCCACTTGACTTGTCCGTTTTCGGGATTGACTGCCCACAAGTACCCAGGATGACCTACACTTCCTCGGCCTCCAGCGATATAGAGCGTGTTTTTTACCAAAGGCGAGTCACTATTGGCCAGAGAAGGCAGTTGTACCATATAATTGGGCCCGCGGGCGCGGGTCGAGTATTGAAACGTATCGTTGTTCAAAAGACTGCGGTGATCTTCCGGCCAAGCAGAAGGAGTCGGACCTAGGGGCGAGTTGGAAATTTGATAGAGTGGGACCGAGCTGAAATACCCCTGCTTGACAACATAAGCAACCCCGCTTAATACAAGGACTGCCGAGACAATTCCCGCCCAAGTCCATCGTTGAGACGTCTTGACTGGCATCGAACGACCAGGAAGCGCCATCATCTTCCTCCTTCAAGATACGGTGTAAGAAAAACGATAATCGAAAAGTGTGGGAGGTCATTCCCGGTGGCATGAATAAGATGACCCATGCTACTATAGCGGACCTTCCGTACTTTCCGCTACTGTTCCATACGCGGATATCGTTCAGGAAACTCCAGAACGCTACGATGTTCTTCTATTAGAGCCTATCCTCCTAGTAACTGCAAGCCATCTAGTCTATACTTTTTGCCAGAGCGTCTCGAAACTCCTAGTTCCGGCTTGATGGAGCGTAAGCCAAGACGGTGAAAATGGGGTTGAACTAGGACAAACGACCGGTCCGAAATATCGGTGTCCGAGACTTAAGATTTGCTGAAACGGTGGAGGAAACGAGACCAAGCTTGCTATGCTTGGTGTTAGGTTTAGTTCTTGACCGCCCAGGCACGAGCCATTGGGGATCCACGGCGAATTCATGGATACTGCCAGGTCTATTGTTGCCGAGAGCCTCTTTTGGGATGAGGGCGCTGATTTTGGATTGTAATGTACGATAAGATGGGGCACGCAGGGTAAGTTTTTCGGATATGGGATTTAAGCAGGAGTGGCGACGTCTCTCGTCGGGCATCCCTTCTTAAAATATTGGTGCCTGCTTGTTGCACAAAACCGACGTCGATACAGTTGCCGGCGCGGATGTGTTGCAGGTGATCTCTCCCCTTCCTGGAGCCAACCCGGTCGGGTAGATGAAAAAACTAGCTCGTCGGGAATGGTGCCGGGCGACACAATATTGGAGGGACAAACATGGCAACGAAATACCCGGTGTTATGGTTCATGGGCTTATCGGCCGCTGGCAAATCGACGCTCAGTACGACGCTCGAAGAACGCTTGGCCGGGTTAGGTTGGCCGGTGATGCGGCTGGATGCCGACGAATTGCGGCAAGGGTTGAACCAGGGCCTAGGTTACAGCGAAAGCGACCGCGAAGAGAATATCCGTCGCGCCGCTCATGTGGCTCGGCTCTTGGCGGGGCATACCACCGTGCTCGCCGCGTTTATCACCCCGTATGTCAAGATGCGGGAGATCTTTCGTGAAATTTTGCCTGACGCCATTTTAATCTATGTCAAATGTCCGGTGGAAGAATGCGTGCGCCGGGATCCAAAAGGGCTCTATCAGCGAGCGCTGTCAGGAACGCTCGCGACCTTTACGGGCGTCTCCGATACATTTGAAGAGCCGACGAATGCGGACCTAGTGATTGATACCAGTCATGCCACGGTGGAACAAGCAGTCGACGCCATCGTCGAGTACTGTCAAAGTCGCGCGCTTTGGGACCGACCGCTTCACCCCGAACTGCACTTGCGTTTGACCCCGGATGTCTGGGATCGGTTGCAGGAGACGGCGGAAATGGCTGGCATCGATTCGGTCAGCGACTACCTAGTCAGGATTGCCGAGGAGATGGTGGCGGACGCTCCGGGGGCTTTGGGTCAGGGCGGTCGATGATGGAACGTGAGGGTGGACCTATCGAGCGACCTGGCGTGACCCGGCCTGCGCAAACAGCACGAAGGAGCGATGCATAATGGCCAATCAACCCCATGGCGGACTCTTAGTTCACCGTATGGGTTCGATGGACAATGTGGGCACCGATTGGCCGCGAGTGAACATCTCCTCCATGACGGCGTCGGACTTGGAAAATATTGCGGTCGGAATTTTGAGCCCCTTGAACGGATTCATGGGCCGGGCGGAAGTGTACTCGGTGCTAGAGCATGGCCGGCTGCCCGGCGGGTTGCCCTGGACCGTCCCGATTTTACTGGATGTAGAGGCCGATGCCGTGGGCCGCTATCAGATGGGCGACACCGTGGCCTTAGTCTTGGACGAACAAGTGGTGGGCTGGATGCAGGTCGAAGAGGTGTTTCGCTTGGATTGGAGCCGTCTCAGCCGTTCGCTGTACGGCACCGATTCGCCCGGGCATCCTGGCGTCTCTATGGTGCATCATCAGAGCGGGGAATATTTAGCCGGACCCGTCTATGCCACTCGGATGCGCGAGATGCCGCTCCGGGTGACCCCGGAAAGTGCTCGTGCTCTGTTTGCCGAACATGGTTGGGAGCGGGTAGTCGCGTTTCAAACCCGCAATGTTCCGCACATAGGTCATGAATTTGCGCAGCGCACGGCCCTGAATTTGGTCGATGGTCTCTTTATTAACCCGGTGTTAGGGAAAAAAAAGCCAGGGGATTTTCGAGACGAGGTCATCGTCGATAGTTACCAGACGCTGATCCGGTATTACTATCCACCCGACATGGTGGCCCTCGGCACTATCTGGTATGAAATGCGTTATGCGGGTCCGAAAGAAGCGATCCATCATGCCATCATGCGCAAAAACCTGGGGTGCACGCACTTTATTGTCGGACGGGACCATGCGGGCGTGGGGGACTATTACGATCCCTACGCGGCTCATCGGATTTTTGACCAATATCCCGACCTGGGCATTGAGCCCATCCGCTTTGGCGCGTTCGTCTATTGTCGACGGTGTGGGTCGGTGGTCGGCGATCGAACCTGTCCTCACGAATCGGAGAAAGTACGGTTCAGCGGAACGTTAATGCGGCACTCGCTGCAAAACGAACCCGAGCGCCTTGCTCATCTGCTACGTCCTGAGGTATTGAAACAACTGCGAGAGCACGAAGACCTGTATCACCAGGAAGACGAGACTCTGGACCTGCCTTCGGGAGGCAATGTCTAAGCTCAGAGGGGTTTGATTCTCGCCTTGAGGGCTTCTAGTGATCGGACCATGGGATGCGGGGAGAGTAAGGGAACTAAGCTTCCAGGCTTCACAGCAAGCCTTGGGTCGCTGCCAATGAAGCGGTGGATGGGTGGCTCGTGTCGGTTTCATGGGGGCATCTTGATGGGCCACGAACCTGCACGATCCCCGGTTTTGACTGCATTTGCGGTGTAATGCCGCATAATGCTGTGGGTTTCTTTGGTGTAATCTTACCCTGATCAGGGCAAGGGTCGAGACCCATGTTCTATCTAGAGTGCTCGGCCGATCGGGAACGGGTCCTACGGGATGAAAGGAAAGCTCACGCCCACCTGGTCGGGCGACCGTTTGATCCAGGCACGGACGAAGGCTATGGGTCCTATGCTCCGAATGAGGTGAGCATCACCACCTCGCCGACGGGCAGGATGCTACTTTGAAATGCGGCTTGATGACGGACCCGATCGCGCCAGTCTAAATCATGGGGTTCGAGGCACCAAGAGCCTAAGCGCCATCACGCATGGGTGCGTTTTTCGGAGGTGTTGGCACGTCAGTCCCGGTCCTCTTCCCGGTCTTTCGCTACCCATCCGCCGACATTGAGCCAATCATCGGCCCAGGTGAAGACTAACCCCATACGCACCCCCGATCCCACCGATCGGCGGTGCCCCATGGCACTGCATTCATGTGAAATCCTTGCCTCGGCTGGTTCTGTATGATCTTTATCCCATTCTTCACCGGTCAAGTGCTTCCCATACAGCGCGACCACCTGACCCTAAGAGTGCCCGGCTAAGCCGGGCGACACGAGAAGAAACCCGGGATCGGTATGGACGGACGGACTTTGTCCGCGTAGAGGACTAACCGGCCCGCGTATGGTCCTCCAGTGGCCTTCTTGCCATCGTCCAGGTGATCGTCCCGTTGCAGTGGGCGTCCCTTCGCTCAAAGGCAGATCAGACGCCAGGCGTTTTTCGTACGTACTAAGCGATTTCCCTGCCCT
>DAHXNH010000085.1 GCA_027365485.1 Clostridiales bacterium
GCCCTATCTGGCGCGGCTACATTGTCCCGTGGGCTTCACAAGGTCTCGTTACCAAGGCCCCATGCCACAGTAGGCCCGCGCTCACCATTCAGAGCGGGTGGATTCTAACCACATGACTGTGAGCACCCTCGTGTCGCAACCAACCCGCTATACTGGCAGCGTCGTTTGATTAAGGTGCCAAAAATCACCGAGGTTGCGCTAGGCGGGAACGAAACCAGTGACTTGCAAATGTCGGAAGGCAAGTTTGGCTATGCGGTTTTGTTTGAACCAGGGATCCAAAAATCTTACGTGGACAAAAATCCTAAGGACTATCACTACTGGTTTCCTTTGGGTTCGCCGACCGTATTGTCCTTTAACTTGACGGAAGCACCATTTAATAACGTGAAATTCCGCCAAGCGATGGCCTACGCGATTAACAAAGAAGTCATTTATAAAGACGGGGAGTACGGGTATGAGCCGCCGGCCAGTCAGTCTTTGCTGCCTCCGGAGTTAGACGCGGCATGGCTCGACAAAAGTTTGGCGACTCAGTACGCGTACCAGTATTCGCCAGCTAAAGCCTTGTCCCTCTTGGCGTCGATTGGCTACCATAAGAACGATGGGAAGTTGATCGGGCCCAATGGCAAGCAGTTGACCTTTAGTTTGCAGTGCCCTACGGGATGGACCGACTATATCCAAGACATGTCGATTATCCGAACCGACTTGGGGCAAATAGGCATTAAAGTAACCACGCAAACCCCATCGGTTGCTACGGATTATAGCGATGTCGAAACGGGTCACTACCAAGCCGCCTTAGTTTACGGTTGGACGGAGTCCAATCCGTACTATATTTACGACTACATCATGGCCTCTCAAGAGTCGGCACCGATAGGTCAGGTGGCTCTTACGCACTTTCTGTTATTACTAATTGACTAGACAATGCTTAAACAAGCATATTATGGGTATTTCCTGTTATTTACTGCTGGCTCTTCAAGAAATACGCACAACATATTTATTGTCTCTGGACGGTTTGACGAGTTTCCCTCATTTTCTCTAGGAAACAATCGCACACCCGTACTATTAGGTTGCTACATCGTTACTGCGTCGACTATTAATAACAGAAAGTGCGTAAGAGCCGGTCAGGTGGCTACATTTAATGCCAACACAGAGCGGTTTGACGACCCGACCGTTAACAGCCTGATTGCCCAATTGGCTGCCACCACTAACGTGGCCAAACAACATCAGATAGTCGACCAACTTGAAGCCATCGCTATGCAGCAGGTACCCGTGGTCGCATTAGTTTCTGGAGCCGCTTGGAACGAATACCAGACCAACGATTACGTAGGCTGGCCCACTGCTAAAAACCCCTACGCCGCCCCCGGATCACTGATAATTTTGACCCATCTTCGCCCTGCCAAATAAGGCTCAGACCTTAGGATTGGGATGGCGAGGATGGCACCGTAGGAAAATCCTGGGCGTAAGCCAGCATCCTTGGTTTGCGCTAAGTCTTCATTACCTTCCGACCATGCTGAGACCTTCGGTTTGAACCGATGCCGATCGGATCATGCTGAGGCAGGATCGTTTGGATCTGGCGGTATGCGAACGGACACTGAGCGATGGTTAGCGTCCGTTCTTAGGCCATTTGAACAAAATGCCCGCGCATTCCCCTGGCGCGGCCTGGTGGCCTTTGAACCATATCTGGACGAGGCGAACTGATGGCGACCTCGGTTCGTCCCCATTGCCCGAATTTGCCGAGAAAATTATCCACGTCCAATCGAAAGCCGGATAACGGGGTACCGATTGGCTAAAAATCCGCAAATTCCACAAGAGATGGATGAATCGAACGGAATTTAGTCGATCTGCCAAAGTCCGCTGGCTTTGTCCCTGGCTTTTTCCAGGGACACATTAGGACGATGGGCATTCCGATAGCGTGATTCACGATTCTCGTTGCTAGTTATTTGCTAAATAGACGATATCCATCGGTAATTGCCGAATTGGGTCGGGGGAGGAATTGTCCATAGCGTAGCGAACTATACGAATAACTGAAAATGGGGAGGGAGTCATTCCGATACCTGGATAGGGTATCTGCCTGACCCAATGTTCAGTCTAGGAGGATGGGATCAGGGGAGTTCGCTTGGTCATGCTAGGGGTCGTTTCCAACACGGGCGTGGTTGGATGGCAAACGTTAAGGCTTTCGAATTCTCCACATAGGGATCCTGAGTGATTGCAGGGAGGTCAACTGAACCTCCGTGATCGCTGAAGACTTTGGCCAATGAATGTCGGCTGGGAGGAGGAAAAGTTTAGGTATTACTCAGCCGAGGTAGAAACGCCTAATCGGGAACTTAGACTTTGAAGTATTGGGCCGACCAGGCTTGTCCTGAACTTGGTTCCGACGATTAGCTAAATAATACCGCTGTCAACTACCCCGCCCTAAAGGGCGGAGCTTGCGGGAACTGAGGCTAGGTTGACCAGGAAAAGCGGTACCGAACGTGCTATGTTTGCAATGGGTCGCCAAGACGCGCCGGCGAATGCTTCCTCTAAGGACTCGCTGTAAAGCTCGTCAAGTCAGCCGCGCTGTACGGCCGGAATCATGCTGGCGAAAGGCCAAGCGCCGAAGGTTCTGGCCCTAGCCTGAGTCACAAGGGTTCGTAAGGATCCGGGAGGATGTGTGACGGTATGTATTTTGGCCCAAAGAAAAAAACCGTTGAGGCCGTGCTCAGAGAAACGGCTCGAGGGTTTCTGGAACAGGGCCGGGCGCGGGGGCATCGGATAGTGCCATTCCCTATCCGGCTGGGGGATCGGTTGCAGGAAGATTCCGTGTTGAAGCCCCTGCGTCTGAAACTGGACCCCGGCAGCAAGACCACCGGGGCGGCCGTGGTGCGGGAGTGGGAAACGGTGGACGGCACGACGGGCGAAGTCTCGCGGTCAGGTTGCTCTTAGTTGGAACTGAAGCACCCGGGGCCACGCTGTCCGGGAGGCACTCACCTAGCGCCGGGGGGGATCGTCGTTTTCGCTGATCAAGGGTTAGGTACCATCTGGAGCCGGTTACGGCGTTGTCGCAGGAACTCGTGCGTTTCGATCGGTCGAAGCTCAAGAATCCTGAAAGTTGTAGCGCCGAGTACCAGCAGGGGACACTCTTAGGCTACGGGGTCCGCGAGTATCTGCTGGCGAAGTGGGGACGGCAATGCGCTTACTGCGGCGCGAAGAACGTCCCCGGGAAATCGATCATATCCATTGTCTGGATTTTGTGGGTTCGGGTCTCTAGCGAAGACCGGTAATGACTGGTCGCACAAAGGACAGGACTCCCAATTGTAGCGGGGCGTCTTGGTTTGCAGGTTCTCCGCCACGGCGGCGGACCTAGAGAGGAGGTGTCTTATGGAGTATTTTTTGCGGCGGGTGATTTTTTTGATTGGCACCCTCTGGGTGGCCGTAACCGTCAACTTTTTCATTCCCCGGGCGATGCCAGGCAACCCGGTGGAGACCATGATGGCGCGCTTTCATGAGCGGGGCACTATGAGTCCGAGCGCCATGAAGGCGATTACGGTGATGTTGGGCATTTCGCACGGCAACATCTTTCAACAGTATGGTCAATATCTAAACCATGTGGTGCATTTTAACTTTGGCGTCTCGTATACTTATTTTCCCTATTCGGTGACCTATATGATTTCTCACGCGCTCCCGTGGACGTTGGGCTTGGTTGGGGTCGCCACCATTTTCAGCTTTGGGTTAGGGACGATGTTCGGCATTATCGCCGCCATGCGCCGGGGTAAAGCCGTCGACGGGTCGTTGACGATTCTCTCCAGTTTTACCAACACCTTCCCCTACTTCTGGTTTGGATTGATGGCGCTTTACTTCCTCAGCTTCGTCTATCATTGGTTTCCGCTCACCGGTGCCTACGGGGCGTCGATGACGCCCAACTTGAGTTGGAGCTTTATCGGCAGTGTGGCCTATCATGGGTTCTTACCCGCTCTGACCATTATGATTAGTTCCATTGGTGGTTGGCTGTTGGGCATGCGCAACAACATGATAAACGCGCTAAACGAAGATTATGTGCTCTTGGCGACGGCAAAAGGGCTGAAGCCCAGTTGGGTGGCCTGGATGTATGTTGCCCGTAATGCGATCTTGCCCAACTTAACGGGATTTGCCATGGCCCTGGGATTTGTGGTCGGGGGTTCACTCTTAACCGAAATTGTCTTTTCGTATCCAGGGATTGGGTATCTGCTCTACAATGCCGTGGTCAATGAAGACTTTCCGTTGATGCAGGGCATCTTTCTGATTATTGTGGTCTGCGTGGTGTTAGCCAACTTCGTCGCGGATTTGGCTTATGTCATGTTTGACCCCCGAGTGCGGCGAGGAGGTGCATCATGAGTGTGGGAGCGGTAGCCCCAGCCCCAAACACCCCGTCAGCGGTCAAGCCCCGAGGGGCGGTCCGGGAGATTGCGGGTGTTCTATGGAGCAATAGTAAATCGCGCATCGGACTCATTATTTTAGGCATCTTTATCGCGGTGTCGATCTTCGGTCCGCTGTTGACCCCCTATAATCCGAACGACTCGAATTTCCAAGACATGCTCGGGCCGTCGCTGCAGCATTGGTTGGGGACGACGCAAAACGGTCAAGATGTCATGTCGGAACTCATCGCCGGCACTCGGATCTCTGTCATTGTGTCCTTTTCGGTAGGCGCGATTGCGACCTTTTTGGCGATGCTCATTGGCATCACCGCCGGCTACGTGTCAGGCTGGGTGGATGAAGTCTTATCCTTCCTGACCAATGTGTTCTTAGTGCTGCCGGGATTGCCTTTGCTGATTGTGCTCGCTTCGTATGCGCCAGGGCGAGGGATGTCGCTCATTGTGGTCATCATCGGATTTACCGGATGGCCTTGGGGGGCCCGCGTCCTCCGATCTCAAGTGGTAACCCTTCGGACCCGCGACTTTGTCGTCGCCGCGCATTTGGCCGGCGACAGCATTAGCCGGATTATTGCGCGCGAAGTGGTGCCGAATATGCTGTCCTTGGTGATGGCGAACTTTCTAGGAGCGTCGACCGCAGGCCTCTTGGCGGCGGTGGGACTGGAGTTCTTAGGGTTTGGCAACCCGAGTCAACTCTCCTGGGGGTCGATGCTCTATTGGGCGCAGAACTCGAGCGCGTTGCTCGAAGGACAATGGGCCTGGATTCTGGCGCCCGGACTCTGTATTGCTTTTTTTGGCATGTCGTTGGTCTTGATTAACTTTGGGTTCGATGCCGTCTCCAATCCGCGGTTACAGGAGGAATCAAAATGAGCGTGATCGTCCAAGCGGAAAACGTCTCGGTGGATTATGGCCGCAAGAATCCGGTTCATGCGGTGCGCAATGTGTCGCTCACCATCGAAGAAAACCAGTTTGTCGGTCTGGTGGGAGAAAGTGGTTGTGGCAAATCGACTTTAGGGTTTGCCTTGGCGCGGTTGGAACGGCCGCCCGCCCAGATTATCTCCGGGACGATCCAAATCGTTGGCCAGGATTGGCGGACGCTGGCCGCCGAGCCGCTCCGGCGCGCGCGTTGGACGGAAGTGTCGGTGGTTCTGCAGAGCGGGATGAACGCGCTGAACCCCATCATGACGATCGGGGCGCAGTTTAAAGATGTCATGGAACAGCATACCCGGATGAGCCCTACGGAAATTGTGGCGCGGGCGGAGACCATGCTGGAGATGGTCCAAATTCAGCCGGAAGTGCTCGGTCGCTATCCCCATGAATTGTCTGGGGGAATGAAGCAGCGGATTGCGATCGCCTTGGCATTGGTGCTCCAACCTAAGCTGGTGATTATGGACGAACCCACCACGGCCCTGGATATGGTGGTGCAACGGCAGATTGTCGAGAACCTGAAGGAATTGCGCCGACAGCAAGCCTTTTCCATGCTCTTCATCAGTCACGATTTAGGCTTGGTGTTGGAATTGGCGGATCAGGTGGTGGTGATGTACGCTGGCGAGGTCGTGGAACGGCAGTCTGCCACGAGCATGCTGGATCATCCCTGGCATCCCTATACGCGAGCGCTGATGCAGTCGTTGCCAGATCCAGAAAATCCCAAGGGTTCGTATGAAGGCATTCCTGGGACGCCGCCGGATTTGCATCATATTCCCACGGCGTGTTTGTATGCCCCGCGATGCCCCCTGGCGACCGACGTTTGTCGCGCTCAGACGCCTCCGTTGGAGGACCTGAAGGTCGTAGACTTGCGGTGTTTTGTGACCCGAGAGGAGGTGGGTGTCCATGTTGGAACCGGTGCTTAAGGTCGAAGGGTTAACCAAGGTGTTTCATCCGCGAGGCCGACGCTCGACGCCCCTGGTCGCGGTGCGCCAAGTCTCGTTTAATCTGGATGAGGGCGAAGTGGTCGCGCTGGTGGGTGAGAGTGGAAGTGGAAAGACGACCATAGGGCGGATGCTGACGGGCATTGAAACTCCTACCGAAGGGTCCATTCACCTGCGCTCGGAACCGGGGGTACGCAACCCCAAAACTCGGATGCAAAGAGTGCAGATGGTTTTTCAAGACCCCTATGCGGCCCTGAATCCATTTAATCGAGTCAGTTATTCGCTATCGCGTCCCCTCATTAACTACCAAAAGCTGTCGCCAGCGGATGCCTTGGCTCGGGCGCGGACGATCCTGTCGACCGTGCAGTTGACCCCGCCGGATGACTATTTGGAGAAACGTCCGCACCAATTGTCAGGAGGTCAACGGCAGCGCATCGTGATTGCGCGCGCGTTAGCGGCATCGCCCGAGATTGTGATTGCCGATGAACCCGTGTCGATGTTGGACGTCTCCATTCGGGCGGATGTGCTGAGTCTCTTGCGCGATTTGTTGGTTCAGCAGCAAGTGTCGGCGATGCTCTACATCACGCATGATTTGTTGAGTGCTCGCCTTTTGGCGCGGAGGATCATGGTGTTATATCGGGGCCATGTGGTTGAGATCGGAGAAACGGAGGCACTCTTAGCCCATCCGCAGCATCCGTATACCCAACTGCTGTGGTCGGCCATCCCCAATCCCCGCCGTGCCGCGCGAGGGGAGCAGATCATGGTGCCGACCGCGGGCACGGGAGAGGTGCCGCTGCATGGCTGTCCGTTTCAACCGCGCTGTCCGTTGGCCATTGATCGGTGTCGGCACGAAGTGCCAGAGTTAGTGGCGATCTCGGAACAACAACAGGTCGCTTGCCATGTGGCCGTAGATGGAAAAAGCAGAGCCAGCTAAACGCGGTTGCCGCCATGCGGCACGTAAGGACTCAGGCCAAACCAGCCCGAGTCCTTTTTTTGTTCAAAATCCGTCTAACGCTTTAGCTATAGCGCCTTTCATCGAGAGCCTGTCTCTTGTGAAATTTTTTAGGTAGATAGAAAGTCGAGTCGTCCACGCACGAAGAACATCTCTTGCTAGCCAGACGACGCTTTGTGGTCGATCGAGTTCAGGCGGCAAGGTGCTCTCGAAAGTAAAAGAGCGACTCTATGCTTCGGGTCATCGCCTTGGTGGGTAGAGACGAACCGACAACGAGGAGGCAATGGCACTCAGACGGATGGACCACCCCGCTACGGGTGGGGTGCTCGTTGAGAAGACGCTGTTGGCACTGAATGAAGCACAGCACCACCCGTGCTTTAGAGCTAGAAGGGACGCCGCGTCCGAAATGCCCACCTAGGGGATACCCCTTAGGTATCATTGCACGGAGCTCACGCCTGGGAAGGGCTTATGGTCTCGGAAGCGACCAGGTAGCGCGCCAGCACCGATTGATCCAAGTGCACACCCAGTCCCGGCGCATTGGGGACGCTGACGGTGCCATCGGGATTAAGCGGCAAGCGCTCGACCAGCATTTCTTGCATCAAGCCCACCACGTTTTCGTTGTAATACTCAAGAATGAGACCTCCTGGAACCGCGGTGACTAAGTGAATATGAATTTCCTGGTTGCCGTGAGGAGCGATGGGGATCTCATAGGCATTGGCGAAGGACGCGACTTTGCGCCATTCGCTGATGCCCCCGAGGACTTGGGCATCTGCATTAATTACGTCGACGGTTTGACCGGCGATGAGATCGCGAAACCCATAGCGGGTATATTCGTTTTCACCGTGGGCAATCGTAACCGCGCCATCTTGGCGTAAAAGACGATATCCCGCCAAATTTTCTGCAGACAGCGGTTCTTCAAACCAAAAGACTCGCAAGTCAGCCAACCGGCGTGCCATTTGGCGCGCCATATCGGTTCGATAGGCGCCGTTAGCGTCGACCAAAATGTCAACCTCGTCGCCTACGGCATCCCGCACTGCCTGAACGCGCAGCAGGTCTTGGGAGAGGGGAAGCGCGCCAATCTTCATCTTCACGGCTTTGGCGCCACTTGCGACGTAGCCGAGCATTTCCTCAGCGAGTTGACTGACCCCTTTGCCGTCTTGATAATAGCCGCCGGCTATGTATACCGGGATGCTGTCACGATAGCCGCCAAGCAGGCGATGTACACTAAGGCCGGTTCGTTGGCCGAGATGATCCCACAGCGCGATATCTAACGCAGATACGGCCCGCGTGCTGAGTCCCTTGCGGCCGATTAATTTGGGCTGGTAAAGGCGGTCGTAAATGCGTTCTATGGTGTCAGTCTCCATGCCCATAATCTGAGGAGCCCACTCCAAGACTGCCTGATAGACCGTCGCATTGCCTGACACCCAGCCGATCCCGGTTGCGCCGTCTTGGTCTGTGATTTCGACCATGACCACCTGAGAGACGGTATAAGTGTACTTGCCGTTGGTTATGGGGGTAGGAAAGGTACTTCGGTACCAGGATACCTGAATTCGATCGATGACCGCCAAACCGACTCTCTCCTTTCAACTTCGATGCAATGTGGCATTAGGCTCAAACTGACAGATGACATTTTTCGTGATTTCCATTGTAGCCTAAATTTTGGCGTTCGGTCGACAACAAAAAAGGAGCCTACCGCTTGATTTGAGGATTTCGGTTCACGGCAACGACCTCGCCCTGCACGAGCATGGTAGAATAACGCTAACAATATATCGGAATCGTGGTGGAGTCTTAAGGCGTGCCCATCACGTTGCGTATTGTAGGGGGGTATCACGAGATGGCAGCATCTAGGTTTTTGGTCAATTTGACCCGAGGGCCGGAGGATCCCGATCGAGTGACCGTGGCTATGGTGATGGCTAACGCGGCATTGGCGCTGGAAAAAGAGGTCGTCGTCCTTCTTTCGACGGAGGGGGTGCGCGTTGCCGAGATGCGTGTCATCGAAAGCATTGCTGAGCCAGGTTTTATGCCGCTCAAAGAATTGGTCGACACCTACCTGGGCGATGGCGGTCAAATCTGGGCCTGCACCCCTTGCGTTAAGAAACGACACCTCGAAAGCGTGTTGATTGAAGGAGTCCGTTTGGTGGGTGCCGTGGCCGCAATTCAATGGGTGTCGGAGAATGGAGTTAGTTTTTCGTTTTAATGGGAGCGCACGCCAAAGCACCCTGACTACAAGGGTCAGAGTGCTTTGGGATCATCGCTAAATTAAGAGCAGGCGGTTTGGAGCAAGCGACTCCGACATAACAAGGCGACAAAACACGTATCGCATCGACTAGGCCATAACGCTTCAAACTTTGAGGTGAGATCCGATGCCTTCTGAAATACATTGCTCGAAAGCCCCTGAAACACCTTGCGCACCGTGCCGCTACCCTCATCATCGCTCGACAAATTGTCATCAAGGCCAATACGCTTAGCCTTATGTTCAATTTCTGCCCGCAGTTCATCCAAGAATTCCCGGCCGTCCAGTCCTAGCCGCATGGCATCATCGTTTAATCGACCGTACATGGTGTCCATGATGTCCATCAACTCGTCCTTCATCTCTTGCAAAACGCGTACACGATCAACCGAGAGCGAGGGGATCATCTGTTTAAGATAATTTTCAGCGAAAGCTTGATGACGAGACTCGTCCTGGAGAATGCGAAGAGATAATTTACCGAACAACGCTTCCGGTTGGGACCGACTAAACTGCTGATAAAAGTTTTTCGCAAAAATGTCGCTAATCAAAATACCCCAGACCCAATCAATTCGGTCCCCTTGACGCAAACGATTGTGATAGCGCAGCATTGTCGGCAATTCTCGAATTTGAAGTGGTTCTGACTCTAAGCGAGTGTAAAGACGAGTGAGCACTTCAAAATGCCTCGCTTCATCCATCAGAAAACTACTCAGATAGAGTTGCGCACTAGTCTGACCCGCCATAGCCATTTGTGGTAAAGCCACACTGGCTCCAATCATTGCCGACTGTTCCCCTAAGTACACTGGACTAAGGAGTCGCGCCAAGGATCGGGCTTGTTGCGAATCAAACTGCAAGGGATCATCCCAGGTGACATCTTCTACGCTCCACTGGGCCTTGATGCCCTTATGGAACAATCGTAGAAACAAATCGTTGTCGTCCAATTTGGGATGCATTTTTAACACAGTGTCACCCCCTTTTTCGTTGGAGTCATTGTTTCGCAGTTTTGGTAGTCAGCGCTCATAATCTTCATTCTACCACAGAGCTTGCCTAAGTTCGAGACTCCAATACTATTGTATCTCGTCCAATTTAATCAATGCCTGGTGGTGGTCAAGTAGACCGAGCTACGGGCAGGCGGTCTATGAAAGCCCGACTTTTCAGAGTTGACCGATCGTCGTGCCTTTGCCTTTCAGATACGGCCATCTGGCAGCACCGGGGAGCGGATGAAGATGATCTTGGGATGGCATCGTGGCGTCGCGGCAATATTGCCGCCCCGGGGTACTCGGGCTTCTCCAATCCGGATAGGACTACGGCTGCGTTGGAGGTCAAGGGGTGCTTTTTTGGGCGGCTTAGGTTTTCCCTTCAAATCCCGATATTTGCCGGTTCCGGGGTGCGATGGCTGAGACAATTGCTCGCGGTATTTTAGTTCATCGGCAGTTTAGTGGCAAACGTCGAGATTTCCGGGTATGGATGGGGATCGATGAAAAAGTCTAGGTCCGCGTCGCCGCCTCCATCGAAGATCATCGTCGAGGTGCTAAGACCGGTGCATAGCAAGGAAGAGCTGAGATCGCCTGTTTGCGGCAGAATGGTATGGGTTTCATATGGGCGGTATGACCCTGAGGGCATCATCACGCTTACGGACCGACTTAGGAGTGAATACGCGGGTGTCCGTGAAGGGGGGCGCTATTTCGTCCGCGCTCAGCCGATAATAACTGGGCTACGACGCTTAGCGCCACTTCTTCGGCAGTCTCGGCGCCAAGGTCCAGCCCAACCGGAGAAACAAAGGGCCCATCATTGAAATCGAGGCCCAGCGTGGCTAATAAGGATGCGGTACGCCGTCTTGGGCCTAAAATTCCGATCCATCGGGCAGCCGTAGACATTGCGGTCACAATGCTCTCTTGGTCGCGATGACGGTGGTGGTTCATGATCAGCCAAAAACTGGATCGAGGGAGTGTGGCCGCGGCGTCTTCGGGGTCCATCACCAGGTGATGCGAGGCCATGGGGATTCGGGTAGGTTGATTAAATTCTGGACGGGGATCGAGCACGCTGACCTCAAACCCAACGCTCGCGGCTAAGCGCGCAACAGCCACCGCATCCAGGTTGGCTCCACTGATGATGAGGTGGGGACTGGGTAAAATCACGTCTAAAAAAAACTTTTGGGATCCAATGTCAACCACTTTTGGTCGGGAGTGATGCATCAGGACGGCTTCAGCCAAAGCCAGAGCCTGAGGGGACAACACATCGCCAAACATCGTGCCATCAGCGGTTAAGAGCGCGCGAGCACCATCGGGAATTGTTTGCATCCAAACCATCGGCTCACCGTGGATTGTGGTTTGGCTAAACGCCCTCCAAAAGGGGTCCTCTTCCAAAAGCGGAAGAAGCAGAACGTCCAGTCTGCCTTGACAGCCGATGCCGAGACCCCATGCGGCGTCTTGATTTAGGTCGTAGTGCAGTTGAATTGGGCCGCGTTCTGCCGCGACTTGTTCGGCGTGGCCGTACAAGTCGCCTTCTAGGCATCCACCGCTGATCATGCCCAGCATTTGGCCGTCGCTCGTAAGCAGCATTTTTGCCCCAGGACGGCGATAGGCGGACCCCTCAACGGCTGTGACCAGTGCTAGCACCGTTTTTGCGCCCCGGTCCCAAGCTTGGCGGCAGGCATTAAATAGTTCTTTGATTTCGGCGACACTCGACATTTAGCCATCGACTCCAGATGGATGTTTCCCCAAAAACTGCACGAGAATACGCCGCGGTTTAGGAATGCCCAAAAAATAATGGAGATTGGCCTCAAGGCGCGCGCTGTGCGAGTTCAAGCTGAGTAGGCGATAGGAGCCGGAACCCACCATATCGACCGGGTCGGTTAAATACGGGGTGGTCAACAACGAATGCGGACGCATCCTGCTTAGCAAAAATTCCGGCAAGATCCACGCCACCGGCCCAGAAGTCGCGTATTGCCGAAGAAATTGAGGATCGGGTTTGTTCAACGTCACTATCAAGGCTAACTTGCCCTTGGTGGCAAACTGTGGCCGTAACCCTTGCAGAGAGCGGTTTAATAACCCAAATTGCTTCAGTTTGAGACGATAGCTCCAGACTACGTCATCGGAAGACACTGGGCGACCGTTCCACCACTTTGCCCGGGGATTCAATTGAATGTCCCAGGTTTGGCCTTGCCGGATAGACTGCCAATGACTGGCTAGATTAGGCTTCAGCTTTCCGTTTTTTACACGGACCAGGCTGTCGAACATCAATCCATCGAGCCAAATGGCGGTCGAGTTGTCGGCGCGCAAGGGATTGACGCTATTGGGCGGTTCGGAGCGAATCTCGTGGACCTCGGGTGGCCGTAGGTGTGGTCGGAGGCTAAGTCCGGGCAATCTGGTCAGGCCCGAACTCGCCCATACCGCAAAGACGGCCACGAGAATTCCGACTCCTTGCTTCCAAGCAGCGGACATACTTATCCCTCCTCTGTCTGATCCTTATCATGACTAGGGTATCATTAAAATAGGGTGAGAGTCAGTCGATGGAGTGCTCTATCATCCCCTGGGGTGAGGGAAAATCTGACTTCGACCTCCGCTTGGAGGATGGATTCTGCCATGGTTGATATGGATTATAAGGAAGAATGGGCCGAGGGGCTTGGGGTGCGGGAGAGACGCGGCAATTGGAATTTTGGGCGATCAGCAAATTAAAGATTAGGGATATTGCGGAAAGTGGTAAGAATTACAGACGAAAACTACCTGAAGGAAGGTTAAGAGGATGGCCAGCGGCCGGCAGGATATGATTAATCTGGCATGGAGGCGATTGATGGATGCTTACCTGGATCCGCAGCAGAGAGGATTTTACGAATCTCGACCTAGACGTCCGGGAGACCCCGTATGGGCCTACAACTGGGGATTTGGAGCCCTGCTGGCTTGCGCTGGAGCGATTTGTCAAAGCGGACGGGCCAATATCCTGACAGATTCCGACTGGGATGCATTGCGTCAGGGCCTTTTGGGATACCAGCGGCGACGGATTGGATTTGCTAGCACCACGCGGCTGAAAAATGTGCATTTGGGTGATGCGTTCTATGACGATAATGCCTGGCTTGGATTAGCCTGCCTTGACTTGGCAGGGTCGGATCGATTTTTTGACCAGGCTCCGACGATTTATCGGTTTTTGCTGCAAGGTAAGGACCCTAAACGTGGTGGGATTTTTTGGAAGGAGAGGCCTCGAGCTTCACTCCATGTTTGCTCTACGGGACCGACTGTGGTAATGGCTGCGCGGCTTTATCGAATGGATCCGTCGACTGTGGATCTCAAACCCGTACGGGCGATGATGACTTGGCTCGACCGCATGCGATCGCCTGATGGACGCTATTGGGATAATGAAACGGTTAGGAACGGGACCATTGAAGTCGCATTGCATACGTATAACACCGGGACGCCGCTCTGGGCGATGGCACTTTTAGAAGGGTTACCGGGATTTTCGTTTCGTGAGGCAGTGGCGCTGAGCCTCTTGGCCTTGCCCCAGTTTTTAACGGACCGCGGCGACTTGCCGCGTAAACCTTGGTTCAACGTGGTCCTCCTACGGGCGATCTTAGCGGTGAATCAAACGTACCGGTTGCCGTCGTCTCTGCTCGCCGTGTATACCCATACAATGGAAGAAGCTTTGAATAGATTCTCGCGCGATGGGGGGGTGCTGAATCTACCTAGTCAGGATAGCCAGGGAGGGATCATGTTGCGGGATGCGGCGGCGTCGGTGGAAACCCTGGTGCTATTGAGTCAGGGCTAAATTCGCATCGAGAAGAATGAGGACAACGCTCGGCGCGTTCTTACGCACTTTCTGAATCGGGAATCGTTGAAATAGGCGTTCGAGAGGGTGATGAGGTTAAATGGCAACTTCACCATCGTCTGAGAGAGGACAAGGATCGCTTGCGCATCAGTGATATCGTCTTCCCCATTAGAATCAATCTTAATTGAATCTTTGCGTAATCTTCTCGAGAACTTAACCGACTTCGTGGACAATGACAGCGAGCCGAGGGGCTTTTTGACGAATAGGCGTCCACAAGACTAGGTTCCTGGTATATACTCTAGTCATCCTGGAGTTCGAAGTGTCGGGGATCTTCGTGGCAGTGAAGGAGCGTTTTGAATGAATGCACGGCGACGTTGTGAGGCAGTGCAAGCGTACTTCTACTTGAGCCCTGCGGCGTTGATCTTCTTGGTGGTTACCGTGATTCCTGTGCTTTACGTGGTATACATCAGCTTTTTTAATTGGAGTTTCTACAATACTAGTCAATCCACGTATATTGGGTTAGGAAACTATGCCGAAGTCATCAAATACCCAGAGTTTTGGCATAGCTTGTGGATTTCGCTGTATTTTGTGTTGGCCACGGTGCCGACCGGCATTGTATTTTCACTGGGCATTGCGATGTTCTTATTTCTGGGCCCCAGTGTGGAAAGACCAGTTCCTCAACGGGAAGTTATACATGTGGCCATTTAACAAGTCGGACTTCGTGATGTACTATAACGCCAGTTGGCTTAAGAAGGCGCATCAGGCCGTGCCTGCGACCTGGGCACAGTTTGCCAAAGTGGCCAAGGCGATCACGTCGAGCGCTAAAGACCAATGGGCGTTGAGTATTGATCCGGGGTCGACCGGTGAAGGCGCAGCCAACGGCACTTACTTGTACATGGCCTTGGTTGAGGCCTGGGGTGGCCATCTGATGCAAAATGGCAAACCAGACTTTAATTCTCCTCAGGCCAAGGCAGCGCTTGCGTATCTTAAAGGGCTCTACCAAGATGGGGCGCTCAAACTCGGGACCAGCTATCCCGGACAGACAGCGATGGGTACAGAGCACGGGGCATTTGATCTGTCGACCATCGCCAGTTATTACTACGACCAATCCGCCGATGGAGGCAAGTTCGCGATGGGAGTCGCCGCGATGCCCAAAGGACCGTCGGGCGAGGGCAATATTTTACAAGGAACCAATATCGTGATGTTCCAACGGGCGACTAGAGCACAAAAAAATGCCGCTTGGACTTTTATGAAGTGGCTCACTGAACCTGTGAATACGGCGTACTGGGCGACACACACGGGCTATCTCCCGGTTAGAAAGTCTGCGATCAACTTTATGAAAGGTTATTACCAGTCGCATCCCTATCAGAAAATTGCGGCTAGTTCGTTGGCTTACGCCCAAGAGACTCCTCCCGTGGCCTGGTTTGATCAAGCTGCGGGCGACCTCGGCAATGCGATTCAGGCGGCAGTGACCGGAACCCAGTCGGTGGCTTCAGCATTGAACCAAGCTCAGGCCCAGGCCATTCAAGCGGCCAGTGGACAGCCCTGATGCTTCGGCGCGAGCCTCCCGTTAAGACGTTGGCAGGACAGGGAAGACGCCAACGGCGTCTTCCCTACCGTTGGCATCACCTGTTGCTGGCATTTATTCTCTTAGTGCTGTTTGTGTTCCCTTTCTATTGGGTGATTGTCACCTCATTGAATAGCGCCAACCAGGTTTTGCAGTTTCCGCCGGTATTTTTGCCCCATGGTCACTGGATTAATTATGTTGAAGCGTGGGTGGGGACCCCATGGCTCCGGTTTTTTGCTAATACCGTCTTCATTGCCGCCACCACGACGATCTTGGTGTTGATTACCTCCATCCTAGCCGGATTTGCGCTGGGGACCTTGTCGTTTCCTGGCAAGAAGGCGTTGTTTGCCGGTCTGTTGTCTATGATGATGATTCCGCAAATGGTGCTCATTATCCCTGATTATGTGATTTTGCAAGATTTTCATTGGATTAACACTTATCAAGCTCAAATTATTCCATGGGGAGCTTCCGTGTTTGGCATCTTTTTATTACGCCAGTTTTTTTGAGTCTGCCTCTCGAACTCCGATAAGCCTCGGAACTGGATGGAGCGTCGAACTTTCGGTATCTCTGGCAAATCGCGGTGCCGATGGCGAAGCCGATATTGATTACGGTGGCTCTTTACATCTTCATTGGATCATGGAACAGCTTCTTATGGCCTTTTATCATGACCACCAGTCCGTCAGTGCAACCTATTGAAGTGGGCCTCGCCACCTTTTTAGGCACAAATGGCACCGACTGGACCGGGTTGTCGGCGGCCGTGGTCTTTACCACCTTGCCGGTCATGATTTTGTTCTTAGTGGCGCAGCGGCAATTTATGGCGGGGGCGTATGCGAGCGCTTCGGGGGTCAAGGGGTAGAAGAGAAATGAATAGGAGGAAAGCGTATGGTTCCGGGTTTATTAATCTTTGATTTTGATGGAACGTTGTATCGAGGAGACGATCCCTTTCGACGGTATGCTGAGATTATTAGTCGGTCGATGACGCCAGATGATGCGAAGGTCTATTTACACCATGTCCAGCGTCATCTGGATGGGGAAGCTGGAATTGTGGCCGGGGACAACTGGGAAGCGGTTGTGGGATTGGCCAAGCGATGGCTTTCTGACCGGGAACGATGGCAAGCAGCTTTTTTGGAAACGCGCGTCTTCATGATGAGTGACGCTTGTCAATTGGAGGTGCCTCAGGACTTGGTCGAGCTGTTGGTCTATGCCCGGGGTAAGGTGCTGCTAGCCGTCGCGTCGAACAGTCCCGAGGCCGCGGCTGAACCTCTTTTAAATAAGCTGGGGCTTTTTTCTTATTTTGATCGCGTGGTTTCGGATGCGCACAAACCCGATGGGCTTCTGATGCTGGTTGACCAATGGCTGCCGAGTCTAGACCCGGGTCGGATATTTAGTGTGGGTGACAACTATGCTAATGACATCGCCCCGGGTCTTGGCCGTGGCTGGAAGACCGCACATATTAGTCCCCACGGACACTTTCCTGGACCGGCGGACGTGCGTGGTCGACGGTTGGAAGAGGTGTTGCCCACCATTCGCGCGTGGGTTGATGAAGTGGGGCGTTCTGACCATGTCGCAGCGTTTCAAACGAAAGGGGTGCAAAGCCATGGTTAAGGTAAGTTTTTGGGGTGGAGTGGGCGTGATTGGTTCGAGCAAAATCATGCTGGAATACGATGGTTGGCGCGTCTTGCTCGATTTAGGCCTGGACTTTCATCCCGGCCAAGGCCTATTTCGCTTGGGCGTGTCCCCCCGGACGGAACAGGAACTGGCGGATCGCTTGCGTATCGGCGAAGCGCCTGCCATTAACCATCTCTTTCGCGCCGAGGCGGTAAAGGGTACCGGGGTAGCTGGTGGAAGCGACGGTCAAACCGCGGTGTTTATCACCCATGCGCACCTAGACCATATCGGATTAACCGGTTGGGTGGATCCAGCCGTGCCCATTTATGCGTCTCCCGACACGATTGCCTTGATGGCTGCGTTGCACCAAGTGGGCGACGACGTTGAAGGCGGGTATCCGCAGTTGCAACCGATCGTGGAAGACGCGCGCTTAGCGTTTGGACCGTTCGGCGTGCGCCGTTATGCGGTGGATCATGATGTGGTCGGCGCTTCGGGCTATGCCGTCGACACGCCAGACGGAGTGCTGGCCTTTACCGGAGACATTCGCCTGCACGGGCGCCATCCGGAAGCTAGTGTGACCTTTGCTCGGGCGGTGGCCGGAGCCCGGGCCTTGGTGATCGAAGGCACGACGCTTTCTTTTGGCTTTACCCATGCTGAGCGCACCGAATTTGACGTCGATCGACAGTTCGGAAAGATTGTCGGAGAAACGCCAGGGCTCGTGTTAATGACGGCTTACCCAAGAAATATTGAGAGAGTGCAGGCCTTTGTGAAAGAGGCCAAAATCCAAGGGCGCCAGGTGGTATGGCCTAAACCCATGGCCCGTTTTTTCCGCGTTATGGGGCTTAGCGATATTTTGGGATTCGGCGAGGACGTGGCTCTAGAGGAGATCCAGCGCCGACCCCAACACTATGTGGTCGATTTGGCAGTCGATCAAATTCCGTTGTTGTTGGATTTGCCGTTGGGTCCGGGCAGTGTCTTCGTGCATGCCAATG
Source organism: Clostridiales bacterium (assembly GCA_027365485.1). Lineage (GTDB taxonomy): Bacteria > Bacillota > Sulfobacillia > Sulfobacillales > Sulfobacillaceae > JAMCVM01. The sequence continues at coordinate 18,352 of DAHXNH010000085.1, forward strand.
GAGAGCCGTTAGGCGCCTTTGATCCCCGCTGGGATCTGCTCCAAGATTGGTTGAAATTTCGGCATACGCCATTTTGGCCGATTGGCACGGGCGGGCATGCCTCGCCCGATGACCTGAACCGGCTGGTGGAAATGATTCACCCGGACATTGTCTTCCCGCTACATAGCCAAGCCCCCGACCGATTGATTCCTCCCCCGGGGACATTGCGCTGGTTGCCGCAACGCGGAGGCCGACGTTTTGACTTGGCTGGGCGCGAGCTTCCCTAGATCGCGAGACCTAGGAGACGGGGTCCGGGCCGTGGAGGCTTAGGGCACCTTTTAAGGCGGCTCAATACCGTAAATGATTTCCGGAAAATGGGCCAACAGATTAGCCATGGTCCTCCTGTCGGCGCTATGATGGGGTGGTGGCACATGGGCGTTCGAGAGAAAATCGACCGCCTTAGGGGGACCGCGGCAATGGTTGATACACCGATGGAAGGGCTCGATGTCAAGGACCTCCTAATCCAGGTGGTGGAGGCGGGGGGGTCCGACTTGCATGTCACCGTAGGGACCCCTCCATGGATACGAGTCAAAGGCGAGCTTTTAGCCTTATCGGCACCTTCGGTGAATCCCGAGGCGAGTCGGGCTATGGTGCGTGCGCTTCTGCGTCCAGAACAGATGGAGCGGCTGGAAGAGGTCGGAGAGGTCGATTTGGCATACAGCTTAACCGGGATTTCGAGATTTCGAGTCAATGTCTTTAAGCAGAGAGGCTCTCTTAGTTTGGCCGTGCGAGTGATTCCTTCGAAGATCCCCCGTTTGTCTGAGTTGGGTTTGCCCATGACGTTGGAGGACTGGACGCAGCAAGATCGCGGCTTGGTGTTGGTGACCGGGCCCACCGGGTGCGGCAAGTCCACCACCTTAGCCGCCATGATTGGGGTGATTAATCAGAGGGAGCGCAAGCGAGTGATTACCCTGGAAGACCCGATAGAATACTTGCATCGCCATGAGCGCTCCATTATCGACCAACGTGAAGTCGGGATGGATACGTTGAGTTTTAGCGCGGGGCTTAGAGCAGCATTGCGTCAAGATCCTGATGTCTTGATGGTCGGTGAGATGCGAGATGTGGAAACCATTCGCACTGCGGTCACTGCCGCGGAAACCGGGCACCTGGTCTTTGCGACCCTGCATACGGTGGATGCCGCGCAGACCGTTCACCGCATTGTCGATGTATTCGGCGACACCGCGCAGACCCAAATTCGAACCCAACTGGCAGGAGTGTTGGTCGGAGTGTTATCGCAGCGTCTGATCCCGGCCAAGACACCCAGCGGTCGGGCAGCGGTGACCGAAATCTTAGTGAATACTTCGGCGGTGAGCAACGTGATTCGCGCAGGCAATCTTCATCAGTTGCCTAGTATTATGCAAACGGGACGCCAGGTAGGCATGCAAACGCTGTCCTCTTCTCTGCAGCGGTTGGCTCAAGAGGGTAAGATTAGTGCAGACGAGCAATCCCAATGGAATCTAAGATGGGGGCTGTCCCGAACGAATGCCTCGCTTTAAAGGGACGAGTACCAAGGATGGAGAAACCATGGCAGCACGCGGGGATCGTGGGGATGGCCCACGCGTAAGAACCTTTCCCAGAAAAGAGTTGTACGCGAGTGCCATGCGTGTGTGACCGTCATCACTTCGAGAAGATAGGCTCTGGGGACACGGATGTTTTCAGGCCGGATCCGGACCTTCTCTTGTAGCGCATCCTAGGGAAGAACGAACCGTTTGGCTTATTGAGGACAATCGGGCCCAACAGCCCCTGGACCCGGGTGAAGACCAGGACGCATCCAGGCCGCCGACCAATGAGGGTGGCCAAGGGTCTTGGCTAGAGGGGCGAAATCTAAGCTCATGCGAACATCAGCTTTAAGATCATTGCCACGGAAGTGGCAAATGTATCCCGGTAACTGCCTCGATAGGGAGGGGGGTCAGTATCCAAGTGCAGAGAAACGAGAGACCGTTAAGTTCAGTCGGCTAAACTCGTCAAGCGGGCTCGGCTGAGGCGCATTGAGACGAGCTTTTGGTGGGGCAAGGGTTAGATGCCGTCATAGGAGCCGTAGTAGGCGTCTTGGGGATATCCCAACTGCTCCCAATAGCCGGGAACGGAAGTAGGGCCCACTCGCATGCGTACAAGCCACTTGATGGATTTGTAGCCATACATATTGGGGACCAACAAGCGCACGGGATATCCCTGGGAGATCTCGATGGGCTTGCCGTCGAAATCCCAAGCCAACATCGGACGATATTGCCGTAGTTCTTGGACATTCATGGTCTCAGTATAGACGCCATCGCCAGAATAAAAAGTCACCCACTCCTGCCGACGATCCCCAGTCCAGCCATGACGAGTCAAGAAGTCGACAAGGTCGAGGCCTTCGACCTTGATATCAGGAACCACCCAACCGGTGACACAGCGGAAATTTATCGTTTTTTTCAGCGCAGGTCCTTGAGCAAGCTGATTCCAGTTAAATGTTTGGGTTGGACCCAGTCCCTCCAACGTAAGCCGATAGCTGGCACGCTCGATGTGGGGGTAGCTTCCAGTGACGGTGTAGGGGGTGAACCCTGGCAAGGCGCCGGCAATGGAAGTGGCGTGAAACGAGGGAGTGAGGCGACCACCGACCATTTTGAGCAAGGTAGGGAGAGCAGAAGCGGCGGGAATTGCTGCTAGACTGGCGATGCCCCAACGCAAAAATCGTCGCCGGTTGACACGAATGCCCCAGCCTTCCTGAGGCGCGACTCTGCGAATCTTGCGGTAGGGCAAACGCGTCAAGAGGTGCCAAAGCGCCCAGATAATAAATCCCGTAGCCGCCATCGCATGGCCTACGGTGGCTATGGAGCGCGTCCAGGACGGGCCCACTAATAAACCGGCACCGGTCACCACCAGACAGACCAACCAAAAATAGCCCCATCGGGCGTAACCGGGGCGATACTTGCCCGGTGATATTGGGAAAAAACGGGCACCCCATCCGACCAAGGCAATGCCGTAGATAATGCCGCCAAATTCATGAACATCTTGAACCACTGGGAACCATGGTCCCAGTGCTCGGCGCCATGTAGCCAGAAATAGGCCAAGTCCGGTGAAAACAAATAGTGCGATCAGAATCACATGGCGCCAGTGCTTATAACGGAATGTCATGGAAGTCGCCGTACCCTTTCGCTAGAAAACCATGAGGTAAACGGACGCGCGCTGGGTCAATCCTTTCTTAACCATAGTAAACTTCGAGGTGGCTCAGGCAAATTCCTGCTCAAGATATGCATGAACGTCGATATTTGCGCGAAGAGGCTTAGCGATTGACGCGAGCCATGGCGGTCAGCCGGTTTGGTCTTGAGCTGGCTGAGAGGGTTTTTGCGAGCCATGGCGAATTTATCCACTCGGTCTCTGGTACAGGGTGAGGGCTTCGGGAAAGGATGAACCGGATTGTTACATCAAACGGCCACTACGGCTCCTGACGTGGTACGGGTCGAAGGATTGGTGAAGCGCTATGGCGACTTTGAGGCCGTGCATGGGGTAAGCTTTTTCGTAAGCGAAGGTGAATGTTTTGGCCTGCTGGGCCCCAACGGGGCGGGAAAGTCGACAACGATTCGTATGATTTGCTGCCTGGCTGCGATCGATGGAGGGACGATCCACGTGTTAGAGCTACCAGCATTTCCGGGAAACCAGGCGATCAAACAACAAATTGGAGTGGTTTCCCAAGATGATAACTTGGATCCGGATCTCACCGTTCGCGAAAACATTGAGATTCAGGGAAGATTTTATGGCCAATCGGCGGGGGAAGCCCGAGAGCGGGCTCAGGAACTCTTGGTGTGGATGCAACTCGAGAGCAAGGCGAAAGCTCAGGTGCGCGATTTGTCTGGGGGAATGCGCCGCCGTTTGGTGATCGCGAGAGCGTTAATGGGAAAGCCCCGCCTCTTAGTGTTGGACGAACCGACGACGGGTCTTGACCCGCAGGCTCGGCAGTTGGTGTGGGCCAAGGTCAGGGAACTAAAGAGTCAAGGGGTGACCGTATTTCTGACCACGCATTACATGGACGAGGCGGAACGGTTATGTGATCGCTTAGTGATTATGGATCATGGCGGAATTTTAGAAGAGGGTCCCCCTGACGAGGTCATTGCGCGCGTTGTAGGAGAAGAATGCTTAGAGCTATCGGGTATTTCTGAAGATCAACAAGTTCAGCTAGCCCGGCACTTAGGAGAAGCTGAGGTGACCTTTTCGGAATGGCAAGGCGAGATTTGGGCAGTGTTTGGCAGCCAATTGGATCGCCTGCTGCAACGTTGGCAAACGCTTGAGTCCGCCCTGCCCCGATTCTATCGGCGCCGAGCAAGTTTAGAAGATGTCTTTTTACGCCTCACGGGGAGGGATTTGCGCGAATGAAGGGCATCGTCTGGCCGCGCTTTAGCCATGGGGCGGTAATGGTATTTCGCCGCGATTTTCTTGCGTGGGTCAAATATTATAAGAGTTCGCTCTTGCTCAATTTTGGAGAACCGTTAACCAACCTATTGGCCTTGGGATTTGGCTTGGGCATGTATGTGGCCAAAATGGACGGAGTCCCGTTCGTGGATTTTATTGGCCCAGGACTCTTGGCGGTGACTGCGATGAACGCGGTGACGTTTGACACCACTTTTGGGGCGTATGATCGACTGAATGTCAACGGAGTCTACGAGTCGATGGTGACCACTCCGTTATCGGCAGGAGAAATCGTGGCCGGCGAATTCCTCTGGGAGGCGTGTCGCAGCCTTTTGTATGGCACCGTGTTCTTCATCGTCTTGTTGGCGCTGGGCCTCGTGCATTCCTGGTGGTCTCTGCTGCTGCCTTTGCCCTTGTTGATTACGGGGGCACTCTTTTCCGCGCCTGCGCTGTTTGTGGCCACCAAGGCCAAGAACAACGAACAACTCTTTTATTATTTTAGCTTGGTGATCACCCCAATGTTTATGTTTTCGGGGGTGTTTTTTCCGCTCTCTAAACTGCCTGTACTGATCCGCGATCTGATTCTGATTACGCCGCTGGTACACGTTGTGGATATCGTGCGAGCGCTTATTTTAGGGCATCCCACCGACTCGCTCTGGGTGGACGCTGCTGTGGTGGTGGCTTATACCGTGGGTTTATCGATCCTTCCAGCGACGGCGTTAAAAAAACGACTCACAGGATAAGCCCCGCGGACATTCGCGGGGCCGTGTGCTGTCGCTTAGGGCTTGGAATTCTCTTTAGCCATCCCATATCGCTTAGGCGGTCGAGTGTTTATTCGTGAGCTTGGGTGAGCGCTTCTCCCAAGTCAGGTGGAGCGACGGATTCCAGCGTTCGGCCGAGATGGCGATATCCATCCGCGACAAAAGATACGGTGCCCATCCACAAGATGCGGGTGGTGTGGACTGCATGTGACAGGGATTCGCTTAGGGCTTGATGGACCGAGTCTACGATTAGGTCGCCTGATCTCACCTTAAAGTCACTGTAGTCATATCGGAGGTAAGGGTTGGTGCACGTCGTGTAGATGATGGAGTCGGACACCGGCTCTAAGACCTGTTGAATTCCGTCCCGGTCCTTGGAATTTGGCAGTGAAAGCACGACTCGATCAAAGCGACCGCCGGCTGCTAGTAACAGAGCTTCCGCCGATCGTCGATGAATGGAAGCGTCTAGCAGGAGGTAGGGAGCAGTGGATAGGACTTGGCCCCGTCCGGGCCAGATCAGGGAAGCGGCCAAGGTAGTGGTAAGGGCGTGAGACAGGCCACGAGGTAGGAGCCGTTCGGAGATGGCTAGCGCAACCGCAAAGTTTTCCACCGTGGGCCCTACCGTGGGGAGATGCAGCGAAGGCAGATGGGTCCCAGAGGGCAGCGTGAGGTGAAAATGGGTGCCGCTGGCATCGGCGTTGCGGTCATCGATGGTGATGGTATGCGTCAAGTCGATGACCGTCACGTCAGTTCGCCATTGTGGTCGTTCTTTAGCGATCGCCCGATCTAACTCTGGCGAAGAGGTGCCCACGAACAGTGTTTGCGTTTCCGGATGAACAATGCCTACCTTATGCCAAGCCACATCATCCAGAGTCGGTCCAAGTTCGCGCAAGTGTTCAGGAAGGATGTTGGTCAAGACGGCATGGGTGTGGTAAAGCTGAGCGACATCGTCAAAGCGGGCGCCGCGCCCGGTTTCGATGACGGCAAAGGTTACGCCTTGGTTTTTGAAATATTCGCTGGCGATGACCGCGAACAGGCCGACCGGGCCGATGTATTGATCGTTCGGCATGTCTTCCAAAAGGCGTTTCCAGAGGGGACGAATGGTAGCCCAGGTGCGGGCAAAGTCGTCTTCGGAAATCACCCGGCCATCGACACGAATGCGGTCAAGATCACTTAAGAATCCGGGGCTGCTAAAAAATCCGACGCGATGGCCGTGAGCTCGCAATAGCTCAGCAAGATAATACGCGGTCGAACCTTTTCCCTTACTGCCAGTGACCATGACCACCGGGTAGGACCGGTCGGGACACCCTAAGGCGTCCAACAAATGACGCGTATGTTCCGGATGGCGACGTTGGTCGGATCCCGGAGGGTGGGGAACTCGATTAAAACTTTCATAAAGCTCATCCACTACTTGCGTGAATTGGTTCGACGGCACCACAAGACTCCTCAAGTTTTGGATTCACTGTAGTGAGCCGCTCGAAGTTTGTCAAGAGACGATCTGACCGACTCAACAGCTGCTGGTCGGCTGCTGGAACCCATCGGCAACGAGATTTCAGATTTTTTCAGGGCGTTGGCACTTTTGCACCCAGGTCTAGAGAAGGACAGGACAGGGCATCTCGGAACCCAGGATCCTTTAACATGCATCCTGAGATGAGTCAGGGACGATGGACGTCATCCCAAAAAGGCGGCATATTTTGGGTAAATGATGGCTCGTGGCGGAGGTTGCCCTAGATGACATTGTTCCAATGACAAGATAAATTTTTGGATGAGAAAGCCTGTCGGCAGTACCAGTTTGACCAACGCTGGCCCGAAGGATTTGTGTGCCCGAAGTGCAAAGGCACGAAGTGTTGGACCGCCCCGGTGTACGAATGTGCGGCGTGTGGTCATCAAGTGTCGGTGACCGCGGGGACGATCTTTCAGCGCACCAAGGTGGCTTTTGGGTGTGGTTTTGGGCGATTTATATGATTGCGGTAGATCAAGGAGGAAAATCAGCCCTTGCCCTAATCCGCGAATTAGGGTTGCCTACGGTAAGGCGGGGTGGTAGCATCACAAAATCCTGCGCGCGATGACGGAAGGTAACAGTCGGTATCGGTTCGGAAGCTTGTTGGAGCTCGATGATGCCTATTTGGGAGGCGTTAGTCAAAGTCCTGGGCGTAGTCCAAGGATGGCTCCGGCAAGCGAGGTCGTGGAACGGGTCAAGACCCGGTAATCGTCGGCGTCAGCCTCACGGGCCAAGGCCCTCCGCAGTATGCGTTTTTAGAGGCGGTGCCGGATCTCCAAGACCAGACCGTGAAATCGGTACTGGAACGAAGGGTGGAAAAGAACGGGGTGTGGCTGACGAACGGCGCCCCGGTATATACTGCGCGCGGGTCAAAGTTTTCGTTTTTGGGAGAAAGCTATCGTGTTGAAACGCCCACAGCCTTGGCGTTAAACCGTCGAATGGGATCCGCGCGCAGTATATGCGAGTGTAGCCCAAGAGCATCATGCGGAACACAAGGTGACGCTCAGCACAGATCCGCAGGCAAAGGTGGTGTTTCATGGGGTCAATATCGTCATTAGCAACGCCAAAGCCGATATTGCCGGGACCTTTCACGGGCGCGGTCGCGCCCGCCGGCAACTCTATTTCGAGGAGTTTATGGATCGATTTAACCGGCGGTACCTGGGGACGTGCATTGCCGACCGACTGAGCGTGGCATGTCTGGCGAGTAAACCCCATCCATATGCTACCTAACGTTTGTATTACAAGTATCACAGATCATCAATGATGACGTGTCATACATCGGAAGATCAAAGTCCGGTTTGAGTGGGTGTCGGGGTTTGCTCGTCTGCCAGCACCCACGGGCACCATCGCAACCGTGATCTCAGTAACATCCTTAATAGCAAGCTTTCCTTTAGTAAGTTCGGTGGAGGCTGTTCCGTAGAGCCTGACCTATCTTGGGATGCCTGTTGGAGAAAAAACCTCGGATGTACAGCCAAATAACGCGAGACTCGACACTATTATCCCCTCCGACCCCGGACCAACGATGGATGCCAGTCGTGGCATCGGGCGGTCGACGATCCGGTCGAACCGGGGAACGAAGCAGGCACACGCATCTGTGTAAACGACCCCTTTAAAACGGCGACAGGTACAGGACTCCACCGACAGTTGTCCCCGTGGGACCGTCCTCGCTGAGAATGGTCGTGAGCCCGTGTTGCTTAGCGGTCGCCCACAGCATTGCATCCCAAAAGCTCATTTGATGCTTCTCGACCCCTGCAAGCGCTATCGAAACAGTTTTGCCGTTTGGCGCGACTATTTTCCAGGTTTGTTCCAATACGGCGACATCCCTTTGAATCGCTCGAAGCGGCCTGCGTTTGCGAATGAGGACATTGGCGAACTCCGCTAATACTTGGACCCCCAAGGCACCATCTGCGCGATGTGATCGCAAGGCTTCAACCGCAGTCTGTTGTCGACTCCGATCGCCATCTATTCCGGTAGCATAAACCAGGATGTTGGTATCAATGAGGGTCGGCATCGAATTTCCCCAACCGTTCCTGATACAGGTCATCCCGGTGCCACGTCCGAGGTTGGTTGCTCTCGGGGTTTTGTGACCAACGTTCCAGCAGCGTCTCCCATAGTGCGTTAGCATCTTGCTCTTCGGCTAGACGACGCTCAACCGCTTCTCTAATCAAGGCGCCCTCAGACTTCCCGGTTCGTTGTGCCAGTCGCTTTAACGCTTGGTTTTGTTGCTCCTCAATGAAAATTTGTTTACGTATCACCTATACCATCTCCTTACTACTACTCCTACTATATGTGTCTGTGTAGGCAATTTCAATGCTGTTATTCTCTGAAAAATACCCGCCGACTACCATATCTGGTGCACAGACACGGATAATGCCCTACACCTCGATCGGCGTCTCCGATCCCCCCTTTTTCATCGATGGAGGTACCCCACCAGTGGGGAATGAGCGTCTCCTGTTGGAATAAATTCTTTAGAGGCGTTGACTTTAACGCAACGTCAACGTTTGCTATGTTGTGGTTAGGAGGTGAACGCATGGAATATATCGTGCACGACCTCGCGCGCATCGTCGGCATCAGTCCGCGAACCTTGCGGCACTATGATGCTATTGACCTGCTCAAGCCAGCCCGTCATACGGCCTCGGATACCGCCTGTACGGCTCCGGCGAAGTGGACCGACTCCAGCACATCCTGTTTTACTGGGAGTTGGGCCTGAGCCTGCCCGTGATTCGAGACATCATGCGGGACCCCGCATTCGAGGCCGTCAAGGCCTTGCGGGAGCATCGGGAGCAGGGTCAAGTTAAGGTCATCAGGCAGTTGTCTTAGTCTGCCGAATAATTAGTGTGTTTTGGACTACGGTGATTAGTCCTGGACTTTGTACGAACCACCTGGCTCTTACGCACTTGCTGTTATTAAGAGGTGACCTAGTAACCATAAAGAAACAATATCGTTATTTCTCTTGCTGGTGGTACGATGATAATATGAACGAAAGCATACTCTGGACATCTTCGACGCGATGGACTATCCTGACCAGCAATGTCGTCAAGGGGGTAGGGATCGGGATGGCCATGGATCCCGTACGGTTAAGCCAACAATTGCAAGACTTTTTTAGAATGGAGGCCATGGAAGTGGCCGATCGATTCGGTAGTACCCCTCGACTCATGGAGATGCTAGCGAAGGTTTGGTATGGGCTCTCGATCCCGAGTGACTGGGGATTGATGGAGGTGGAACGAGGAGAAAAATGCTGGTACTTTCACTGGCGGTCGCGGTCGAATCAGGCCACGTGCCCGGTCTGCCACACCGTGAGTCGGCGTTCCGCCAAGCGGTAGACCGACCATACGGTGCAAGATTTTCCGTGGGATGGGAAAGCCGTGTATCCCCGGGTGGTCACCACGCGCTCCATTGGGGATCAGCCGCGAACCGCTGATCCGTCTGCTGAAAACCCAAGCGCGCGACCGTGGTCGCACAAAACCTTCACCGTCGGGACGTGAAGGTGCTGGCCGTGGAGGATGTCAATTTGCGTAAAGGGGATGCATCGACGGCGTGTTCCGTGTTCACCGATGGGGAAACGATCGATTTTTGGTCATGGTCGAAGGCGCTCGGCAAGACACCACCGAGGCGGTCATGGCCAAGTTTCCGACGGTCGACATCGTGAGCCGGGACCGGGGGAGTGCCTATGCGGCGGCCGCCGACGCCAGTGGTAAACTCCAAGTCGCTGATCCGTGCCATTTAATCGACAACCTGCACGAAGCGATTAAAACCGCACTAGCCCTCACCTTAGGGTCCGATGGGCTTTTTCTCAAGGCGACGGTTGGATCCCACCCGTCGCAGGAGATGCCCCGCAAACGGAGCACCTGCCGTCCTGGACGCTGTCAGAAGCTGATCGCGAACGGCGCATTCGCATCGCGCGGCTCACCGCGCGGCAAGCGCGAAAATATCGAACGACCCTGAAATTGATCGAGCTTGCGGATAGCGACCTCCGTACGGCGAGCCTGGCCGAGCGACTGGGCATCACGCGAGCGACCTTGCGTCGGTACCGTAAAGAAGCGCCGGACACCATCGCGAAGGTCGAAACCAAACTCGATGCCTGGACGGAGGCTCTGGAGTCGCCGAAGGCCATATGCCCGCTCAACACTCTGGCCCCCGGGGCACGACCTGCGTCGGCGTCCATAGTCGCCCCCTATCACGAAACCGTCCGACGTTTAGCCGCTGAAGGGGAAAGGCATCAAAGGATTCATGTCGTGATTGTTAAGGAAGGGTTTTCGGGCAGCGCCAACACGGTATACCAGTATTTACTCAAAGTGCGGCACGAAAACGCCCTAGCTGGGAACGACCGATCCGAAAGCCAGACCTCAGATCCGACGAAGAGGCTTTGATACGGGCGCCCCCATTGCGAAGCCCAGCAAGACCGTGAACGCTGAATGGTATAGGGAGTGGGAAGCCAAGCACCCGATTGTGGCTCGGCTACGGACATGCCTGTCCACCTTTACCACGATTCTGGATACCGGCGATGAGGCGGGCTTGGACCCATTCGTTCGAACATATCAGGACAACGCCTCGGAGCCGATTGCGGAGTTCGCCTCCGGATTGAAACAGGATATTGCGGCGGTGAAAAACGGCCTCCGCTATCCGGCCATTAGCAATGGCCCCATGGAGGGGACTAACAACAAAATCAAAATGGTCCGTCGACGGGGGTATGGACGAGCAGGACTGGAACTCCTCAATGCGCTCTTCACCCTCCCCTGGTATTATTATGATTTAGATCCTACTCAGGAACCTTATCCCGAGGCTGCCTAGACGGCCTCCAATCCAATATCATCTGAACACTCTTCCTGGATGGACTGCGAACCGGGCGTGGTCCACCACGCTATCCCGGCTTCGAACGGTCGTTCGTTCTATTCCCTGGAAGATCTATTGTCACAGAGAACCCATTTTTTGCTATATTGTCGTCGACAATGGATCAATACAAACTCAATTCCGTTGGACTTGTCGCTGTTCCGTCAATTGTCAATAACAGAAAGTGCGTAAGAGCCATCTTTTGGCTAACCGAATCTTGGACAGTGTTAGGTTGGATTAGGATTGGGAGACTGTCTGAGACCGTATCGTTCATGTCATCCAATAAAGGAGGGGGACATTGGCACACAAAACGTTTATCGCGTATAAGTACAGTGAGGCTCGGGATCTTCGAGACCATATCGTCAAGGCACTTTGAGACGATGCACAATTTTATATGGGAGAGACTAGTGACTCTCCAGTAACAGCCACGTAACACGAAACGCCATAAATAGAAGAAAACTTCATTTCCCATTGCGTCCTTCGCTGAATAAAGGTGCATAATGATTGTAGCCCGTCGTGTAGACGAACCGCTGTCGTACTAATCTACAGCCAACGGGGCAAAATTTTAATATTTGAATAGAGTGTAG
>DAHXNH010000095.1 GCA_027365485.1 Clostridiales bacterium
CACGAATCTTCACTGTCTCGCAGAAAGGCCACGAACTCCTTTCTGAGGAGGATAACACTTGCTTGAGCCGGATGCGCGGAAACGTGCACGTCCGGTTCTGAGGGGGCCCGATCGCCGTAAGGTGGTCGGGCTACCTGGTGAGTGCGCTCTAAGTCCAACGTCATTTTCATTCACTTGGCCTGAGAAAGTCTCGATTTACGTGACTAATTCGAATGAGATCTCCTGTATTTTGGGTGGAGGGCTTGGGATCGTTCTGGCGGCTTTTTTGGCGATGTTATTCCACATCAGTGCTCCCCGCGGTAACCTATCCAGGCCGAGCAGCGTTTATCCTCTCAGAGAGGCGACCGTCATGCCCCATTTTGGGGCCCTTTACCGATGAAAAAGCGGCGCCAGATGTTGTCTCCGCATGGTCGGTCATGAACACAAGAGAGAGGCGAAACCGATGATACGAAGTGCCGTTTGCGATACGGGGGTATTGCGTTGGCCTGCGTGCTCTTAGCAGCGACGGGGATAGCCATTGGGCAGAGAGTCAGTGTGAAGCCCTCGGCTGCTCCGAAATGGCCTTACCCCATCGCCCTCCACCAACCTCTGATGACTCGGGTCCGTCATCAGGTCGCACGGCATACGGAACTACCCGATCCCATTCCTACCGGGATGCCTTCGACCGCCTATGATGGGATTGCAGTGCACCGTTGGCTCATTCAAGGCACGGTGAGCGCCACCGCCGTCAATCTGACCTGGTATGGCGTTGCCGCCCACGGATCCGACGAGATTCAAATTGCCGGGTCGAACGCCGCGTTAGCGAAACTCGTTCCCATCTCTCCGGGGCTCGGCAACGTCGTCTGGTGGTTGTCCGAATCGCGGAACCGTCACCTCGTAGCCACGCCGTGGAAAATGGCCCTGAAGGCCAGCGATCACCACAGTTGGAGATTAGCGCCAACCTCTGGCACGGTGGCATCCTATCCTATCCCGGGTACCACCGTAGCGCGCACGATCGCTGGGCAACACGTATACCAAACGGGCACAGGGTCTAGGTCTAATATTAGTGAGCTGTGGTACGCGCACGGATGGCTAATTGTCGCCTTCCCTCAAGCCGGATCCGTAGTGAGAGCAGTCATCGCAGCCCGGACGGCCGCTCGCTATCTGCCGACCATTGCCCGCGGCGCGGGCATGATCGTGGTCGACCCTGGCTACCAGGTGGGTCAATACGCCACGTGGGTCCATGGTTCGATACTATCCGAGGTGGATGACACCGTCAGTGCTTTAGCCACGGTCGCGCTGATCCGGGATTTGCCGCTTTCGCGGTACTAAGGGCAGTCAGACAGACTCTGAGGCCCACGGTGACCGGCTTCGTTGGTCGGCGTGGGCCTCAGAGTCTCGTTGATTTAGTATCCCGCCGCATCCGCTGCTAGCACGTTATTATAGGTGCACGTGTAACTTTCGGCGGCGGTGGCTTTTCCGCAATCGATATACTGCCCGGTAGACCAACTCGAAAAGCTACTGGCACTGGTTAGTCCCGACGCCGCCAAATCGTCGGCAGCACTCGAACCACAGGCAATCACGACAATATCACTACTACTGGCACTGTTTGCCGCAAAGGTCATGTCGCGCGTCACGACCTTTTGTATCTTACCATCAAGATTCACTTGGTAATTCACGGTTAGCCCGCTAACGTAGTCTGTATCAGTGGCGATCGCGATGACGATCTGCTTATTGCCCGAATTGCGACCCAATGGAGTTGTGCGAACCTTGAACGTGGAGGATTGCACGGGAACGGCTATGGGGTCAGGTGTTGATCCACAGTTTAGGCCGATCGCGACGGACGAACTCGTATTAGGAAGGTCACAATACTGGGCGCCGTCATAACCAGCCTGGCTGACCGAGGTATAACTGGCTCCATAGGCTAAGAGCACGGCACTGATGCCATAGGCCGTGTTATAAGGACAAGTGCAGCCATCGCATTTTCCTTCATAGACGCCGGCGTAATAGGCTAGTTGCTCCCACGCAGGATACTGATCCAGCGTACAAAGTGGAGGCGAATAGGCATTCTTCAACCAGTAGATACCTCCCGCGGCGTTGAGGGAATCCAAAGATTCCAAATCAGAGGTCGAAGGATAGTCCGCGCCACTGGAATACGTTACGCCCGTCTGATTATACGTCTTCCACCACTCTTGAAATCCGGGCTCTGAATATAGCCCTAACGTTAGCCAGTTGTTGCCTGGCCCCTCTTCTTCCATCACACCAAGGGCTTGTGCTAGCGGAGCCGCAATCCCAAACTGGGACGCCGCAGCAACCAAAAAATCCTTCATCCGTGGGTACTCACCACTCGAACTCGACTGTGAATAATAATAGCCTGACCAAGGTCGAGTGGTCGTGTCATACGGAGCACATGGTGATGGCATCGTTCGATCACTCCTTTCGGTTGCTTATCGCAACACCACAAGTTTTTTGTGTCCAATCCGAATCTGCTTAGCTAAACATATCGTCAATTCGGGATGATCTCACCAGAGATGAATATCCTCGCCGATGTCATCGGCGTGAAAAACATACTCTAGCGGTTGTTGGAGGTAAGTAAATCCGAGCCCCGCTAATCCGACTTCCGCGTAGTTTGGTAGTTGATCTAATTCACCGACTGAATAGTGATGATAAGGCGGGCCCTGTTTGTTCGCCATGACCACGTATTCTCCATCGATCATCCGGTAATTAGCCACCACGACGCGATCATGGGCCTCTGCCCATTGAATCGCGTTGACTACCGCCTCCGTATAACCAGGAAATAGGACAATATCGGAATCCAGCCATAGCATCCACACATGCGATGCCGTCGGGTACGCATCACGCAGTTGTTGCAAAACAGCATTCCGACTGCGGGGAATATTCGAGGCCTCGCCGATCACGAAGTGTAACGGTCGATGGAGTTGCTCCCCCACATGGCCGAGTTCAAGAAGCGTGGGCACGACAGACCTTAAATCGTGCGTCGGGATCCCAACCACTAAGGCATCGGACATGGCGACCTCCCTGGTTGGTTCGGAAAGTCTACCGATCCCAATTGACTTGGCGGATGGCCATGTGTCCGGTGATGATGCACCGTCCACAAGATCTCACTAAACTGGTGAGCCGCCTCGGCGTGCTGACACATTAGATCACACACCGAGTCAGGCACTGCGCTATCGAAGAGTGCTACGCATTCTTGCACACAGCGGAGTTCAATTTGAACGAGGTGCATCAATTTTTCCGGTGACAGAGTTTCCATCACGACATCCCTCCTTATTTCGTGGGACAACTCCTATGCTACGCGCCGAATTGAAGGCTGAGTGCAGTCTACTTGAAGCCTTATTGCAGTCTTTTTGAAGCATAATTGAAGGATTTTAAAAACGAGGATCGGCCCAGCCCACGCGGGATACCGGGCCTAATTGAAGACGGCGGCTGCAGTTTTTCCGTTAAAGTTATCTCAAATTGGGGACCTTTTTGCTCCAAAGGCTCGATTAAAACAGCCCCATCATGCCGGCTTCGAGTGATGTTCCATTCGGAACAGATAGCCCCCCGCCCGTCGAGTGATCAACCACCGCGGCCGATGGGGCTGGGCTTCAATGGCCCAGCGAATGCGATGAATGTGCGGTTGCAGATCCCAGACCGTCCGGGACTCTCCCCAACCTACCCGACATAACTCATCCAGAGTCACTACCCGATTCGCCTGCGTGACCAGGTACGCCAAAATCCGAAACGTGCGAGGTGGCAGCGCGATAAACTGGCGAAACCGCCAGACACCTTGTTGATCCCAATCGATTCAACAATGATCATGAATGCGTTGACGGCCGTGGCGTTCCTCCATCCCGATCCTCCAGAGACATCCAATTCCCTCACACCATCTGATCCCTATCACACTGAATATAACGTAACAAACCTGGAAAAGGTTACCAAGGATTTAAAGGTATTTGCGGCGTTAACGGGGGCGTTTGTACTTTAAGGCAATGCGGTCAGAAAGTCTCCCACTAGGGTTGCCGTAAATACTGATAGACGGTCTCGCGACTAATGCCAAACGCTTGGGCCAGGGCCGTCTTTGCCTCCCCCGCCTGCGCTCGCTGGCGGAGTACTTGCACTTGCTCGGCTGTCAATGCTTTCTTCCGCCCGCGATAGACGCCGCGTTGTTTGGCCAAGGCAATGCCCTCGCGTTGGCGTTCCCGCAAGAGCGCCCGTTCAAATTCGGCAAAAGCTCCCATCACCGACAGCATTAGTTGCGCCATCGGCGAGTCTTCGCCGGTAAAGGTCAACTGCTCGTGGAGAAACTCCACCCGGACGCCCTGGTGCGTCAAGCGCGAGACCAGCTGGCGCAGATCCTCCAAATTGCGCGCCAGACGGTCCAGACTGTGGACCACCACGGTATCCCCCGGGCGCACAAAGGCCAGGAGTTGCGCTAACTGGGGCCGCTCCAGGTCCTTGCCGGAGGCATATTCGATAAACATCCGGTCGACCGCCACCTGGTCGAGTTGCCGCGCGGGCTGTTGATCCCCACTGCTGACCCGAATATAGCCGATTCGGTGCCCCATCCGCCGATCCCCCCGATCTTCTCAAAAGTGTCAGGATAAAGTCTAAGACGTGCCGAAGGATCTGTCAAACAATGAGATTTTGGACTCTATTCTGACGTAATTTCGGGACGATCCTGACGTCCGGTTAGAGTATACCACAAGATGACAACTTCAAAAGTGCAACCAGCAGCGTGGGAATGGCGTTATACCTAGTGATTATTTCATCGACAAGAATCGTGTGGCACGGGAAGAGTCACTACGGGGAGGAAATGATGTTGTCAAGGGGTCGGTGGGTCAATTCGTATCTTCGGCGCTGGAAAGTGGCTCTGGGGGCAATCCTGACGAGTTCCCTCCTGCTAGCGTCCAATGTATGGGCGGCACCAGCTGCGTCAACGCGTTTAGGTCCGACTGTAGTACATCTGGCAAGTCTCAAAATGGAAACCACGACGGTGGGCTGGGCCACAGATCGGCACTTAGCGAGTCCCACGGCGCTCTTTGGTGGTCAGATACTGCATACGGTTGACGGAGGGCGACAGTGGATCAATGTGACACCGCCTCACGTGACATTCAATGACCAATCGGGACCTCCGAGTCTCCCTCATAATACGGTGACAGACTTTCTCAGTGGGTCGATGGCCTTGACCGCGACCGAAACGTCAATTTCAACCAACGGTACCGGAACTGTCCTGCTAAGCCTAACTCATGATGATGGGCACCAATGGCACCAGTGGATGATACACTTGCCCCATCTCGTCGATAGGGCAGGATTGTCCACCCCGATTCTTTACCAAGCGGATTTTCTCAACCGCCAGGATGGATGGCTCGTATTCGGCCCGGACTCCTACAACATCCCGATAGGCATGGAACTGTGGCGGACGACCAACGGGGGATCATCGTGGACCCGTGTTGATCAAATTTCCGGTCGGTTTTCCGAGTCGGGTGTCGGTGTCGTAGCTGGTGGCATCACATTTACCAACCTCCAGACTGGGTGGATGATAGAGGGGCGGGTTAACCACGCCTCCTCGATCTTAATGCGAACGTTCAACGGAGGGCACACCTGGACAAAGGTATCTCTCTCGAACTTCCCCTACGAAACCCCCATCTTTCATGGTGCAGTGGGGGTTCTCATTGTGGCGAATGGGGCCCGGATGATGCGCTCAACCGACGACGGGAACAACTGGAAAATCCTCCCAGCTAAGATCCCCGGCCCTACTGCATCCTCGCCTTTTTATGCCGTACAGCCGCTCAGTGGATCGCTCGTATGGGATTTAGCAGGGAAACGCTTGTGGCGTTCCACCAATGGAGGCGACACCTGGACGGTGCAGAGTAGGTCCTCCTTTCTCACGCATAATCGGACCATCGATTTTATCAATCGTCGTATAGGATGGATCTGGGACGGTGCTGCGTATGATGGAAAACACCAGATCTGGATGACTACCGACGGAGGAAAGCACTGGACCTCGTGGGTACCGACATGGATTTCTCGCTACACGTAGACGTTCCTGGATCCCGTCCATAAATTCAATTTGCCAACGGGTACACCACAATATATGGCTATCAATTACATGACGGTAGGTTGTGATCCAAGCCGACCAGCATCGAATAAATGGATAAGCTCCTCGTAATCATGAATTCCCAATTCCGCTGTTAATAGGCTTGAATGCCTCATTGAAAAGACATCGACATCAGAACACACTATCGGATGTCGATGTCTATCATCATGCACGGATGCTGCATCTGCTGCATCTGCATCTACCAATCATTGTTAATTGCGAAGAAATCGACCATATCCATCGGACTGGCGTCAGGTCACGATCTTAAACATATATGTCTCCCCATCCCGACTGTCGCTCCCATCTAAATCGAGATTTTGACCCCCAGCGAAGTTAGAGTAGCCACAATAGTACGTGCATCCGCTGGTCACCTTAGTAGTATGCTCCCCATATTCAGCATACTGCCATAGATAGAGGGGTACTTCGACGATACCGATAGTCAAATACTGCTTCGTTGTTGCAAATTGCCCCCAATCTGCACTCACATCGGTACCAGACGTGCAGTAACTACACGGCTCGGGTTCTGCGGTCCACAGTCCCCGACACCGCACATTGGAATGTGTCCAGTATTTGGCCGCGTTATCGAACACCGTCTGAATGTCTGAAGGAACGACGTATTTCCCGCCCGACGTCGTATATCCGCAGTAAATTGCGGAACAAACGGCTTGGTGGTAGTACCACTTAGTTGATAAGTGTGCACCGTATTAGCCCATCCGGCCCAATAGGCGGACTTCAAGGGATGGAGCTCACTTTCCACATCCAGGTATGCGATCACCAGGCCTGAACTCTGAACATGCAGTTCGGTAGTGCTTAAGGCGGTGGCCATGGAGTCACACAATAGCGTCGCATCATGCACCCCATAATTATAGCCCGTCGTGCCTTCTACGTCGTAGTACGACTGACCATAATAATTGCCAGTGCCTCCTCCTTGCGCGGCCTGAATCGGAAAAATGTACTGTAAGGCCCCATCAGTACCAGTAGTCCCGTACGCCGATTTAAATTCTCCAGCTTTGTAGCTGGATCCTCCGCCGAAATAGCGACCGGCAAAGGTCGGGTAGACTCCCTTCCAAGCCTTAAACGCCTTCCAGTCAATCCCGTTACCGTTGGTAACAGAAAGAGATACATCGTTAGTGGCAAACAAGAAACACGTGGTATCTACGCCGAATCCCATGATGGGCTTCCTCCTTCGTGCGGAAGCGTTGGATTTTACGATCTCCGCAGGTCGTAGAACACTTCCGTCCACCCGATGAGGCTCTCAACCCTTGAGAGCCTCATCGGGTCTATTAAATAGGACGGGGAAATGCGCAAAAAGGGGACACGAGCCGTCGATCTTTTTTGATCTCGCTGAACTCATCGAGAACCTTTATGGTGATCTTCCTGGGGGGTTGACGGGTCCCGACTCGCGCACCCGACCCCCTTCCAACGCTTGCACGGCCTTGGGGGGATGCGTCTGCAAGGCCTCCCACAGCGCACTCCACAACGCCTGATCCAACGTTTCCCCCTCCAGCGCCGTCCGGGTCCAAGGCCGATACCGAGTCCCTTGGCGTTGCACCATTCGGTGGAGATCTGCCACAGCAGCGTCCTCCCCGGCCCGAGCACGATCGAGGATGATCAGTAAGGACACTGGCGGCGAATGCGCCGAATACTGCGGCGAATCGTGCTCACCGAGCAAGGAATCTGGTGGGCTAACTCGATTGGCCGCCAGCCTTGGGCGAGCGCCTCCAACACCCACTGGTCGCGCGGAGTCAATCGGAGTAGACAATCCTGGTACCACAGCCTCCCCTCGGACTCGAGGCTCTCGGGGGCCCATACGTCTTCACCTTCTTCGAGAGACACGAACACGACCCCCTCAGGACGGGCATGCTCACGCACCCAATCCACCGCGGCATGGTGCACTACCCGCCGGATCCACGCCAGCACTTGCCGTTCTTCGGGGGTCATTTCGTCGTCCTCCCTCTGCGAATCGCTTAGAGCTGGTGATTGGTCGCCATCTGATCCAATACGGCGGCCAAAACGTCCGATTCGTGCAAGGTCTGTATCCGTTGCCACCCCCGATAGGCTAGATCGCAGCGTGGCACTGGGTTATGGACCCAGTGTTGACAGGTCGCCCCCACCTGGTCAGTCGTGGTCCACGCGATTCCCGCCTGCCACCGTCGCGCATTGTCATCCGCGTCTAGGGAGACTTCAGAGACCACGGCCGCCCGGTTAGCCAAGAGATAGCCCACCCGAACGCTTTCGAACGGATACCCAGGTGCTTGATGCCAATTGAGGATCACGTGACTCCGGGCTATCCAAGCATCGCGTTCTGGACCATAGACGCCAAAGAGGACCTGTACCCGAAGCCCACTGTTCCGTAACGCCTGCAGAACTTGCTGGCGACGCGGAGAGAGACTCCCATAGAACAACACATCAACATCCGGCATGACTGGGGGGACAATCCGCGTCCATTGCGGTACATACCCGATCGGCAGGGTATACCAGGTGCCTGGCCACTGGTGCTGCATCCGATACGCCGCATTCGCTCGGGCATAATCCCACACCGGGTATCGAGCAAATCCGTCGGCGAAGGCCTGGGTGGCCCAGGGAGTGTGGGGCACCAAGGGTTCGAGATTATACAGAATGCTGCGGGCCGGTAAGGGCTCTCGCCAGCCCCCCTGCGGATTCAACAGGTGGTGGGCCCCAAACAGAATATGCACGGCCGTCGACTCCCAAGAGTTTTCTCCTACCGTGACGGAATGCCCGAGTGCGCTCAGTCCCGCGGTGATCAATTCAGCCATCTCGGTAAACGCACTGGCATGGAGGTGACCGGGCGGCCGAATGACGACCACATGAAACCGCATAGAGGTGACTCTCCTTTCGGGTCCGTGGCCGTATGTTTTGGCTAACTCCTTTTGTCTATGGTTTGGCTAAGCCTGTAGTCATCAGTTCTAGCCTAATTCCAGGGTTGCACTGGTGGTCGGGGAACTCGCCTAATGGTATTCTCAGCATTCGCTGATTGGCGTAGGCAGTGGGTTTTCTGGGTACGTCAATCAGCGAATTCCAGCCCCTTGGGCTGATCTCGGCTTTACGTCTGGTTATGATTTGTGGTGTATCTGATGGCACGAAAGTTAGCGGAACCGATGACAAATCCAGTTAGCGCCAACACTCTCGGGTCGCCTTCGTGCTCGGGCTTTCGATGAATCCGCATATTAATGAGAATGGCCCACGGTTCGCCGCCCCAACGGGACGGCACATACAGGGTCAACACCACGATATTCAAGCCCTAGGCCGTTACCGTCTTGACGCCAGAGGCCACCGCATCCCGATACTGCCCCGTGCCGACGACCTTTCGGCCCGTCTTGTGAAATAGGGTATCATCGAGCAGCAGCCAGAGCTCTCGCAAACCCTGCATTTGTCGTGCGACTAAATGGTGCAACAGCAGATGAGCCCAGACGCGCATTAAGTCGGACTGTTGAGGCCACCGCCCTTCGCGGCAAAAGGCGACATAGGCCTCGTACCGGGGCCGGTCGGCCCCGGCGATTATTTGCCAGAGCCGTGTGGCTGTTCGACGGCCCGGACAGAGGACCCAGGCCATCAACAATTCGATAAATCGGTCCGCGCCAGGTTTGGTGAACAATTGACGGAAAGGTAGCAATAATTGGTCCCATTGTCGTAAAGTAGCCTTCACAAGTATCACCTCTGAAGGTAACCGTCACGGAAAAAACCCGTTCTGTCCACCAAAATATTGGTACTTTCTCCTTCAAAATCGTCGACGACGATCAGGTCACTCGAACCGTCTCTGTGAGCTTCCCGGAAAGGCTGCTGCAATAACTCCATGTGATACAATTGAGGGGCCAATGATTCTTACCAAAACCGGAAGACACCTCAGGCTCAGAACCAGGGAACAGGCCAGAGAATTGCTTCATGATGTTGA
>DAHXNH010000102.1 GCA_027365485.1 Clostridiales bacterium
CGCCTGGCCTATTGCCTGGGAACGTCCTTCAGCTTTTCTTCTCGACTTCTTCGATAGATTGCTCGAGCTACTCGAAGATCCTGATAAGTCACTGTGCCTTGGAGCCGATCCATGACTGGCCGCAGCCGATCATCGCCTTCCAAGGCAAACGCCTCCGAAATCAAATCGTAGGTCTCGGTCTTAACCAAGCTGAATCCATAAGCTCGAACCACGTCGATATCGGCTTGAGACATCCATCGTTCGAGGTATCCCAGAACGGTCGAGGCGCTGCGCGGAATGCGTTCTAACACTTGGGAAAAGGCGACGCTACTCTCGAAGAGGGAAAATGCCCGAGCCAGCGCCGAATCTTCCGAGGCAGGCACGACCTCCGGCGAAATTGCGTGCGCTTTGACTATAGCCAACAGCTCTAGGCCAAAGCTTTCGATTTTTTTGGGACCGACCCCGTGGCATCCGCTGAGTTGTTCCAGGGTCATTGGCATCCGCTGGCAAATATCTTGAAGCACGCGGTCCTGAAAAACAAGATACGGCGCCACATTTTTCTCACGGGCGACCGCATAGCGCCACGCCCGAAGGGCGCTCATCAGATCCTCAGCAGATCGCTCGACCGGCCCCGGCCCCTGCTCTCCCTGACACCGATCGCAACAATCAAACCGCGGCCCCGGGGTCAGCGCCTGACCAAAGTACTGTAATAGCCGTTCGCGGCGACAGGGCCCACTTTCCCCCAAATATTCCTCCATGGCTTGGAAACGTTGCAATCGATATCGATACTGCGTGGTCAAACGATTCGTTAACAACTCCCCCAGGGACACCGGCCATGGACATTCCAAGCGCTCGATCCGCGCGCTGGTCAGCGCCTTTTCTTCGATGTCCACATAGCCCATCTCTTCTAACAGAGCAAGAATGACTGGAATCATCTCCTGGTTGGGTTCCCATCGCCATGGTTGACTACCGCTTTCGGGCAAATCAGAGGCCAGACGCTCCACAATCCGGACGACAATCCCGGGGTCGGGTTGGTCTTGGCGCAGGCGCCACTTTCTGCGGCGAAGGTCATCATCGTGCCATACCATGAAAGCTTGTCCCGGTTCTCCGTCTCTGCCCCCCCGGCCGATTTCCTGATAGTAGGCGTCAAGCGACTCAGGAATGCCTACGTGAATCACCAATCGGATGTCGCCTCGGTCGACCCCCATTCCAAAGGCATTGGTGGCTGCGACCACTCTAACCTCCCGCTGCAAGAAGCGCTGTTCCACCATCTGCCGGTCCGATGCGGCCATCCCTGCATGGTACGAGGAGACCGGCTCCTTCAAGACCCGATGGAGTTGCCGAGCCCAAGTCTCAGTGCGCGCTCGGCTGTCGGTATAGATCAAAACTGCTCCCTGCTCGGCCTTAACCCGGCGAGCGACTTCTGCGAATTTTTCGGCTTCGGATGCGACATGGCGCACACTCAGATTTAAGTTCGGACGGTCCACCGACCCCTCGACGACCTTCAAAGGCCCATGATCCAAAGCCAACGCTTGAATGATATCGCGTTTGACCCGTGGGGTGGCCGTGGCGGTGACCGCGAGTACCGGAGGCAGGCCGACGCGCTCGCGGAAGTCTCGAATGCCTTGATAATCGGGTCGAAAATCGTGGCCCCATTGCGAAATGAGATGGGCTTCGTCGACCACCAACAAGGAGACCGTGACCGCAGCCAAAGTACGGACCAAGCGAGGCTGACGCAACCGTTCGGGCGAGACATAAAGCAACGACAGCACCCCCGTGCGCGCTGCCGCCAATATTTTTTCCTGGTCGATCCCGCTTTGATGATGATGCAGTGCCGCTGCCCAGATCCCTCGATCGCGCAAGCTGCGGACTTGATCGCGCATCAACGCAATCAAAGGGGATACGACAATCGTCAGCCCGCCCAAAATTTGGCTCGGCAACTGATAACAGAGCGATTTACCCGCACCGGTCGGTAAAATGCCCAACACCGACTGGCTGGCCAGCAGGGCTTCGATAATTTCTCGTTGCAATGGACGAAAGCTTTTCAGTCCAAAAATCTCAGCCAGCACGCTATCCGTGCTATGGCGGTCACTAGTTTGCTCCACGCATACTCGCCCCCTAATGGCGTCCTCGCCGATGGACTGCACACAATCCGCTCAATGACGGGTCACATCGCGAACACAAAGGAGCATTGCATACTCGACAAAAGATGACCGCCCATCGTCCGTGAGCCTTGCATTTTAGGCTTTCTGGATCGATATGGACACTCGCTCGCCGCGGTCGCGAAGGCGGTGGCGGAGACGGAGTAGAGATCACGGTGGGCGACTGACTCACAATCGTCCGATATGCCTGATTAATCTCTTTCATCCGTTCCTCATGGACTCGATATTCTCGGCTTCCTGAGGGATATCGATCCGGATGATGCATTCGAACCAACGAGAGATAGGCTCGCCGCACCGCATCAGGGGAACTGCCCCGAGCCACTCCCAACACCGACCACGGATCTCGCTCAGGGCTCATGGCTTAATCGAGAGCTCGACCCAGATCGCGTATCAGGTCATCAGCCTCTTCAATCCCGACCGAAACCCGAATCAACGCGTCCGAGATCCCACGAATGCGTCTGGTCTCAGCAGGAATCGCCGCATGGGTCATAGTCGCCGGATGCCCTATCAAGGATTCCACGCCACCTAAGCTTTCGGCCAAGGCGAATATCTTGGTCGCCCGGACCACCTCACGCACTCGCTCCACCTCCGCCTGCCCCTTGCGCGGTCGCACTTCAAACGACAGCATCGCCCCTGGCCCTCGCATTTGTCGGGAGACCACCTCGGCCTCGTGGGCGCTTTCTGATCCAGGATAATACACCCGTTCAACCGCCGGGTGCTGCTGTAAGAACTCTCGCAGCGCCACGGCGTTTTCTTGATGGCGAGCCATACGCACCCCGAGCGTCTTGACTCCTCGCAAGATGAGCCAGGCTTCGAATGCACCTAATACCGAACCTACCGCGTTTTGAAGAAACTTGAGACGTTCAAAAATGGATTCTTGATTGGTAATCACTACCCCACCGAGCACGTCAGAATGCCCGCCAATGTACTTGGTCATGGAATGCACCACCATATCGGCTCCCAAATCTAGGGGATTTTGCAAATAAGGGGTAGCAAACGTATTGTCGACCGCCACCCACATTCCCCGATCATGCGCCGCCTCCGCTAACTGCCGAATATCAGCGACGCGCAAAAGGGGGTTGGTCGGCGTTTCCAACCACAACAGGCGGCTCATCGGATGAAGTGCTTTCACGAATTCGTCAGGATCGGACAAATTGACATACTCAGTGATCACGCCGTAATCGCGATAGACGCGCTCAAACAACCGATAGGCCCCGCCGTATAGGTCTTCTCCCGCGAGTACCCGGTCCCCGCGGCTTAACATGCGCATGACCACATCGATGGCGGCCATTCCGGAGGCAAAGGTGATTGCGTATTGTCCGTGCTCCAACGAAGCCAAGGCTGTTTCTAGCGCCTTTCTGGTCGGATTGTCGGCTCGGCCGTACTCATAGCCCCGGTGCTCCCCCAAATCAGTCTGAGTATAGGTTGAAGTCAAGTA
Source organism: Clostridiales bacterium (assembly GCA_027365485.1). GTDB lineage: Bacteria > Bacillota > Sulfobacillia > Sulfobacillales > Sulfobacillaceae > JAMCVM01. Next base: position 3,580 of record DAHXNH010000102.1, read on the forward strand.
CAGCGGTACAATCGTGGCCCCCGTGGTGGGATCAGGCGCTTGGCCCACATGAATAGCGCGGGTGCTAAATCCAAACTCTTCGGTCGTCCGTGCATCGTTATCCACTAAAACAGCCACCTCGTTTTCGCCAAAGCCGCCGAACCACACCCGTTTTCACGCATGCTCTCTACAGCAAAGGGAAACTGAACAATGGCTGCGGACTGAAGACGTTTTTTTCATCATAACAAAGGTACGTGGATTATCGCAATTGCCAAAGGCCGGACGACCACTCGTCTTCCGACCTTTGGCGCTTAGACCTAGTCTGTTCTGAGGGCTTCGGCGGGCATCAGTCTGGCGGCCCGCATGGCCGGCAACACTCCGAAGACCGCTCCCACGGCAATCGAAAACACCACCGCCACCACCACGGATTGGGTGGTCAGTGCGGCTGGAATACCCACCGCCTTTCCCACCACCGCCGTCGCTATTCCCGCTAACACCGTACCCAGAAACCCTCCGATAAAGGCCAACAAAATCGATTCCGACAAAAATTGCACTAAGATGTCCCCATCGCGTGCTCCCAGTGCCTTTCTTACCCCGATTTCTCGAAATCGCTCGCTGACCGTCACCAACATGATATTCATGATGCCGATGCCACCCACCAAGAGAGAAATCCCAGCGATGCCAGCCAGAAAGTCGGTAATCACCGAGGTGGTGCTAGTGACCGTGCTCAAGATTTCTTGCGCAGTTTCAATCTTAAAGTTGTGGCTAGGGTGACGCTTCAATAAGATGGCGGTCGCCTCTTTGACCGCTTTCGGCACCAATTGCGCGGTTTTGGCAGAGATCACCATATCGGTCACCGTGCTTTGATGACTCAGCGCCATCGCAGTCTGAAGCGGCAAGTACGCCGTCTCATCGGGATCTGAACCCGGCGCACCTTGCGCGGACTTCAACACGCCGGTCACCGGATAGGCCGTATCGGCCACCTTGACCGTCTTGCCGATAGGATCGGTCTTACCAAAAAACGATTTAGCTAAGGAACTGCCGAGGACGATCCCAGTATGGGTAAATCTCCCCTTTTCGAACGACACGTTTTGCATGCCAAAATATGGTGCGGTGACTCCCAAAATGCTCGCGTTGTTGGCGATGCTGCCAGCATGGCTGATGAGGTCGGGAACGGCAATCGTGGCGGTAGCGGTCGCAATCGCCGGCTGATGGAGATGAAGGATCGCATTTAAATCCCCTGGCGTCAGTGTACTAGGCACACTGACGAAAGCGTTCCGCCCACCGCCATGCCCAAAGCCATGGTGGCTCCCGCTACTAGGCAAGGACGTCACCACAGTAATCAAGTTCGCACCGATCCCAGAAAACTTGGAATTGACGTAGGTTTTCACCGCGCCACCCAACGAGGTCAGGGTCACCACCGCAAATACCCCAATCACAATGCCCAACGCCGTTAAGAAACTTCGTGTACGGTGATGCCAAATCGAATCCCAAGCAATCCCTAGTGCGTTCATTTCGATCCTCCGTCCGGGCCAAGATGGCTATCGTGACCGTCCTCGACGATAATGCGATCACTGACGATGCGGTCATCGATGACATGGCCGTCCTCGAGTTCGATGAGTCGCTCCGCATGTTGCGCCACCAGGGGATCGTGGGTCACGATGACCACCGTCACTCCAATTTGGTCGTGCAAGTTTTGAAACGCTTGAAGGACCAACCGCCCGGATTTCCGATCCAAGGCTCCGGTTGGTTCGTCGGCCAGCAACAAATCAGGACCAGGCGCAATGGCCCGGGCAATGGCTACGCGCTGGGCTTGTCCACCCGAGATTTGACTCGGATAGCGATTCGCTAGTGATTCGACCCCGAGCAGGGCCAACGCTTCTCGCGCCGCCCGGCTCCGACTATCCTTCGGCATCCTGGCATAGGCCATCGGCAGTTCCACATTAGCGAGCGCGGTCAGCCGAGGGAGAAGATGAATCCCTTGAAATACAAACGCGATCCGGCGACCTCGAAACTCCGCCTGCGCCTTGGCTGAAAGTCTCAGCATATCGGTTCCGGCGAGGGCATAAGAACCGCTCGTCGCACGATCAAAAAGCCCTAAAATATTCATCAGCGTGGACTTGCCACTCCCTGACGGCCCCATCAGGGCCACCATTTCGCCGCGGGCAATCGAGAGATTGACGTCCACCAAAGCGTCCACCGCGGCCTCTCCCTCGCCGTATCGGCGACCCAATCCCTGGACGTCGATGAGCCCGTCTACCTTGGATTCAGCCAATGCCATCTGAAGAACTCCCTTCTGGATCTGGAGACTGATTATCGATATTGGCCCAGATTGCTTGAATGCGTTCCGCTAAAGAGACCAGTGCTGTGCGTTCTTGAGGACTGAGTTCAGTCAACAGCGCAGCTATTCGAGCCGTTCTCTTCCGGGACTCAGCAACCATCATCGAAGCTCCCTGGTCGGTCAGGCCAATTCGATGCCGCCTGCGATCCGAGGCCTCTGTCTCCCGGGTCAGCCATCCCCTTTGGACCATCGTATTCACTAACTGGCTGGCGGTTGGCACGGAAATATTGAGTATCTCAGCTACCTCCGAGGTGGAGGTTTCTCCGTGCTCGCGCACACTCTCCAACACGTGACTCTGCAAGCGAGTGGGCATCAGCGGATCACGCGCTTTGTGCCTTTCCACAAAGAGTCCAAACAGATGATGTTGAACCTGTTTCAGCCTAGCCATAGCCTGATCCACGCTCAGTAATTCATCCGTTGAATTACTATCATACCCTAATTGTTTGGTCATACTAACTATTGTAAGAGAAGGGCGTCGGTTTGTCAAACCGCCCTCCGTAGCGACAAACGAGGGATGGATCGTCCCGCCCTTATCACGGTCCAACTCTGCCCATCCAAGATCGCTTCGCTTCATTATTTTACTAGCGGCATGCGCTGAGCCGCCGAGATCCGAGGTCGTCAACGCAATCAAATGCCTCCCAATAGCAAGCGAATCACTGACTGTAAAATCCTTAGCCCGACAAAATTTGGGCGCATCCTCCGTGCTAAGGAGACGTTGAGGCGGCCGTCTGCCATGGCTTCCATATCATCGCTGCCAGCGCCGTGGCCGCGATCAGAACCGTCGTCCCTAAAATAAAGGGATGATTTGGACGGACGACTAGCAGCGGACCACTAGCCAGAGCCATGAGTGTGGCCCCCATAGTGCCGCTGGCTTGAAACCAACCTTGCACTCGACCGTGGGCGCTTTCTGGGCTCTTATCCATCACTGAGGCCGACAGCGCGGGGCCGGTCAGACTGAGTGCCCCCGCCTCAATCACCGAAATCGCAATCGAAAGCCAAGCCGATCGGGAAACGATGTACAATGCCACGGTAATGGCTTGTAATCCGGTGCCACTTAAGATGGTCCAATGGCGCCACGCGCGATGGTCGGCCAACCGTCCTCCATAAATATTAAACAGAAGTAAGGGCAACCCAAACAGACTAAAGGAGATCCCGATTAGCCAGGGTTCGGCTCCAAGCCATCGCATGTAGAGACTCCACGTAGTGTCATACATCCCGTTCATCCCGATCCAGGCAAACATCACCATAAAATAAGGCCAGAGCTTCCGGCAAATGGGCGAAAAATCGATACGATCCGCTTGCGCTGCATTTTGCCTGCGGATGGAGGCTGGCAGCGTGATCAGGGTGGCGATGGCAGCCAAAAGATTCAGCAGGGCTCCGATGACAAACGGGGCCGCCAGTCCCCAGGCCGCACCCGCCAGTCCGCCAAGCATCGGCCCAAGCGCAAAGCCAGCACTCCCGGCCGCGGACATGAGGCCATAAGCGCGCCCACGGCTCACGCTCGGTACCAAATCGGCCACTAAGGCATTGGCGGCTGGCACCAAGGCGGCGCTGCCTAATCCTTGGAAAACACGACAACTGATGTACCAAGCCACCGAACCGTGAACTAAAAATCCCGCTGTACCCGCCGCTTCCAGCAAGCTGCCCGCTAGCATCAGTTGCTTGCGTCCCAGGCGATCGCTCATCGAACCTAGGCTAATCTGCCCCAGAAACGAGATGGCGGCGTACGCTGCGGCCATAATGCCCATATCAGCAATCGGAAAACCTCGGGAATGGACAAATTCTGGCAGCAAAGGCAAAATCGCGCCGAAGCCCGTCTGTACAATAAATACAGCGGTCAACACACCCCAAAACGAACTGGGATAGGCATCGGGGGGACTTTGGTTCATTCTACACCGGCCTTGTTGGTGACATAGGGACGTCGAAATGCTTGTGCCGAGCCGTCCGGTGGCAGAGCCTATAGATCTAAGTGCTGAAACCGAATCTGAACGGAATGCCGGGACTCCATGGCCTCCGGACCGCCTCTTGAAGCACCGGTTCTGCCGCTTGTATTATAATCGACTGCCGCCTAGGCCGAATTCCGCGGTAGGTAGGTAGGTAGAAAAAAGGGGCTCTTGCAAACCCTGTCTGCCTGTTCGACCCGATGGTGAGGGATGGGCGGTCGTCCCCTGCGACCATCGGACCATACAGAGTCTCACTGGGTCAGTACAAAACCTTTCCCAGCGCGCCCTCCCGACTTAAGTGTGGAGAGCATCCGTGGTGAAGACCTTGTCCACAATGTCTAAGGGATCGAGCAAGTTTTTAATTTTCGGGATTTCACGTGAAATGTCGCTTATGCATATGCCGATAGGGCCGTAACGTGGCGTAAATCAAGGATTCATCGATCTTCATTTTTCGGCTATGTGCAAAATGTGGTTGGATTTCCTCGTTTCTTGGCTCAATCTTCCGTTCTCAGCATGACCGACCAAGGTTGGAATATGCGGTTCGTATTGACGGCATGCTGCCCTGGCGCTGGTTGAAAGTCGCCGACGACGGGCCCTACGAACCATGGTCAAGCGCAGACGCTACTGCGCTATCGCCCCCGTTTAGGCCATTAGGGGAAAGAATTCCTGTTCTATGTCGAATAGAGTGAATACCTCATCGAAATCCAGGATGAGGGTTACTATATATACGGCACTAAAGAATTGAAACGTGCTCCTTGATGAAGAAGACCAAGGCACTCAAACCTGGTCGGCGCCAGTATCAGATCTTTAATGCCGGGTATATATATGTCCGGCACTAAAGATTCAATGTGGGCTCTGACTCCGTTTGAGTGTCTTACCTCGTTTCGGCGTGTGTATATAGATTCGGCTAAAACCTGATCGTAGTCGTAATGTTGACTGGGTAAGAATTTGATCCCATAGTTGCGAATAATCAATGCGCTGCGTAGAAATGTATGCCGGGTTAATCACACTCTGACCAATATTCACGGCGAGATCCACTTCGACAGCCTCTTACAACTCTGTGTCCTTAATGCAGGATTATCTCTTGTTAGATCGAATCTCAGAAACGGAGGGATAGGGCATGGCTCGAACCATTAGCGGAGTCGTTGGAATTCTACTGCTATTGGCCGCTTTAGCAGGATGTGGGCAAAGTCCTCACGCCTATACCTGGAATTACCGATCCGGAAATATTTCCCTGCACCGTCATTCTTATCAGGTGACTCGCATCATCGTGAACAAGGTTGGAACAAAGGTTGGCACTATTGCTTTCCACGACAATGGTAGTGTGTTTGCTCTATATACGATTCCGGGTCACCCCGTCCGCACCGAACTTGCGGTCAGAACCAAACAAGGATTTCTCCTCGCAAAGGAGGTAACATCGCATCGATAATCTCACAAATGGAGGTTCATGATGATGATCACCAAATCTTTAAAGGTTAGGTTAGTCTGGCACTTTCTGTTGGCAGCTTCTCCATGGTGGTCCTCGGTGGACTTGTGATACCGAAGCCGACCTTATCACACACCACATATTTCGCGCATCAATCCATGACGTCCCAAGAGGATACTTTTCCTCCCGGTCTCGCGGCACCCCCAAACGGGTTTAATCCACTCCAGGCCACTCTAGCGCAACTAAGCGCCTATGGATTCCCAGCCAAACCGTCGAATCCGGCGGCCCTAGCGACTTGGACTACAGCCATGGAGGACGCGAAAACGTATGTAGTACCGGAACAGTCTATCTCTAGCGGCCCCAACCACGTGGTGTACAACAACCACTGGGCTGGATATGTGGTTCCATCAAGTGGTGTTTACGATGTCTCTGCCACGTGGGTTCAGCCCAGCTATAATGAAGGATTAGATCTTAATCCCGCCGATGCGTCATTTTGGGTAGGGATGGGAGGGTATTATGCTGATTCTAACGGCCTCGTACAGGCGGGCGCAGATTCTGGCGCTAATAACGCTGGCGGATCAACGCAGTACGAATTCTGGGTCGAGGACGCTCCACTAAATACCCATTGGGAAGCAAAGCCAGTTATCCAGCCAGGAGACACCTTATATGTCGATGTAACATACGATGGGTCGACGTCGCAGGCGTTTTTGGAAAACGAGACCGCCAACACCTATACCACGGTAACATTTAATAGTCCTGATTATGATGGCTCAACGGTCGACGTTATCAATGAGGCGGTAGGAGCTACCTATACCGATTGGACTAGTTGGGGACATGTCACGTTTACTGGCGCTATCTTTACCGCTGGCAGCGAAGGTGGGGACCTTACTGCTTTCCCCACCACGAAGATTATTATGACGAACAATGGTACTTCTTCAGGTACAGAAGAGTCTGTGCCAGGGGCGCTCAATTCTTCGACGTCAGGGTTCACCGTAACCGCGAAGTAAACAACTACGGCAGGAGGCCAAGGCAGGAGAAACGGTTCAAAAGGACTGGCCTCTTTAGATGTGTAGCGTTGAAGAACGCCCTAACCAACCGTTCAATAGAAGGGGCGTAAAAGCGTCATGATTCTTAGCGCGCACTCCTGCCCGTTAATGCATCAGCCGATTATTCGAGAGCGACTGGTCTTAGGGCCTATACGCCCCCGAAACCAGGTCATTAACCTTATGAAGCAATCGGCATCGGTTGCCACGCACTGAACATGGGAGAACCTGATTTTCTAAAGGGAAGTGTATGAGTTTTGTCCGCGAACGTGCGGCAGTTCTGTCGCCCCTCAGTCAGGAAGCCAAATAGATCGCGTGATGATTCGCGTGGAGACCAGAACAAATACTCGCGAAAAGTATGATTCCGG
>DAHXNH010000110.1 GCA_027365485.1 Clostridiales bacterium
CAAACGGGCGGTGAACGCACCGACTTCGGCTTAGAGAGATAGGTGAGTGAATGAGCGGTCTCTTCGGTGTTCTCTTGGAGATGCTCTGGGGCAATCCCAAGGAGCCCAGTACGGCAGGCACTGGGCTCCTTGGGATTAGCATCCTAGGTTCTTAGGTTAGACGGGGAGCTTTCTTATTCGGGCCTGAACCAAAATCGGGAAGTCGGGGGTTCGTTTGCTGTAAAAGCCGCATGGCCTCCGCCAGGGCTCGGTCCAACTGTGGATCGCGGCCTTCAAGGGCATCCATCGGGGTCACGTCCACCCAAATGTCGGGATCGGTACCATAGTTTTCGACGGCAAAGCCGACATCGTTAAACCAGTAGGCGTATTCGGGCTGGGTGACGACACTGCCGTCGACCAACTGGGTGCGCGGATTGATACCTACGACACCGCCCCAGGTTCGAGTCCCAATCAAGGGCCCCAACTTCATCATTTGGAAGGCATGGCTGAAGATATCTCCATCGGATCCGGCGTGTTCGTTAGTCAGGGCGACAATCGGCCCTAGCATGCTATCTTCGGGATAGGGAATGGGTTGGCCGTAACGGGGAAGGTCATAACCCAGACGCCGTCTCGCCAAGTGTTCTAAAATGAGTTGAGAGACGTGACCGCCGCCGTTGAAGCGGACATCGACGATGAGACCGTCACGGCCATCTTCGTCGAGGTATCCTCGGAAGAACTCGGCGTAACCGCGAGGACCCATGTCGGGAATGTGCACGTAGCCCAAACGACCCTGGCTATGCTGATGCACATAGGCACGGTTATCATTGACCCACTGTCGGTAATAAGATTCAAATTCACTGGCCAAGGGTTTGATTGTGACCTCCTCAGGCTCGGAGGCCCCCGCTCGAATGACGGTCAAGCGCACGGGCTGGCCAGCTTTGTTCACCAGTAGTGCTTCAGGCGGAAGGTCGGGGCCGACCGGCTGACGATTGACCGCCCGGATCACGTCGCCGGGTTGAAGACCTACTCCAGGGGCGTTGAGTGGCGAGTCATGGCCGTCTTGCCAAGAATCTCCGTCGACCACCTTCGTAATCTTAAATCCTGTGGCCACAAGGTCGTAGGTCGCAGCCATGGCTAAATGTCCGAGACGGTGGGAGGGTTCCGGTCGATAGTCACCGCCCATTTCATAGGCGTGCGAGGTTCCCAGTTCGCCCTGCATTTCCCACATCAGATCGGAGAACTCCGCGCGAGTGGCCACCCGTGGCAATAGCGCTTGATATCGTCGATAGACTTCGTCCCAATCGATCCCCGACATGTCTGGCGTCCAAAAATTCTCGCGCATCAGACGCCAGGCTTCGCGCAGCATCTGAGCCCACTCGCTGGCGCGATCCACCTCCAGTGAGATTCGGCTTAAATCGACAAGACCAGACTCCCTGCCCGCATCTTGCTTTTTTTCGTCCACTTTGTCTCCGGCCTTGACCAAACGAAGCGCGTGACGGGAACGAATCAAGACCTTGGTTCTATCTGGCGACAGGCGAAAACTGCTAATTTGCTGCGCCAAAACCTCTTCACGCTGCGCTTTGAAATCGTACATTTTGAGCGTCGCCTTAGCCCGGGGTGGTCCAGGGTAGAAACTTTGGTCCAGACTGCCTTCGGGTTCACGAACGGAAAATAGAAGGCGACCCGGGAGCGCAGCCAACTGAAGGTAGCGACCTTCAGCGACCGGCACTGCCACGATGCGGTGTTCAATGCCATCGAAATCGATGACCACGGGGGCGGGGTCTTCTTTTTTGCCTTCGGAATCTTCCTCATCGGGCATGCTTTTGGATTCCGGTTTGGGGTTCAGAGAATCCGGCTGGAGTAAAGGTGAGGGAGTCTCTTTGGCCAACGTAATGAAGTACGGGCGCATGCCTTTAGGGAAGCCCAAATCAAATCGCAAGTTATCATACACGGGGTTAAATACCCGATATGAAAGGAAATAGAGATATTTGCCTTCAGGGTCGAAGACCGGATCCACGTCGGCCATTTGCGGCCCGGTCACGGTGTGCGATTCACCCGACACCAAATCATAGAGCTTGATCGACGCCTGTCGTGGGCCATTAGGGAAGCTATAGGCGAGCCACTTGTGGTCAGGGGAAAAATCGAGTCCCCCCATGGCGCCGAAGGCTGATTGGTCGATTTGCGTGGCATGCCAAGCTTCGATATCAACCAGCCACAACTCCATCCGATGATTTGCCACGGCCGCATATTTTCCGTCTCCAGAGATCACTAAGTGAATGGCCATGCCCAAATCTTGGGCCAAACGGCGGGAACTCGCGAGTCCCTTGACGTCGATCCAGGTCAAGGCTTCCTCGCCGCCCTCGTCGCAGATGGTGAGGAGATGTTCGCCGTCCGGAAGCCACGTGGATAGGCGATAGCGGATGCCTTCAGTGATACCGACCGGAAGCACAGGACCATGGTAGGCCCCCAGTTGAAAAAGTTTGCCACGGGCTTCCATGAGCAGTTCTTCGGCATCTTTAGGATTAGACGCATAGCCCGTCCAAAATCGGGTAAACGCAGGAAATAACCGTTCCCGCTGATGAAACGGGCTAGGGTACTCGACGTCAATTCGCGCTTCTTCCTCACGCTTGGTGTCATAGCGATAGAGATCGCCACCGACGTGATAGACGATGTAGCGATCATCGCTTGAAGCGTTGCGAGCGTAGTAGTCTTGATGATGAGTGATCCGGCGGAGATGATCCCCTTGGGGGGACATAGCATATAAGTTGGCCACGCCCTCGGCGTCGGAGAGGAAATAAATCTCGGAGCCTATCCACATCGGACTGGCAAAGTTTCCCTCGAGGCCTTCGAATCGAAAAAATTGGCCTTCTCCGGTGGGATCAATCCATAAATAACCCCGAGTTCCTCCGCGATAGCGTTTCCAACGCGCCGGGTCTTGGGTGTTTCGTCCCAGCACTAAGCCTCCCGACGAAGAACGAGCGATAGCGTTGGCACGGCCATAGCCCATGCGGACGGGCGCGGTGCCAGAAAGATCCACAGTCCACAACTCGTGCCAAGAACGAAAGGGCTGATCGGCATTGGTGGCAAAAATGATGGTGTGCTCATCGAGCCAGCCTTGTACGCTCACGGTGGCCCCAAGGTACGTCAGCCGCTCCAGCGGCCCGCCCAGGCTGGGAATGACATAGACTTCGGTATCGCCGGATTCCTTGCCCACAAACGCCAGGAAGCGGCCATCAGGGGAAAAGCGAGGTCTGGAAGCTTCGGCAAGACCCACGGTAAGCCTGCGAGCGATTCCTCCCTCTCGTGATACCAGCCACAAGTCGTCTTCACTGACAAACGCTACCGTATCTTGAGCTACCGTAGGATAACGATAATAGCCGTGAGACTCCGACATAGACTTCCTCCTTAGGATCGATTGGTACAAAACTCGGAACCAAGCAAAAAATCAGCATGCTCCTCGGGTTCGCTATGTTCTAACGCTTCGTTGTGATGTCCTATGTGCTCTCTATACGGTCCATACCAGCATTCCTAGCCATGACCGCATGCGGACCAAAGTGACTCCTATTGAGTATAGCGAAGGCGGATCCGAGCAGCAAACGTCCTATGGGCAGGTGAGGCCAATGGAGCCTTGGCCCGGGGTTCGGTGCGAGCGCCCGGAACCGGCTGCTACCACCCCGTGCGAGTGGGGTTTGTCGTCCTCGCGTGGCCTCTTCGAACCAACTTTTCGGGTGGGGATAGGAACGAAACAACGCGTGCTACAATAGCTGTGAACGGCAAACGCCGCAAGGGTTTTACTGGTAGGGACAGGAGACCCCCAGGTGGAGGCAACCCAACGGCGACCACTTTAGAGATCGTTCGGGTGAAATGGCAAGGGATAGGGCGTGAGCGGGAACGTCTGATGAGGCGACTTTCGCTGGACTCCGGGATCTTGGCATGGGCACTGGGTATAGCGGTCGGTGAGTGGATGCTATGGCATCGATGGTCTGCCGATTGCAGATGGCAGGTGATGGAGGGATTGCAGCTAGGAGGGTTTCAAGTGACCGACCGATTTTTGAGAGCGTGTCGAGGTGAGAAGACGGATACGGTTCCGATCTGGTTCATGCGCCAGGCGGGGAGGTATCAGCCCGAATATCGCGCGCTTCGTCGTACCAAAAGCCTCATGGACATCGTGATAGATCCCGATCTATGTTGTCAGGTGACTTCGTTGCCAGTCGAACAATTAGGCGTGGATGCCGCAATTTTGTTTTCCGACATTATGGTTCCGTTAGGTCCGATCGGCGTCGATTATGAAATTAAAGAAGGCATCGGACCGGTGGTGGCCCAGCCAATTCGCAGCGGAGCCGATCTGGCTGCGCTGCGACCCTTGAACCCTCGCACCGACCTAAGCTTTATGATCGAGTCGATCATCAAGATTCGCCGCCGTATATCCGTACCTTTAATTGGATTTTCGGGTGCACCCTTTACCTTAGCTAGTTATTTAATTGAAGGCGGACCGTCACGGCAATATCTGGAGACCAAGCGTATGATGTGGTCGGATGGCGAATTATGGCGTCGACTCATGGAGACCCTGTCTGATATGATTGTGACCTATGCTCGCATGCAGGTCGAAGCAGGCGCCCAGGCGCTGCAACTCTTTGACAGTTGGGCCGGGGCGCTTTCGCTTGAGGACTATCGCTGGGCGGTGAAACCGTATTTAGAACAAATATTGACCGAGTTGTCGGCGCTGAAGGTGCCAAGAATCTATTTCGCCGTGGGGGCGGGCCATCTTTTAGAGACCGTGGCCAGCTTGCCAGTGGAGGTGGTTGGGGTCGACTGGCGCCAGCCTTTGGACCAGGTGCGGAAAGTGATCGGGTCTAAGACGATTCAAGGCAACTTGGATCCGACAATGGTATTTGCGCCCGGGCGGGTTCTCGAGGAGAAAACCAAAGAAATCTTGCGCCAAGGTCGAGGCGGACCTCATATCTTCAATCTAGGCCACGGCGTGTTGCCGATGACAGAGGCCACGACGCTTAAAACCGTGGTCGATGTGGTTCATGAATATGGAGTCGAGTCGATGCGTGGATAAGTCCTAGGATCGTAACGGTGTCTGAGAGACATTCTGTCGCTCGGTTGGGGTGGGACATCAAATCCTGAGGGCGCGACCGATGGCATCTGGGTGAGGACTTTTCGGACGGAGCCCGGGTTGGTGCACAGGCAAAGGAGTGGCGAGAATGGCGGCAAAGGCAATCTTGTTAATGGCCTATGGATCGGCTAAAGATTTAGCCGATCTTGAACGATACTATACTCACATTCGTCGTGGGCGTGCTCCCAGTCAAGCCGAACTTGAGGACTTGACGCGTCGGTATCAGGCGATTGGCGGACATTCGCCGTTGCTCGAGATTACGCGCCAGCAAGCACTGGGACTGGAACAAGCCTTGTCTCGGCGTCCAGGATTCGAGCAGATTCGGGTTTACATGGGAATGAAGCATTCACCTCCTTTCATAGCGGAAACGGTCCAACGGATGGTTGAGGATGGCATCGATGAGATCTATGCCATGGTATTGGCTCCCCACTTTTCCACGATGAGCGTGGGGCAATATATCCAAGAGGCGGTAGAGAGTCTTGCTGACGCCAAAGCCGAGGTGCGGTGGATTCCAGTGTGGTCCTGGCATCTGGCTCCCGGTCTGATCGATCTTTTTGTGGGACGAGTCCGAGAAGGGCTCGCCCGCTTTGGTCCGGAGGAGTCGGTGACGGTGCTAATCACCGCCCACAGTTTGCCGGAGCGAATCTTACAAGCGAACGATCCCTACCCAGACCAAATCCAAGCCACCGGACACGCCGTGATGGCAGCCTTTGGCGGCAAGATCGCTTATGAATTCGGATGGCAAAGCGCCGGTCGAACCCGAGAACCGTGGCTGGGCCCGGATCTCTTGACCCGACTGGAACAGTTGGCGCACGAGGGAAAGCGCGCCATTTTAGTCTGCCCGGTGGGATTCGTCTCGGATCACTTAGAGATTTTGTACGATCTCGATGTTAAGGCTCAAAGAGTGGCGGCAGGACTTGGCATCCATCTGGAACGGACGCGTTCGTTGAACGATGATCCGGGCTTTTTTGAGACCCTAGCCGAGGTCATTGCCGGCACGGTGAGTGAACAGGTGGCCGAGGCGACATAAAATGGACGTGAAGCGGGTTGCGATCATCGGCGGCGGGGTCTCTGGATTGGCTCTAGCCTATCGTTTGGAGCCGGCAGCACGCGCGGGCCAGATCGAGGTCCACTTATTTGAGGCCAAAGATAGGCTGGGCGGAGTGATTCAGACAGATCGGGAGCATGGAGCGGTCTTAGAGGGAGGACCGGACTCGATGTTGCGCAGAAAACCCGAGGCGGCCGAGCTTTGTCGCGCTCTTGGCTTGGGTCCGCATTTGATTGGGGGCAATCCCGAAGTCCACGGTGCCTACATCTATCATCGACAGCGGTTGCATCCCATCCCTGAAGGCGTGGTGGCCGGGGTGCCGACGGATCTTGGAGAGTTATGGAAAAGTGGACTCATTTCGGTTGCGGGCAAACTGCGAGCGAGTATGGACTTGGTGTTGCCGCGGTTCAGGATAAGCGGCGACATGGGCTTAGGGAAGTTGCTGGCCAGCCGGTTTGGCCAAGAAGTGGTGGATGTTTTGGCTCAACCGATGCTGTCTGGAATTTACGCCGGTCAAGCCTATGAATTGAGTACGGCCGGGACGTTTCCCCAGTTGTTGGAGATGGCCTCGGAGTCCCGAAGCCTGATTTTGGGTTACCGCCGTCTGCGCGCTACAACCCAGGCGAAGGGAGTCAGCGAGAGCCCGTTTTTAACCTTAGACGTGGGCATGTCGGCATTGATCGAAGCGCTGACGGCGGCATTGACGGCTGGTTTGGTGCACATCGCCATGCCCGTCGCCGGCATAGAAAAAATGAGGGAAGGCAGGCCATGGCGTCTTCATTTCGCTCATGGACCCTCGCTTACGGCCGACTGTGTGGCGTTGGCGACACCGGCCTACGTTAGCGCGGACTTGTTGCAACCTATAGCGCTGGCAGCATCTCGGCTGCTAGAGTCTATTGAGTATGCCAATCTTGCCGTGGCGGCATCGGTGTACGACCCCCTAGACATCCCCATGACCTTAGATCGGACGGGATTTTTGGTGCCCAGGGGAGAGGGCTTGGCGATGACAGCGTGTACTTGGAGCCAAAGCAAATGGGGGACTAAAGCCGCGGGTGGAGTGCCGCTGCGCGTATTCTTTGGACGTGCGGGTGGTGAAGATGTCAGCGCATGGGATGATGCCCAACTGACCCAGGTGATGGCCCGCGAGATGCGATTGACCATGGGCATCGATAAGCCGCCCCGCTATCTTCGGATCTTTCGTTGGCCGCGATCGATGCCGCAATATAGCGTCGGGCACCCCGAAAGGATGTGGCAACTCCGTCAGGCGCTTTTAGCCGCGCCAGGGATTTTTGCGGCAGGTTCATTTTTCCAAGGCGTGGGCATTCCTGACTGCGTGCGCCAGGCGAACCAAACGGCCGATGCGGTTGCCAAGTTCTTGCGTGTGCCCCTGGAAGAGAGGTAGCGCCCCGCCAATGGCCGGGCGCTACGATGAGCCGATTGCCCTGAAACCTCAGCTCAACTGAGTAATCTCGATGGCCGAAGGCCCCGAATGAACCTCCCCAATGCGCCACAGCGGCAAGTGATGGCCGGAAAAAGCCGAGGTGAGCCGAGATTCTTGATCCGGGTTGATGGTAAACAACAAGCCCCCGGAAGTAACTGCATCGCACAGCAAAGCCAGAAGATGGTCAGAAACGCCCGGAGCCTTAAGGTGATCGGCGACGTAGTCCCGATTTCTGATGCTTCCTTGTGGAAACGCACCCGCCAAGGCCAAAGATTCGGCACCCTTCAGAATAGGCACGCGGTCCGCTATGAGGTGAATGGTCACCTTGGATCCTTGGGCCATTTCCCAGGTATGGCCCAACAGGCCGAACCCAGTGATGTCCGTGCAGCTGTTCGGCCCTCCGATGCTGGCTAAAGCGTTTTTCGCGGCAAAGTTGGCCTCTAACATCATCTCGGTCGCCGCCTCGATCCAGTCCGGTTGCGCCGAGCCGTCTTTGATGGCTTTAATCAGCACGCCGGTGCCTATGGGTTTTGTACAGTACAGCAAGTCACCGGGCACGGCGGTCGAATTGCGCCAAATCTTTTGCGGATCAACCAGGCCGGTAACGGCATACCCTACCTTGGGCTCGGGATCGTCGATGGAATGGCCGCCGATCAGGCTCACACCGAATTGTCGCATGACCATAGCCCCGCCATTTAAGATTTCAGCGGCCGTCTCCGCCGTCATCTGGTCTGCCGGGATGGCCAAAAGGTTGAGCGCGGTCACCGGGGTTCCGCCCATGGCCCACACGTCACTCAAAGCGTTGGTCGCGGAAATGGCTCCGTACTGCCGGGGATCGTCGACCACCGGGGTAAAGAAATCGACCGTCTGAACCAACGCCGTCTTTTCGTCGATTTGAAAGACGCCAGCATCATCATGCGTCTGGTGGCCTACCAAAACCCGCGCATCGGCTGGGGTTGGGGATAATTGAGCTAAGACCATTTTAAGCTCCTCCGGAGCCAACTTACAGCCTCATCCCGATTTGCTGGTCATTTGAGTGAGTCTTAACCGGCCCATGAACATCCCTCCTTTCCGGGCCCCCGAAGGGGGTACGTACCCTATCATGGTAACCGCTCAGCCGGTTAAAGCGAAGGGATTTTTTACAGTCGCCAGGTGGGTGCGTCTAAGATTCTGGGCAAGGCTAAGAGGGTGTGGCGTATTTTAGCGGCGGTTGAGACAAAATGGCCAAGCCTTGCTGACCACCCCATGGATGGGGTGCTGATCATGGCGATCAAGGGCTGAGTCGAGCGGGTGCTCTGAGGCCACCCGGCCTTTGGGATAGGAAGCGGGTTGGGGACGAGCCGCTATCACCAAGGTATTGAGCCCCTAATTATCGAGAGCTCGGAGCCGTACCAAAAGCCGGGTGGCGACGTCCGTTGGCACCGATTCTAGCCGTCCTGTTTCTAACTCCACTTGCAACGGCGAATCGGATTGGGCCAAGCGGGTGACCACGAACGGTTGCCCAGGGGTTAGGCCCGCCTGGTCGATCCATTGCAGACGTTCTTCCAGACCTTCCAGTTGCTCGAATATACGGTCGACTACATAGTGCTGAGCGAGTTCGGCCTCGATCAGCGGGACAGTGGACACCAAGGTCAGCGCAGAATCGTCTAAACCTGGAATCGGATTGCCATGGGGACAGGTGCGGGGTCTGCCCAAATCCTCCCACAAGGCTTGTTCCACTCGTTCGGAGAGGGCGTGCTCTAATCGTTCCGCCTCTCGGTGGGCCTCCACTAGGCCCAGGCCTAGTCGGTCGGCGAGCCAACGCTCGGCCAGACGGTGGCGACGGACAACGGCCTCGGCCTGCGTCCATCCGGTTGCGCTAAGACGGACTTCGGGAGCACGTTCGGCTAAATATCCAAGCTTTTCCAAGCGCGTCAGAGCTCTCGACACACTCACCTTCGATACCCCCAAATACTCGGCGACTCGAGCGGCTTGAGTCTGACGATTTTCGGTTACCAACACGTAAATTGCCTCGAGGTAGGCTTCTGCCCCGGGAAGGGCAGAGTCGACTTGGGGACGATGCATATCCATCATAACGGCCTCCATAGTTTGAACAATCATGTTGCAGCACCGACCGACAGGTGCTGTTGGGAAGCATTGGCTGGCTTACTTTGGCGCATGTTTCATCGCCACTTCGTGTATGTATTATCGCACAGTAGACCACGACTCACGAGAGAAGCCTCAACGACAAGTCATAACCGAGGGAAGGGGACGATGGCAGTGGACGTGGCAGGCGAGGTCTTAGCTCCGGCCGGGGTGGAAGAGACCTACCAGGCGCTGACGAATCCAGAGTGGCTGGCGGCATCCGTGCCCGGGATTCGAGAATGTGAGCGAATTGAAGTCCCGTCCAACGATCTCGCGTGCCGGATTGTCTGGGAATTGGGTCTTAGCATGATGCGAGTGCGATTTGCGGGACAAGTAGGCTGGATTACCGATGCCCCACCGGACCGACTGATTATGACGATTGCGGGTGCTGGGACGTTCGGCGAACTCGATCTGACGGTGCATGTGAGCCTGAATGCCACCGGGTCGGCGACCCGCATCATCTACCAGGGCCAAGGCCAAGGTCCGGACCAAAGTCCGACGTGGAAGTCCAAAGCGTTGGAGCCGGTCGCGCATTTAATGATCCAAAAACTGGTAGAAGCGTTAGCCAAAGGCGCCCATGCAAAGTAACCACGATGAAGAGATTTTGGCTCTGCGGTGCACGGCTGTCTTCTCGACATCGTCGTCGGGATTCATGGCGATGAAGAAGACTCCGTCTGAATGCGTTTCACTGTCGACCGGCGGAGTGTGGCCGCCAACAAGACGAGACTGGGGACTGTGATCAAATAAGCGAGCCCGAAAGGAATCAAATAGCGTTCCATCAAGAGATCGACAATTTTGGCATTCGGTAGGGCGATGCCAGAAACGACGACGATGAAGGCTCCCACCAGGAGAACTAGCCGAAACGAGGTGGGATGTTTCCCAGGCAATAGGGCAGTCGCGTCTTGACCCAGGCACCAGAGGCGAACGGACAGAAAGGAAGTGATCAAAATGGTCCACAGCACCACGACTAGGAGGCCAAACTTGTCAATGAAAAAGCCAGAGACGGAAAGAATGCGCATCATGCTGACGATGGGCCAACGCAATTGTGCGGTTAAAGCAGGGCCGAAGCTAGAGATGATGATCTCATACATGATTAAAAACATGGTGAGCACTAGGGCTAAGCCCAGGTAGGTATAGTGCTCGGCTCGCGGGCGTTGATCCGGTGCAATTTCGGGATAGAGTGTGACCATGAGTTCAAATCCGAGGAAGGTTGCGTATTGCCTCTCAGCGCCGATTAACACCGGCCAGACAGCCACGTGACTAGACGGAAGGAGCAAAATGGGATAACGAATCAAACTCACCGTGGCCAAGAATGTCAGCATACTCAATAAGGCGACGGGAATGTAAACTGCTTGAATGGTTCTACCCAAACCGACAGTACCATGCCATGCCATATAGAGTGCCGTTGCCACCATCGCCGCATCGATGGCCCAAATGGGCGTGTCGGGCAAGAAGATATTGCCCAAGACAAATGAAAAGAGCACCACCACGGCAATTGCCAATAGCAGGTGATACACCATCGCATAGAGGCTTAGCACAAACGCTATCGGTCGGCCGAACAGTAGCGGGCTGAGCGACGAAAGCGGCAGATGCGGGGCCAAACGGTTCATCCGAAACAAGAGGTGCATCAATGCAAACGTCACTAGGCCATCTAAGAGAATCGACCAAGGAGCGGATCGATGCGCTGCGGTGATGGCCTCTCTGGGAAAGTAGAAAAGGCCAAGAGCGACGTAGCCAGAGGTAATCATGGTGGCAAACTGCAGACCGGTCAATCGCGGGACGTGGTTTTTCATCGTAGTCGACACGGGTGAATGCCTCCTTAGGGGCGCTTATTTGATGTCGCCCATTTTGTTGATCGTGACGGTGCAATGCACGGTGACGTCGACTTTGGGATATTCTTGGTGCCACGGAAGATATTGGGCGTAGCTCCGAGGATGTTGCCAACTGAGCATACGCCCGATGCCTAAGGGGTCGACGTCTAAGGCTTGGGTTTTCTTAATTAACCTGCGGGCGTCATCGGTGATGCGCTTAGAGGCGGCCTGAGCCACCATGGACAGTTCTTGGGCATCTTCGGTAACCGACCCGATCGATGCTAAGGTGGCGGTGAGTCGCAGGTTGATGGTCGCGTGCACTTTGCCATGAATCACGGCAGTACTGAGGTGACTCCCGCCACTAACCGCACGGATGTCTGCCTGCCAACGGGGAAAATAGAAATTTGCCTTATGCGAAATCCCTTCCAAAATGCCAAAAATTTGAGTCTCCTTCGGGCTGAGCGTCGTTACATAACGGTACTTGCGATAGAGCGCAACCGTATCCGTGGTAAATCCCTGAGGTGCGGTAGAGACCACGGGAAGAAAGGCATCCACGCCGGGAGTGGCTTCCCGGCTTAAGAACTGCCAGAGCCTCACTCCTAGCGAATCGGTTTGGCACGTGGGGCAGGAAAAGAGGGTCAGAAAGTAAAAGCAGGGAAAGCGGGCTTGGGGCGACGTGTGTTCCAAGACTTGGGTGGCAGACTGATTGGTGGCAATGACAAAAGGCGTCTTGTCTAGGGTGCCGATGCGGGTCAGGGAATTCATGATCGATGCCAACTCCCCCGGCGGTAGTTTGGTGGAGATCGCGAGCAAAATCAATTGTCCTAAAAAGAGATCTTTAGACACTTGTGCTTGGGCTTGACTAAAGGTAGCAGCTAAGTCGGGCCCCGTGCCCTTTACGTCGAATACCTCCATTCCTGAACTGCCGCTCGAACCGCCGCCGGCGTCGCTCGATGCCGTCGCTGAGGGCGTAGGCGCCTGGAAAGTGACTTGATACTGATGAGCTTTGTGGGCGGGGTCGAATCCCATAGACAGCACCAACATGCGGTCATTGATCGGACGATTGTCCCAACAGGCGCTAAGACTTAGGGTGAGCCCCATCATCAGAGTTATCCGTATGAGCAGGTTAGACGTCGTCATCTAAACGTTCTCGTTGCATCGAGACCATGGGCGGATGGGGCATCGGAGTGCGTTGAGGCTCTGTGCGCTGTACTGGATTAACCGTCGCTAAATAGGCGGGGCGTTTTTTGAAGGCACTATAGGGAAATCGGACCATCGAGTCTTTCAGGTCGCGTAAATTGAGGGGACCGAACGGAGAAAAATACGGCACGTTAAAGTTTTCCAAACTAGCCAAATGGGCAATGATGCCGACCACGGCTAAAATGATACCATAGGTGCCAAAAAAATAGGACGCGATAATCACAAACCAAAACAATACCCGCCAGGGCGTGGCCATGGAATACACCGGAGAGGTAAACAGGCCGAGTGCGGTGAGCGTGATGATGACGATCATAAGGTCCGAGACAATGGCCGCCTTGACCACTGCGGTACCTACCACAATGGCACCTACCGTGCCTAGTGTCGTAGAAAGCCCCTTGGGCAGGCGAATGGCGGCTTCCCGCAAGATTTCGATGATGGTCCACATGATGATGACTTCAAAAATGGGTGGAAAGGGAATGCCGAGACGTGAAGCCTCGATGGTGATGACCAAGCGGGTTGGCAAAAGTTCGGGATCGACCGAGATCAAAGCGACATACAGGGGAGGCATGAGCAGTCCGATGAAGAGGCCAATGAACCGGATGAGACGTTGTAAGGACCCTTCCCAAAAACTTCCGGTGTAGTCATCGGTGGTTTGGTAAAAGTCCATAAAAGTCGAAGGTACGGTCATGGCATACGGGGTGTTGTCGACCAAAATGGCCACCTTGCCCAGCGCTAAATCCCGGGCGATGATGTCGGCGCGCTCCGAAAAGCGAACTTGGGGGAAGAGCGACGAAGGGTTATCGCTCAACACGGACGACAATTCGTTGCCATATTCGACATTGGCCAAGGTGAGTGAGGCCAGCCGCTCCTTGACGGCTAAGACTATGGCGGGATTAGCCACGCCTTGAACATGCGCGACAATGATGGACGTATTCGAAAGCTCTCCCATGACCAACGGCTCAAAGCTTAAAGCAGGTCCTTTAATACGCCGCCGAATTAAATTCATTTGGGTTAAGATGACCTCGTTAAAGGATTCTTGCGGCCCTTTCACCGCACGTTCAGTTGTGGGCTGTTCAATTGCGCGAGCGGGATATTTCACCGTATCCAATACCAAGACTTCCAAACAGCCGTCGATGAATACCAGCGTGTTTCCTCCCATGACATCGATCAAGAGTTTGGACCACTGAGTTTCCACGGTCGCATGGCCGATCGAGACCACCGAGTCGTGGACAATTTGATGAGCGATGGCGGGATTTTCCTTCAAACTCTGTACGTTTTCGAAGCGCTGCAAAAGGTAGATGGTATCTTGGTCGATCATCTGGTTGTCGCTAAGTCCGTCCTCACACACCAATAAGGCGGGGATTTGTTGCTTGCGCCCAATATAAAACCGACGCAAGATGATGTCGGGAGACTGTCCGATGGTGTTTTTGAGGCGATCGTAAGCGGCATCCACCTGACCCGAAAACGTATTGAGGGAGAGTCTCGTCTCTAGGTCTTGGGTGAAGGCTTCTAATCGTTTTTGGAACGTCTGCGTTTCCGAAATCAGGTCGCGCAGCACGTTCAAGTGGAGATCTAAAATAATCTTCAGAGTTTCCTGCGCCGTGGTCGCTGAATTCACGGTCTCGACGGCGTGGTCGATGGCTTCGTTGCGGCTGGTTGGGGCTTTGTGGTCCAAGACGGTCTGAGTCGAACTGGGAGGATCTTTACGATCGGAACGACGCCTAAAGATGTCGAACCATCCCATAGTCCGTGCCTCCTTTCTCCTGCGGTTTCGTCGGCTATGCCACCTCACGGGCTAGCGACGACCATGGCGACCGATGGACGACCTTCCAGAACAGTGTGACCGTATCCATCAAAGTTATGTGTGCCCAAAATGCGAGGGTCGCACGCTCGATCGGTGCCGAGGAGATTCGAATGGCAGAGTGACGAGTCGGTAGAAGAAATAGAGAGCGGCCATCGGGGATTGGTTCATCCGACATGGCGACACGATGTTCAGACGAGCGCCACTGTCGGTGCCTTCGGGGACAAGCAGGCGAATGGCATCCTAGGACAGCTATGCCCCAACTAACGCCGCCCGTCGGAACGGCCGAAGCGAATGCCGTAGGCAGGGGATCTGTCTACGGCATTCGGATGATGGGTCGTGCGTATCGGTGGGGTATCGCTAAAACTTGCCCAAGATGAGCAGGATGCCGATGCCGAGAAAAGCTACGCCCGCGCCGGTATGGATATAACTGGCTGGAATCAGTTTGGTGATGGCCTCGCCAAAGATCACCCCCAAGAGCGCGCTAAGCGCCAGTGCGGTGGCCGCTCCAATAAAGACGGTCATGGCAGAATCGCTTTGGGCTGCCAACGTCATGGTCGTCAATTGAGTTTTGTCGCCAAGTTCGGCAAAGAAGATGAGGGCAAACGTAGAAAACAGCAATTTCCAATCCATAACCATCCCCCCGTGAGACATGCTTATGACCGGAAGCGGGGCTTGATGCCTCGGCCCGGAGCGCGTCGGTGGATACCGGGTTAAAAAGTGGCGACCAACCACGCGTTGTTTGGGAGAAGTCGTCATCACCCCGTCAGACCATAGCAGGAAAGGCTCGACGGCAGGGTTTAGAGCTGAAATCTTGGCGCTTGCACCGATAGTTAGGACAGAACAGTACTTTGCCTTAAGCAGAAATTGCATGGGGTATATCAGGGATGGCAGTGGTATACGCCGTAGGGCTAAGTAAGATGCCGGCTCGACCCCCTCGGTCTTCTTCGAATTGCCAGAATGTGGCTGAACAACCGTGCCTGAGCATGCTCCGGCGCTCGGTAGAGGTGATACTCCGTGAACAGAGAGTTGCGACGATGGTGCCAATTATTGGAAGTGTTTCGCGGGCTCTTTGCCAAACCCGGCGCCGATCGGGTGACCGAATGGTTGACTGCATGGGTACTCTGTCCGGGCTGTCGGACCGGCACACGGCTGTGGCAAATGATTGCCGGGGCCGACCGGCCCCGCTATGAAGCCTATGTGGCCTTTTGTCGGGAAGGTCGGTGGCCCAACCGTCCGACTTGCTGCGGGTGTGGGCCCATCTCTTGGTGAACTATCTCTCTCCCAAGCAACTTCATGGCCTGCGGGAACGGTGGTTGCTCGACACCCTATTTCACAAAACCGGACCCAAAGTCCGGGGCCGGACGATTTCGCGATGCGGTCCGCTCTGCTCCGGGGTCAAGACGGTGACCGCCTGGGACTTAAATATTGTGGTGCTAGCGGTCTATACTGCGCGCGGGTCCAACTTTGCGTTTTAGCTGGCCTTAAAGGGTTGAAATTTCAAGGTTAACAAGGTATCGAGTTGCAGCTTGTCGTCGGTTGCCGTCTTCGTTAAAGAGGCATCCATGGCTTGCTTAAATTCGGCAAAGGTTTGGTGATAGACCGAGTTTAGACATTGTGCTTGGACAAACTTCCACAGGCGTTCTATCAGGTTTAGATTGGGCGAGTACGGGGGTAAAAAAAGAAGCTGAATATTAAGCTCAGCCGCCTTATTGGCGCGTGCGGGCAATCCCTGGCCCGTAGGCACGGGCCTGCGTCTTCGCGTGATCAAGATCACGTTGGCCAATAGGAACCAAGAAACCTTGATGACCAATGTGCCAGCCACATTGCTGCCTTGCCAGCAAGCCGAAGCGGTGTACCATTTGCGCTGGGGCGTCGAGACGCCCTACGATATTCTGAAAAACGTCTGGGAACTGGAAATTTTCTCAGGTATTCGGCCCGAAGTGATTGCCCAAGAGCACCAGGCCACCGTCGCGACCAGTAACATGGCGGGACTGATCGAACCTGAAGCCCAGATGCGATGGGAGGAACGTCGCGCGCGGGGCAAAGTGCGCCGCACACATGCGAAGGATAAATTTAACACCCCTGTCGCCGTGGGCTTATGGAAAGCCCACTGGATCACGATCGTGTTGGACCCCGATCCCGACCGTCGAATTCAGGCGTATTGGAACCTGGTGGAATCCATGCAGGCCAACGTGGTGCCGATCATTCCCGATCGGTCCTATCCTCGTCAACCGAAACCGCGGGCCAATCGGCATGCCTTGAAAAAGCGCCGCAGCGTTTAGAGCCAGCCAAACCCATAGATCCTGCCATCCTTCAGCGAGTGCTTAGGGGTGTTCCTCGCACCGCTATGCGATGCGAGGGTGAAGCGTGCGCGCGTTCACCCGAAAGTGAGGGATTGCGATTCGAATGTGCGTGGCTCTTTATCGATCGTCCCCAAATTCATCGAACCTCGCCAACACATGGAAACCACCCCATCCCCACGTCCATTATTCACGGGCTATTCCGTATTATGCGGCGGATCCTAATCTGACACCATTGCTCTTCAGCCCTATTAGCCTCAACTGGCGCCCTTAACCGCTAGAGAGCTTTGACACCGTGGTTCATTACATCGTCCACACCACGACCGGCCGGAGCGTCAACGCAGTTCTCGATGACCGGACGTATGAACCCGTGCGCGAGGTGTCGAAGGGGGCCCCTCGCCAAGGTGAACATCGAACGGAACGCTTTTCACGGCATCTGGAATTACGTCATCAAACCCACTCCGCCGAGGGCGGAGAGCGCCTGGTGAGCCAGCCACTCTCCGGAACGCTCCCATATCCCGACCCTCCAGTCCTCGATCAGGGGGAGGCTGGCCGAAGGCCAGCCCTTTTGCATGTCCCGTGGCTCTATCAGTCCGACCATTACCCCCAATTCGTGTAAAACTTTAACGGATCCGAGGTGTACTGCCGCCGATCGGTCGCCGGTGCTTAGCACTTGTTTAGATTATTTTTTCGCGAGTTCTAAGAGCTTGAAAATCAGCGATGGCGTCCAGAGAACTAGTGTTCTCCAAAGCCGATAGATATTAACCCCGCCCAGGAATAGGGTGCCGTGATCGGCTACCGCTGCATTTTTCGGAGGGGACGGAGAATATCGGCAAACGGATCGGATGGACATGGGGAAAATGAACATCGCCGACCGCCGTGTGTGTTAGGACTGCTGGGGCAGCCTACCTGACGGAGGATTGGGTGAACTCCATGAGAAGGTACACGATTGAAAACTAAGAACAGCACCGTGAAGAAAAGGACTGATCGAGGGGAATGCTTAATCTAGAAGGAGGAGTGGATTGTGAAAGCCAATGCCATTTGCGCCCTGCTCGAGAACGGGGTGCAGCGCGATCCCAACCATTGTTGTCTTCTGGCAGACGATGGAGGCCCATGGCTTTCCTATCGCGCCGTACAGGATGCGGTGTTGAGCTCCATTCGTGGGCTAGAGTCCTCTGGAGTGCAGGCTGGAGATCGAGTAGCGATTCAAATGGAGCGCCCTGACCGGTTTGTCCTAGCGTGGCTGGCGGTATTATCCATGAATGCAGTCGCGGTGCCGCTCGATTGCCAGGCACCTTCGTCTGACCGCGCTCGAGTGCTGACCTTAACTGGCGCTCGTTGGCTCATTCATGACGGTCGAGGAGGGGAAGCGCCATTACCGTGGGGCAGTATTGTCGGAGACGGAGCCAATTGGCGATTGCAGCGTCCGCCCCAAGGCGCTCGCTGGGCAAGGAGATGCGAATCCGGCGGTTTAATTTTGCTCACCTCTGGAACCACCGGCGATCCCAAACCGGTCGGCCTCCCCACCCTGGCCTTGACTCACACCGCCAGTCACATCGCTGCAGTGCATCGACTCAGTGACCAGGACGTTGGTTATTCCCCTTTGCCACTCTTTCACATCAACGGCGAAGTGGTCGGTGTGTTAAGTGCTCTGATGGTCGGAGCCGCCGTCATTGTCAGCCACCGTTTTCATGCCGGTCGATTTTGGTTAGTGGCTAACCGTGAGAATGCCACTTGGCTCAATCTCGTACCTTCCATTCTCAAAGTCTTGGTGGCGGGCGACGGCGGTCCGAGGCAGGGCGGGCGGATTCGATTTATTCGGTCGGCTTCGGCGCCCTTGCCTGCTTCCACCTTGGCAGCCCTAACCGAGCGGTGGCACATACCGGTGGTTGAAACCTACGGGATGTCGGAGGCAGCCAGTCAAATCGCGGCTAATCCGTTAGAGGGCTCGCGACCGGGGTCGGTCGGTCAGCCGGTTGGAACGGAGGTCCGGATTGTCGACGAATGCGGAATGGTGGCTCCAGTTGGGCAAATAGGGGAGGTTGAAATCCGTGGGCCCGCAGTCATCGAGCCAGGCTGGGGGCCGAACCGATGGGCGTTGGAAAGATATCATCGCGGGTGGTACCGCACGGGCGATTTAGGATGCTTTAACGCCGAAGGCTACCTGTATCTCCATGGACGCTTGCGTGAACTGATTAATCGAGGCGGTGAAAAGATCTTTCCGCGGGAAGTTGAAGAAATCCTTTTAGAACATCCGGCTTTGCTGGACTGCGCCGTGGTCGGACGACCCCATGACCTGTTGGGAGAAGAGCCCGTGGCTTTTGTTGTGCCTCGTCATCCAGCCCATGATCCGGTCCGGTTAGAACAGGATCTAATGCGAATGACCATGACACGGCTTAGCCGTTTTAAGTGCCCGGTCCAGTATTTCGTCGTCAATACCTTACCCAAGGGGGCGACCGGTAAGATATCCAAGCAGTCTTTGAGAGAGCGGGCCGTCGGAAAGGCCAGCATGTTTTCTTGACACTCGCCACGGCTAAAGCCGGGGGATTCTTGCGAGGAATCCACTTATGTGAGCTTTACGCGCAAAGGGTGAGCCAAACACCCGCTATCCAGTCGGCCGAAGGTCTCTGGTGACTTGACGTGATGGCTCGCCGAATTCTGTTTACGTCTGGTCTTGACGACGCGGTTCATTTTTCGTCTCCCACGATGGCGGGAGTAAACCGTCCACGTATCCAAATGTTTAAAGGGAGAAAAGAACGTGAGTATCGCACGAAGTGACCAAGATATGGTATTACACGGACAAACTTTCGCTGGCTGGCGTGCGCTTTATATCTTCATAGCTAAAGCTAGGGGTTTTACGGTGCATTTGATAAAGAGAACACATTGTTCTGTCCGATGGGGAACATAGCAGTGGCCGCCGCTAGATGAATACGGTTTTGAAAGAAGGGCACAACAAACATTCGGCATAGCCAATCGCTAATAATGTACGGTCGTTAGCCGGACCAAGGCCTGAGGTCTAAATGCTGAACGCACGCGTACGATGCTGAGGCGGCGTGGCCTTGAGATGAGATCTGTGAGTAGAGGCGGTCTCAGATGGCGAACGTATACATCCTATGAGGCTTAGGCCGAGGCGCACCCACTGGCCTTTTGTGCGCAACCATCACCTAGACCACCTGCGTCAGCTCGGCGTGGCATCAATCAAGGATTTGTGTTTTCTCGCGCCGTCGGACGATGTTCATGGCTTTTTGACATTAGCGCCAGGACTTTTGGCTCAGACTTCGATGCGATCTCGCCGGGGAGAAGGCCCTTTCGATCTAAAGGCCCTTCTCCCAGGCATGCGAAGGTTTAAGGGCTGATACACCGGAGATTAGCTTCGGCTCAAACGCCAGGCTGTAGGTAGCGCGATGCCAGCCAGGAATAATTTTAGGGCATCGCCGGTGATAAACGGCACGAAGCCCAGCGAGAGCGCGTGGTTCATCCCAACATAAAAGCCGAGCCAAGGCACGGCTACTGCGTACAAAACAAATTCGGCAACCACCATAGAAGCCAAAGACCATGCAAAGGACCGGCCCCAACCGCGTTCGTTGAGCCAGCCTACGACTGCGGCCATGAGGATGAAGCCGATTAAATATCCCCCGGTTGGTCCAAAGGGCATACCGTGCGCCCCATTGGCGAGAAACGGCAGACCAGCCGCCGATTCGGCCAGGTAGAGCAAAATGCTGAATCCACCCATCCAAGCTCCCAGCGCGCCTCCCACTAAGAGCACCCCCAAAGTCTGGCCAGTCACCGGTACCGGGGTAAATGGCAGGCGTATGCTTAGTTGCGCGGAAAGCGCCACCACCAAGCTCCCAGCGACAATTAACGCGAGCTGCCGAGCGGGATTGAGGCTGCGCACACCAAACCAACGACCCGCAAGAGAGCGCGGCCACCATTGATCCAAAGTCATTAAAGCACCTCGCTTATTCGATGATAGGTAACAGTCCCTAAAATAGTCTACGATACTCGGCGGTAATTGAATAGCGGGCGCAAACCAAAGGTTCCGTGACCCGATCGCAATGAGCGGGGCAAGAAGCCCCGCATCCCGCCACCGGAGGCAGCAGACTACGAATTAGCATCATGCTCGTTGCCTTTCGGAGTGACTAACGCCAGACTCCAAAATCCCAAGCCGAATGCGGAACCGGCCAATACGGCCGCAGTCACCCAGTCTGAAGCGGTGAGGCGGTATCCCATCCAGGTCGGTGCCAGGACTAACCAGACCGAAGCTAAAAACAGCAAAATAGTCAACACCCATGGCCATAGCGGTATGGAAGAATGATTCATCGCGACGAGTCCTCCTCATTTTCCTTGGGCTTGAGGGAGATCTCTCGTAATAGCGCAGTGGCCAGAGAAAGCAGCATGTCGTCCTCGCTGACCTGTGGGGCGGCGCCAACTACGAGTCCTGATTCAGCATTTGCCGAATCAGGGTGGTGCCCGATGTTTGGCTTGTTTTGATGAGGACGGCGAGGGAGTAGAGCAACCCCTTGGAGCAGGGCGATGAGGATGATCGCCATGCCCGTCCAAAAATGGACCGTGGTGACCATGTGCCAAGGGACCATGCGGTTTTGCCAGCCCAGCACCCATGGGCTAAGCATGATCCAGGCTCCAGCGGTCCAGGCAATCAGTGCGAGGGCGACCATCGGGAGTTTCTGACGATACGACATGATATCAGCCTTCTCCGCTAGCGGCTGCCGTGTCGGTTGATGTCCGAGCAGCCAGCTTATTGTTGGAACAGAAATTCTTCCCGATCTACTCGGGCTGCAGCCGATCTGGCGGCAACGACTCTGGGCTCCGTCCCCCCAGGCTAGGATGTTCTGGATGCAAATACTGTTCTAGGAGGCGAAGCGCCACTTGAATGGCAAGCCGCCTTCGATCTGGATCGGTGATCCGGTTTTGCTGGACCGCGAGGCCTAGCGCCACGCCCAATACGCCGCGGGCGGTACGCGAATCAACTGGAGATTGAGCCGCCGCTTGTTCGTCACTATCTCCATTCCCCTTGCGAAGGGGAATCTCCTTTAATCCCAGAGAAAGAATCAAGGCAATCACTAGAAGGGCCGCGCCCAGCAAGAAGACGATTTGAGTGCCGGCAGCCAGGGCAGAGCGGACGCCAAAGAGAAGTTCATGCGCGAGCACTAAGCCCTTGGCCCCAAAGCCCTGAAATACCTTATCCAATTGTTGGGTGGCAGCTGGGGACAGCAACACGGAAGGGTTGCTAATGGATCGCAAGGCATGAGGAGGAAGGACCTTGGCCACAGAGGCTGGAATCTTGTTGGGCAGTTCGTGGGAAAATCGGCTGGTCAGTAAAGATCCAAAAATGGCAATGCCCACGGTACTGCCAATCGACCGGAAGAATTGAAGATTCGCTGTGACTACTCCCATGAGACGGAACGGGAAAGCATTTTGGACGACGATTGTAAACAGGCTCATCAAGGACCCCATGCCTAGCCCAGCGACGATCATGTACTTCACTACGAGTGCGTTGCTAGCGGTTGCGGTCAGTCGGCTAAGGAGATACACACCAAAGATGGAGATGATCAACGACACTACGGTCAACACCTTGTATTTCCCGGTGCGCGACATGATTTGACCGCCGAGGATACTGGAGACCATGAAGCCGAGCATCATCGGAGTCAGCATAATCCCGGAACGCTGCGCGGAATCTCCGACGACCGCTTGCATGAACAGGGGGATGTACATGATGGCGCCAAACATTCCCATCGAAACAAAGAAGGAAGTGGCTACGCTAATCGAAAAAATGCTGCTTTTAAAGAGCGAAGGGGCGATGATCGGTTCCGGTGCCTTGGACTCCCAATAAAAGAATCCAAGCCAGGCGACAACGCTGAGTGCAAAACAGCCCAGGACATGCCAATTACCCCAAGTGTATTGGTTGCCCGCCCACGAAAATCCAAGTAGCATGGGCACGGCAGCGATGACTAGGATGGCAGCCCCCCAGTAGTCGACCACATGTTCGGTCTTGCGATAGACCGAGGGTAGAGCGATGAGGCAAAAGATGAGAGCTAGGGCGCCGAAGGGCATGTTCACATAAAAGACCCAGCGCCAACCCCAAGAGTCGGTGATTGCGCCTCCGGCCCAAGGGCCTAAAATGGAGGCAAAGCCGAATACGGCCATTAACAGGCCTTGCCACTTCCCCCGCTCCGATGGCGGAAAAATGTCGCCGATGATCGCCAATACGATAGGCATCATGGCGCCGGCACCGAGCCCTTGAATGCCTCGGTACAAAATGAGTTGGGTCATATCTTGCGAAGTGCCTGAGAGGGCTGAGCCTAGCAAGAATAACGACATGCCCAGCAAATAAAAGGGTTTGCGGCCATAAATATCGCTTAACTTGCCGTAAAGGGGAACCATGACAGTCGAGGCCAAAAGATAGCTGGTCGTGACCCAGGCGTATTCTTTAAGCCCATGAAGGTCGGCGATGATGCGAGGCATGGCCGTACCCACGACGGTTTGGTCGACGGCTGAAAGTAGCATGCCCAACATCACGCTGATTAGAATCATGACGATTTGGCGCTCTGGCACTTGGCTGGCTAGTCCTGCCAAGGGGTCGACAACCGTTGCCCTCTGGCCCGTTCGGGTATTGGTGGCGGAATTTGCCATTAGTGATATCCCTCCATGGGTGAGCTGCGTTGCTGGGAGGCCTCGCTGAGTGCGGTCAGTCCGCGAGACAGGGCCTTCAGATCTTCGGGATCCATCTGATCCAACCACGATTTCAATTGGCGCTGACGTTGAGTTATTAATTGATAAAGGGTTCTTCCCGATTCGGTTAAAGAACACAGCACCAATCGTCGATCTTTGGTCGACCGATTGCGGTTGACCAGGCCCGATTGCACTAGGCGGTCAACGAGAAGACTTGACGCGGGCAGTCCAATGCCAAGACGTTTGCCCACGGCATTGATCGCTGAGGAAGGGTGCTCGCCAATGGTAATAAGAGCGCGCCATTGGGAAAGGGTAAGATCCGGTTCTGCCAGGTGATTTGGTTGGTCCAACGCCTCAACCAGAGAGCGGATTTGGCGTTGAATGATTTCGGGAAAATGGGATTCGCCTATGTCCGAGGCCATGGATGCACCCTCCTCCGAATAGTTAGCGAGAAAAAGTATTTCGTTTATGATGATACTACAAAATGGTTTTCTGGATCAAACTATTCCTGTTGACTATCTAAACGGTGATTGATCTATCAATATTTGGAGGTATCTTGCCTGGATTTCCCCTGCAACGAGCGTTGGAAAGATTGACACGAAAAAAGGCGTCCACTAAAGACCATGGTCTACACCGACCCGCGAACCTACTCATGACGAGAGCCGCACCGTTCGACTGAAGAGAGCCTGGGGAGCCGAAGCATGCTGGCCCAATCATGCGGCTTAGCTGTGGCAGCACCGGACCCTCGTGATCCCTATGGGGCATCCGAGCCTTCGTTGGTGAAGTGAGCAAGGTGGACATTTCCTAATTAATGGTCGGTTTTAGATGTTGTTGTGTTGTAGCATCCAACGCACATGCCGCCTATGATTCTTGTATTTGCCGAGCTCTCGTGTTAAGATTCAACGGTAGTTGCGCCCGTAGTGAAGTGGATATCACGCAGGCCTCCGGAGCCTGAAGCAGGGGTTCGAGTCCCTTCGGGCGCACCAAACTTTTGAACCCCGCGCGGCAGTTGGCCGAGCGGGGTTTGTTATGGGATCCCAATAGGTCACGATCGGTACGACGATCCGCACCAAAAGGCCGCTCCCTAGCGGTTAGGGAGCGGCCGAGCATCTGGTTGGCCTCAGGCAAATCTCGGTGCGGTAACGCACTGTGAAGCCCTGGGTGGCCTTTCGTTGGTGAGGAGCCGCCCTGCTTCGGGCAACGACCGCCAATCCCTCACCATCGGGTGAAACAAGGAGTCGGAGCACGGCATCGTAGCGAAGTCCTTGGTGGACAACAAAATCCCGAGGGAAGGCGAAGGCTGTCCATTTCGATAGGATTCTCACCTGAGGAGTGGCCCTGGCAAGACTAGATTGGTCTTTGGACCGAACGACCGCCATGCCTCGAAAGGGGCGTCTTCCGCGCTTCGTGGAGGAAACGAAGATGGCAATCAAGAAATGACATAGTCTCGCCGACACAGTGTGGAATCCACGGAATCTGAGGCGGGCTGCGGCAGCAGTCCTGGCCAACCAGGGCAGTCCGGGGGTGGATCACCAGAGCTGCGTACACTTTGTCGACCATCTGGAGGAGGAATTGCCGATGCTGGGCGAAGCCATTCGCGAAATAAGAGCGCTAAGATGGCGGATACTTTAGGGGAACCGAGCATGGGAAAGCCGTGTACATGGGGAAGGGCATTCCGGGTTTCAGGCGTCTAGCGGACCCATGGTCCAGCAACAGAGAGGAGCTTACTCTGTCCCTCCAGTGAACTGCCATTGCCTGCCATACCAAAGAAGACGTGCAGGCGAGGGTTACCGGGATTGCTCACCATTTGACTGCAAAATCCCTTGAAGAGACGTGACAAGCCCAGAAACCAGCATGGGTCCCCGGGCTTGTACGGAGAAACGATGGCAGAGTATGCTCGCCTGCGCGAGCCACGGATATCGGCCTTGGTGGATACGCTCAAGGCGGTGCCTACCGGATCCCCAAGGTCCCGTCAAAGTATTTATCTTTCAATTGCGACTATTTGGCTTTGGCGTCGGAATGGAGGGATGTTCGGGCCGTAGTGGTAATGAGGTCCGGTGGTCTATGCGTTGAGAGCATGGCACAGTGCCCGCCGCGATGCCGGGACAATGAAGGCCGCGATGGATGAAGTCGACGAATGAGCTAGCTCAAGAGTAAGGCACACACTTGGTCAGGCCG
>DAHXNH010000126.1 GCA_027365485.1 Clostridiales bacterium
GTCACTTCGTGCTATACTCACGTTATGTTCGCCCTTTGAAAATTGGATACGTTGGCGGTTGTCTCCCGCAATCGTGGGAGACGTAAAATGGATCGCGTCGTCAAGACCAGACGTAAACAGGATTCGGCGAACCATCACGTCAAGTAACCAGAGACCTTCGGGCGACTGGATAGCGGGTGTTTGGCTCACCCTTTGCGAGTAAAGCTCACATGAGTGGGTTCCTCGTAAGAATCCCCGCCCTTCAGGGAGGGGAGTGTCAAACTGCTTGCAGAGCATAGTTTCCATGGTTAGGAAACCGCCCCATAGTGCTTGGACCATCACGTAGCAAGGGTTACAGACGCCCATGGCTTTGGCAACAAACCGTCAACTTTGATCCCCGTGCCCTATACCATCGAAATGGCGACGTCCGTGCCGCGGCTAAGCCAGATTGCGTTCTTGATATAAACGCTGAGCCAATATGATTTCATCCTGAGTCAATGGGTCTTGATGGAGAACGTCGGTTTGCGAGTATCCCCCGATGATCGCGTCAAACACCTGGTTAACGGTTACCGGAACCCACGAAGCTAGTTCGGCCACCGCCTCGGAACGAAGGAACTGAACCTTTCCAGCACGGTCGTAGAACTCCTGAAGCAGCGCAGTCGTCGCTACTGGGTCTTGGTCCACAATGAGCATGCCACTGACCATTGCATACCCTCCGCGAATCGCCTGAGCGACGCCAGCCACCTTTTTCCCGGCCACTAGCAGATCGTACGGGCCCGGACAATAAGAACCTGGAGCCTCGCCAAATTGGGCCGACACCCCGAGCATAGCCAATCCTCGCAACACTCCTTGAGTCATGTCAATAAAATTTGTCCGCCATGCGGTTAAATCCCGCGATGGACGAATCACTGCAAAACTGACGCAATGGTGGTCCAAAAGCACCGCCGAGCCTCCACCCACGCGGAACAACACCGGCAATCCCTGGGATTTAAGCCAACGCAGCCCGTCGCTCAATTTAGGCAGACGTCGATCTTGGGGACCCAAAAGAACATAAGCTGATTGACTACGCAACAAAATGGCTGGCATGTTGGTAGCAGCCACGCGTCGCGCGGCGGTTTCTGCCAAGACCGGGGACCATGGTAGTAAATCGGGAAAGCGATCGGGTCGAATGTCGATCAAGCGATAGGTGTTTGGCATGTGCATAAAGCCTCCTGCGGTTTTGGGTGTTTGTCCCTATGTATGGTACGCTTAGCCCATGAGAATTGCGAGTGGCCTTGGGATAAGGCAAAATCCCAAGGCGTTGAGTTTGGCGTGTTCAGGCTAGAGTGGAATCTGATCGTAGGGGCTTTCGTGCGCTTTTGGTTGTTTGCGACTTTGTGGGGGCGGAGCGCGCGGAGCGTTTTTGACGGCGATTAGGTAGGGACGGAAAAAGTCTCCACACAAAGGATGATGCGAGCGTGAGCAGTTTATGACATGGAAGCCCACAGATCGACTAGTGGTGCGAGTGTCCCCGACACGGTGGCAGTTGGCCCCGGAATGGTTAGATCAGGTAAATCTGCATTGGTCCAAAGTCCTTTTTGATCGTCCTCATTTTTACCGCGGGCCCGTCCTGGCGGTAGATCGGGACGGATGTGACAGGCAGGGGGAGACTCGTATCGAGACGCGCTTCACGGATTTCGCCCATTTTTTGTTCAGCCGGCGCTACCTAGAGCCAGGCCATCCCTATCACGTCAGAATCGTCACCGCTTGCGCTTGGGTGATTACTGCCGATGGCCTGGCCATCATAGGACTGACGCATCCGAAAAGCTCTAAACCGAATGTGATGCAACCCATCGGCGGCTCGCCGAGCCTCGAGGATATCCGCTTCGGCTATTTCGACCCGGTGGCAGCGGCTAAAAGGGAATTAGCCGAAGAGACCGGACTGGAGCCCTTACACGGCGCAGTTCGAGGGTTTAGTCAGCTAGCAAACGGAAGCATCGCTATTGCTGTCCGTTTCGACGTGCCTTGGGCCTGGGCGGACCTGTCTCGTCCTATTCGTCAACATCTCATCCGTTTGTCGGAGCCGGAACTGTCTGATGTGGACGCGATTCGACCGGGCCTCGCGCCTGAACGATGGCAGGATTTTCGTGTATTGCTTTCCGTTCAAGATTTTTTGCTCGCCCCCGAACTATCTGCGGCCCCGTCCTCTGCGACCGGTCGGGATCCGCATCAGCAAGCATTCTCCTAAGAAACCGGCATCCCTGGCTAGCCACCCTTATCCCCGAATCCGAACGTGATACGTCCGTAGCCAATGGTCCAATTGGATCAAAAATGCAAAGAGTTGAGGAGTGCCCATTAGTTGACCAAACCAGGGGATGTCGGCTACTTCGTTTTGACCATCGGTCAAGCGTTTGAGAAACTCATGATCTACCCAGGGCTTCAACGGAGAGTCTGATTCAGCCAAAGTCTGCCGAAGCCAGGCACGCATGGCCTCACGATACGAGGGATTGACCGTGGAAGGGTAGGGGCTTTTTTGTCGCGAGACCACCGCTGGCGGCAACAGGTCGGCCACTGCCTGACGCAGGATGCCTTTCGATTGGCCACCCAAACGCTTCCATGGCCAAGGAATGTTCCATGCGTAGTCGACAATGCGATGATCACAATAGGGTACGCGGACCTCCAACCCCACTTCCATACTCATGCGATCTTTACGGTCAAGCAAGGTGGGCATAAACCGGGTAATGCTGAGGTAGGCAATTTCCCGCAGCCGAGCTTGATCGCGAGGCTCACCGGCCAAACGCGGCACCTCGGCTAGAGCTTGCTGGTATCGGTCGTGCACATAGTCGGCTAAATGAGTCAGGTCAAGAAGCTCTTCGGACCAAACGGCCAAACGCCGATCGAGGGTGCGTGCCCAGGGAAATGTGGTAGCCCGAAGTGCACCCTCCATGTGAAACCAGGGGTAGCCGCCGAAGATTTCGTCCGCCGCTTCCCCCGATAAGGCTACGGTAGCATCGCGCTTAATTTCACGACAAAACGTCAGTAGTGAACTATCCACATCGGCCATGCCGGGATAGTTGCGAGCGTGAAGGGCGGGCAGGAGATCATCGACCAATTCCGGCGTGTCGAGCACCACGCGATGATGGCGCGTGCCCAAGTACTCAGACACGACCTCCACCCAAGGGGCGTCGAGGTTGGTTTGAAACCCGTTCGATTGAAAATAGCGCCCCATATCCACAAAGTCGATGGAATAAGTATCAAGCGGCCCCCGGTTGACCCGGTCAAAGGCTTTGGCCGCAATCGCGGTCACAATACTCGAATCCAGTCCCCCTGACAGCAAAGTAACCACCGGGACGTCGGCTACTAATTGCCGCACCACAGTGTCTTCCAATAAATCCCGCAAGTGGGTAATGGTGGTGGGGAGATCGTCCTCATGCGCGTGACTTTGCAGCGTCCAATAGACGTGATCGCTGAGACCGCGAGTTGAATATTCCATCCAATGGCCGGGCTTTAATTCATCAATGCCTCGGAAGATTCCGTGACCCGGAGTGCGCGCGGGCCCCAGACCAAATATTTCCGAAAGCCCGTCGGGGCCGACTTCGGGTTCGATCAATTCATGGGCCAGCATCGCCCGAAGATCAGACGCAAAGATGAGGTCACGACCGCGAACCGCCCAAAACAGCGGTTTGACACCCATCCGATCACGCGCCAACCACAGTGTTCGGCGGCCTTCATCCAAAAGGCCAATAGCAAAAATCCCGTTAAATCGCTCGACTGCGGCAGGGCCCCATTCCAGGTACGCCTCCAAAACCACTTCCGTGTCCGAATGGCCGCGAAACTCGTGGCCCAACGCGGTGAGTTGCTGTCGAAGTTCTACGGTGTTGTATATTTCCCCGTTATAGACCAAAACATAATGCTGACCCGATCGTTCCCTGACCATGGGCTGCTGCCCGCCGTCCGGGTCGACAACAATGAGCCTGCGGTGCGAAAATGCGGCATGACCATGGGCCCACCATCCTTCGGCATCCGGGCCACGACACACCATCTTTTCTGCCATGGCTATCATGCTGCTCCGCTCGGCCCCCAGGTCCCGTTCCCAATTAATCCAGCCCGCTATTCCGCACATTACCTCTGCCCCCCCGCTTATGGCCTTCGATGTCCCTGGCCAATTTGCCTAATCCATGGCCTACCCTATGCCGTACTGCAAGCGGAGTGCTAATATTGATAGAGGGGAAATGCGGAAAAGATGGCATCGATTGCCGATGGTCTCAATGGCGCCAGGTTAACTATGCCACTTCACCTTGGTGCGACTTCGGAGTACACTCGGAACGGCGCTAGTTACCATTTCTCGCTCGTCTCAGGGGAGGCCATCCAATCATGGTAGGAGATCATGCCTCGGTCGGTCGTAATGGGCCTAAGAGAAGTGCTTGCTGCGAACGATTCATAAATGGAGGCATGGATTCACCTAAATGTTGGGCATGACGGTAAAGACGTCAGAACGTTGGGATGCTTCGGGTTGATTGAAATCCCACCGCGTTCCGAGCAATCGGAGATATTATACCCACTGACAATATTTGGAGCATCAAGGCGTTCAGACGCTTGACGATGATCGGTATTTTGTGATTAATGCGCGAGTTTCTCATCGCGCCCAGAAAGATGACCGGGTCAATCGAGTCCAGTGTTTACGAACCTTCGCTAACAGGCGGGGCTGCGTCCTCGGTTGGGGGCTCGAGGCCGTGGGAAGTGGATTGAGCTATCGTCGAAAGCATGAGGTGGAAGGCTTGGAATGATTGGTGCACGGATGCACTGGATGGAAAGGTTTCTCGAAGTGTGGTGGCGCACCAAGATCGGTCGATTCGATTCGGGTTCGATTGGTTGGCGGATTTATTAAAGAGTCGGGGGATGGACCTCGTGGGATCACTAACGGGGCCTTGTCTCCCCAAGAAGGATTCGTACAAGATCTTGGGTCCAATCTTCATGGGTTTTCCGCGCAGATGGATGGGTTACGGAAGTATAACACTCAGATTGTGGAGGATCCTGATGTTAAAAGCGGGCCGGACGGAAATTCACCCGACGCTAGAGCAGCGCCAACCGGTGGATCAAACCTTCGGGGGGCACCGGTATCACTTGTATGTGGCGACCCACCCAGAGCACGGTCCCACCCAGGATTACCTTTTCTGTCCGCGGATGCTTTTGACCGGTGGGTCCAGCGGGAGGATGCCCACGCCTATCCGTGGACTCAAGATGTCTCTTCGAAAGCTCAGAAAACAGCGATCGTCAATGCGGAAACGGCGTATCGAAGATTCTTCAAAGGGTTTGCAGAACGGCCTAAGTTCAAGAAGAAACATCAGCAATCCGCCAGTTTTTAATTACCCTGGGGATGAGGGATGCTCAAGAACTGCCATCTCATCCACGTGATTCAAAATCCAGGATTTATGCGGTTAAGCAGAGGCTCGTACAATGCGCGAGAAAATACGGGTCGAGGCGCAGGAAGTGCGTCCATTTTATCCCTCGAGTCAATGGTGTTCTTGTTGTGGCCAGAAGAAACACCATTTAACTTTGAAGGATCGGACGTAGCATTGCTCCAACTGCGGTCCTAGCGTAGACCGCGGTCTAAATGCGGAGAAAAACTTGGCCCAAGCTGAGGGGCACCAAATCCTAAATGAGTTTCACTACCGAGGGCTTCTCGGAAAGTTACGCCTGGGAAGTGTTAACCCCCGCAGTACCAAGCGTCATGGGAGTCGGAACACGTGCAACCAGGAAAAATCTAGCGTGGATATCCGTCCACGTTTTAAGGAGCAGGCCCAGTGATGAAAATGATCGTAGCCATAGTGCAAGACCAAGACTCCACCGAGGTCACGCGTTCTCTTCGCCAAGGCAAGGTGGCCCACACCAGTGTCAAGACTCGTGGAGGATTTTTACAGCGTGGCAGTGTCATGATTATGGCCGGCGTAGACGACGGCGCGGTCAATTCCGTCATTGACCTGATTTCTCGTCATTGTCATCGTCGCGACGTCATGCACAAGCCCGACCTGGGTTCGATGCACCCCGACGCGTACGTCTCTCCGGTCACCGTGTCGGTCGGAGGCGCGGTCATCTTTGTTTTGGATGTAGATCACTTCCAGAAGATTTAAGTTTCTGGGCCCATCCGTGAGGTACGACTGCTCGGGTCGCCGGGGCACTCGCCAGAGATCCCGGCGGCCTCGCCTCAAAAGGACCGATGCGGGAGCGTTCCCGTTCCCCATCGGTAAAGCCTCCTCGGACTCCGCGTGTGCGGACCAGATAGGCGAGAGCCTCTAAATGGTCGCCCAAGATGATGTGCTCCAACTGCGCGGAACTGAAGCGGGAATCCACGCCGTGGATTCGGTTTCTGGCAACGACATCCACGGGGCCGGCCAATCCTACGCTGAGACCCGCCAGCACCGCTTTCGTATGGGCCAGTGGCGGCACTGCCAGTGTCGCGCAGCCGATGGCTTCGATGGCTTTGCGGCTAAGGGCGTGAGGGATCCCCGTCATGGAGCTATAACCTAGGTCTGAGCGACCTAGCACCCAATTCAAGTAGGCCTTGGCGATATTGACGGGATGTTGTGGATTGAACAGCGCTAGGCGACTCACATCATTAAGCGCCACATCCAGGCCTCGCTCTACGCCCAAGAGAAATGGAACTAACTCATGACTGCGAACGATGATATCGGCATCCATGAATAACACCGCTTCGGCATCCGCCTCGATCGCTGATTTTGCCCCCAATGCCCGGCCAATATCGTGACCCAGCACCGAGTCGTATTCTAACACGCGACAGCCATAGCGTTCCGCTACCGCCTTGGTATCGTCAATCGACCCATTGACGACCACAATGATCTGATCAAGCGGTAGTTCCTGCACTGCTTGCAGAACCTGGGCGATCGTGCGTCCTTCGTTGTGAGCCGGAATGACAGCGGACCATTTCCAATGCAACGGATGTTCCTCTAGGCTAGCCGAGTTCCACTGCAAATGTCCCTGCTGATTCAATACGCCCGCTCTTTCCGCTTCCGGCCACGGCGGATTGAACTGGTCACGAATAGCGTTGTGCACGGCCTTTTGCTCCTCTGAGGGGCCAATTTTGTACTTCCTTGCCTTTTGCCCAGAAAGCCTATGACGTTGAGCGTGAGCAGTCCGTCATCAGGCGGGAGAGTTGCTCAATTTCCTTCCCTCCGCCCGGTCGCTTGATCCAGGCACACTCTGCTCTTCTAGAACTATGCAACGAATCGGAAAACGAGTGTCGTTGCTGACGATTTTTCCGGAAATCAACCACTTTAGCATCGCTATGACTCAAATCCGCTAACGTTCGAACCGTAGGCACTAAAGACTCGGCCTTGGTATTTCGGGACGAAAGAATCTTGGCCGAGTGTCATCCGATCCTCCTCCACTGGGCTCTTCCTCTTCGGCCGGAAACCTCAAAACGGTATCTCATACGCATCCAAGACCGGGCTAGGGGCTGCCGGCCGCGAGGTTAGGCACTAGGGAGCTCGGACCGACCCAAGAGATCTCACAACGACAGACCGAAGAGACCCCATGTCTTCCTTTATCGTGCCCAGATCGCAAACGGAGGAACAATCGTTTCGAGCACAGGGCTAAACCCTTAGTTCAACCCGCATTGACGCTTCATTCGAAGCCGAAGCGGGTCATTGGGGACGAAAGTTCTTGGTGGTTCGGATGAAGTCACGGCGCCGCCTCACGGATGATTGCCTCCGAGTGAACGTTGGCCAACTCGGTCGACGGGTTGGGGTGGGGTGGGGAGGCCCTTTTCATCTGCCTTTGGCCGCCTGCGCTCGGGGTTTGGTTTCGACATCTTCTTTTCTAAGCTATACTATGCATATGGAGCAATCATTATCGTTATCTGGCTTGGCGTCGTTAGTCCATGCTTGTGATCGTTGCGGACGACTGCGAGCATGGTGTGAGACCGCCCAGGGGCAACAAGCGCGGTATCGCGACCAGCCCTATTGGGGAAAGCCTGTGGCCGGATTTGGCGACCCGAATGCACGCATCGTCATCATCGGACTCGCCCCAGGGCGCCATGGCGCCAACCGCACCGGCCGACCATTTACCGGGGATGCCGCTGGCGTGTGGCTTTATGATGCCTTGTTTCGATACGGGTTTGCCAATAGCCCATCATCTACTGCGGTGGATGATGGGCTGACTCTGCGTGACGTGTACATCACTAATTTGGTGCGTTGCGCCCCGCCCGGGGACAAGCCTTCGCGTGATGAAATCAACGCCTGCCAAACCTACTTGCACCAAGAACTCACATTGCTGCCTCGCTCAGAAGGTGTGCTAACCCTGGGCCGGGTGGCATTTGAAGGCTATGTTCGATGGCTTCAGGAGATGGGGGAGGGTCTGAAGAAACGACCGGTATTTGAGCATGGCCGCGTCTATCGTTTTGACCGGGATAAACGTTGGCTATTGGCCAGCTATCATTGCTCCCAGCGTAATACCCGCAGCGGACGGTTAACTCCACCGATGTGGAATCAAATTTTTGAACAACTGGGCCGATTGGTATCAGCCAAAAATGACGGCGAGATGGCGTCAGAAATGGCTAAAGAAGAGTGAGGAACCCGCGCTATTTTGTCCGCTGCCCATACGTGGGGCCGCCCACCC
>DAHXNH010000129.1 GCA_027365485.1 Clostridiales bacterium
CGTCGTCCGCTCGAATTGGTAGCCGGGATTCCGTTCGGAGAGGTGCACCAACTCGTCGTCAGTAATATGGTGTAGGAGATCGAGGCTGATGGCCATGGTGTCCCTCGCTTTCGGATGTTGATCGTTACGTGATAGTTGTTAACTCCATTATAGCGGAGTAGCCAACAGAGACCGAGCGAGGAAAATTTGTCGCGGACCGGCTCAGGAAAGAGTGTCTTTCCCGCAAATGTCGTGTTCTTGGGCAGGACAGCACTGACTTGGGGAGGGGGGCAAGACCCCGTCAAAGTTCGGCAACCCCTTGTGTTTACGCCGTTTTTAGCTTTTTCTGTTGCTGGAAAAGCCGCGGTACGCAAGGGCTTCAGGACCGGGTAAAATGGACTTCTCCCCCTTTTTTCAGTAAAGAATTCGGGTGTCAGGCACCGAAAAGAGGGCTCGCCCAAAATTTCACCCCAACTAGTTCCGCGGAAAATTTGGATGCCTATGACCGTGATCCGTTTAGCCCGAGGCATACTATCGGGCCTGATCTCCACGATCAGAGGTCTGACCTGGAGGGAGTCGACACGGTATACAACCATGGACTGGACCGCCGACCCGAATCCTTCTCCGAAACGCACCGCCCGCCGTCCGTGCCTTTGCGCCCAGCCCCTGAATGCAGGTAGTCGAGTAAGCTTGTTCTGAATATAGAGAGTGACAATTACTTGTGAATGCTATGTACAGGGTATTATGCGTTGGCCATCAGCTACCTGTACAGGTGAGAAAAGGGGGATCAAACCAGGTGACGAGATCGATCCGTTCCATAAAGCGAACGGCCGTCTCCTATCCTAATGTCGGGAAGTGGCTCCTCGGGTTCGCGAGCTTGGCGCTCGAGATCTTGGGATTCGGTGAACTAATGAGGAAAGCTCTCCAGGGCATGCCGCTTCCAGCGATACCATGGTCCCGGACGAATACCGTGCTCAAAGCTAGTCAGCTTCGAAAAGGGTCACGTAAAGTGAGACTTCAGTGGTCCAATCACTCGGGACTCAACCCGGCAAATACCCGGTAAAACAAGGCATTTGCCGGGATCTGACGGCTGAGACCGG
The DNA here is from genome assembly GCA_027365485.1 of Clostridiales bacterium. Classification (GTDB taxonomy): domain Bacteria; phylum Bacillota; class Sulfobacillia; order Sulfobacillales; family Sulfobacillaceae; genus JAMCVM01. Next base: position 1,080 of record DAHXNH010000129.1, read on the forward strand.
TTGGCCGCTATCGTCACTTAGCGACGGTACCGAGGCCGGGACCTGGTGATGCCGGGGACTCCCAGCTTTCAAAGGGAGGCTCTGATGTCACGATTTGAGTAATTTCATTGTTCTGGTTGACATACACTAAGCGCGGTCGAGCTAAGTCGAGTTCGTCTTGACCGTAGTATCCGTATGCCATGATGATGATTGGATCGCCTGGGATAAAATGTCGAGCGGCACTTCCATTGAGACACACGGTGTTGTCATGGTCGCAATCGATGATCACATAAGTGACCCAATGCCTGCCGTTGTTGACGTTGGTGATGTGCACAAATTCATGAGCCAAGATGTCGGCGGCTTGAGCCAGCGGCCGCCCTAATGTAAGACTGCCGGTATAGTGTAAGTTGGCCTCGGTAACCACTGCTCGGTGAATTTTGGACTTTAGCAATTGTCGCTGCATTCCTCGGTCTCCTGTCTTGGAGTCGTTATCGTCGATCTCGTCTCAGGGCGAGCGTTGACTCCGATGGTGTTATTACCGTATGACCGATTGCTGCCACTCGGAACCACCAGTGCCTAGCCAAATCCTGGGAGCCCCCGCCGGGGCATGATTTGGACTTGCCCGCGTACAAGTAGGGTAGGGTTCACGGCGGGAGGCCAGGCAAGATGCGTCACATTGGACTGACAAGAGATTTAACTTGGCTTACCCTATCGCAGGGGCTCTGGGGACTAGGCTTCGGGTTTTATGGGTTTTTGTGGCCGCTTTATATTGAACACTTGGGTGGTAGCGCCGTGGCCGTGGGCCTGTTGTCGACCATCGCAGGCATAGCGACTGCTTTGGTGGTCTTTCCGGGTGGGTACGTGGCCGATCGCGTGGAGCGCAAGTCGATTTTGGTCTGGGGATGGTTAGTGGCGATTCCGGCTCCGTTTATGTTTGCGCTAGCTCCGCACTGGCAATGGCTTATTCCCGGTGTGGTGCTGTATTTCGGCTCTGCTTTTTCCACTCCCGCTCTGCAAGCCGTGGTTCTCGAGGAGGCCTCGCCTCAGAACTTGTCGTCGGCTTATAACGTGGTGATGAGTGTGTTTGGGATGGGCATGGTGGTAGGCCCGACCATTGGTGGCCTTTTGGCGGTGCACTATTCGTATCGGTTGGTTTTCGTGATTAGTGGGGTGGTGTACTGCGCCTCCACGGCATGCGTGTTTCCCATTCATCGACATCCGCCCTCGCCTTCGATGTCGGTGAAGCTGAAGTGGCGGCCGAAAAGTCGTCCGCGTTTTTTTCGTTGGGTGGTATTTTCTGGCGGATTGGCGGTCATTCAAGGGCTGACCTGGCCCTTTGTCGTGCCCTATCTCAAGGAATCCGGTCATCTGCCGATTGAGACCATCGGGGTGTTAAGTTCGGCCGGGATTTTGTTTGGCACGGTAAGCGCCCCTCTTTGGGGGCGGATCGGGGAGCGCGTGGGATTGCCACGCGCCTTAGGCTATGGCCTCGGTTTTGTTACCGCCGGCTGGGTGCTGTTGCTTTGGAATCCTTCCTCGTTTGCTTGGGCCATGGCTTCAGGCGTTCTTAGAGGGGGGGGAGAAGGAGCCAGAGGCCTTCCTGGGGTTGCGGTCGGGCGAACGGTGAGGTCGGAGGAAGCAGGGACCGCCTACGGTGTCTACAATTTGGTCACGGAGATGGCGGGCGCTTTGGCACCGCTACCGGGCGGATATCTATACGCCAGATGGCCTTACATGCCGATGGCAGTGACGGCCTTTTTTAGTGCGATCGTCTCTTGGTGGCTAGTCAACAACGGCCCGGAACCTCCACCAGATCAGCGATTGCATCCACTCTCGATGGATTCGTAGACAAACCTGCTCTCGTCGACGGACCACACTAGTGTATGATGGAAGAGAGCTACATTGGACGTTTTGAGAGTGCCATTGGAGGTTTGACTAAAGAAGGCGGGCCGTGTTTAAGAAGTTGCTGTTAGTGTTCTTGCTGGTTCCTATAGCTGAAGTGATCGCCTTGTTTGTTCTTGCCCACTTCCTGGGATGGGGGTGGACCCTTGGCCTCACCGTGCTCTCGTCCTTGACCGGATTTTTCTTGGCGCGCTATTCCGGACGCCAGTGGTGGCGAACCGTGCGCACCGAGTGGGCACAAGAAGGATTTCCGATGCAACGTATTGGCGAAGGTGCCATCTTATTAGTGTCGATGGCCTTCATGATGACCCCTGGGCCATTGACCGGGATTGGAGGACTTTTGTTCCTCATCCCCAAGGTACGAATTCAATTGGCACGCTGGGTGTTTCGGTGGGCCACGTCGGCATTTATGGATCGTTTTTTGCTATAACCCATGGATAGAGATTTTGACAATGCGGTCAATGAGGTCGGCGCTTTTCATGAGGAACGGGGGTCTTTTGGCCAGACGGGAAGCCTGGGGGTGTAGAAAACTGAGAGGTCAGTTCATGCGGGGATCTGATCCGGCTTGTCTTAGGGGCCCCAGGATTGTCGAGGTGAGGGGATGGACTTGGACGGTTTGACTGGCACCTTTGGAATTGGCCGAGTACAGTCAAGGCCGGGCGCTTCGCTGCCCCTGGAAGGGCGTCGGGGTGTTTTCTTTTAGGCTTTGAGTCATGACCTGAGGGTTTTCCGTGATTTTTACGGGCGATCCGAAGGGGTGATGACGAAGGAATGATGAGCTCTTTGCTGAAATGACCTCCGATTCAGACCAAGATTTAATCGGGCTCATTAGAGGGGTGATGCGAAGACCCACGAAAAGGGGCGATCGCAGCGCTGTGCTCAGGGAGTGCTCGGGGAGTCTCCGAATGGATGTGTGGCCTACCTTATGGCAGACGGGAAGTTTCTCATCACGGTCGATGGCAATAAACTGAGCCGTTTTGCAGAGCGAAGCCTGGAACGTTCATGACGACCCAGGTCCGTCAGGTCTCTTTGCCATCGGCTAAGAAGCCAAGGTGGGCGCGCGGCACCTCTTTTGGCAAGGCATCTATGCGCGGTCATGGTGCTGATTCCCGCTAGAGATGCCGGCATGTTTTGTTTGATACCGCGACCCGTCTTCCCTTATCCATGGATTCGGTTCGTCAGCCAATGAAAGGATCCTACGCCTCGGTTCGGTTCGCTGAAGGAATTCAATCACGCATCGAGGCGGTGGGTTCATCGTGATTGGAGCGCCTGAGAGCGGTCGAATCCGTGACGGCGTCGCACCTTTTCATCCTCTGTCCACCCATGGCCACCACGGATAGCGGCGGGGGGCTCACAGGCCCTGAAAGGAACGAAAAAGGGTCGGCACCGGTTGGCGGCGACCCTTCCCGAAGGGTGCTCAGCGTTGGGCCTGCGCTTTACCCGTGCTACATTGGGTTCTACGGCCAAGACCCATCGGTCCGCTCCCTCGACCGCAAATCTCACTTCGCAGGATTACTTGGGCCGAATGGCTACCGAGGTGTGCACCCCTGCAGCCCGGAGAAGTCCACTGACGGGGCACCGAGATTCTGCAGATTGGGTAAGGGGCTCCACCCAACTAGCGTCTAACTGAGAGACTTCAACCGTAGCCTCGGCGGTTGAAAAATAAGGCGAGACCCCGGGGATTCCCATAAATCCACGGGGATCAAATTCCCCGCTAGCGTGGACAGCGACGGGACCAATAGGCCATCCGTTTTCTTGACAGACCATGCGAATCACAATACTGAGACATCCCGCCCATGCCCCTAGTACCGCTTCCAGCGGGTTGGGCCCCAGATTGGTGCCGCCCATGGACACCGGCTCGTCAATGGTCCAACTGAGCCCAGAATCGGTACACTGAATCGACTGCATCCCCTGAAGGGACTCCGAACGAATACTTAGCTGCATGAGACCACTCCTTTCAATTGTACGGCGACGGTCCATTCCACTTATTATAACCGCAAAGGCTATGGAGTATCTAGAGTAACGAATCGCAAACCTTTTCGGCGGTATGTCGACCTTCTCTTGTCGTTCGCTGTCAGCCGTTGTCAAAAGTCAGGGCAAAAAAGAGGAGGTAGCCGGTACCCGTCGAACCTCGGTACTAAAGTGGAATGCACAGGAGGCGGGAAAAATGCTAAATAAGTCGCTTGCGTTCTTTGATGGGGGTCAGACAGTGGAATTGGCGACGCCGATTTTTGTCGTGCCGCAATCCAAACGGCGAGGTCGTCGCCCTGGATCCGACTCGTATTTTCCAAACGGGGAAAGAATCCCATCGCGCACTGAACTGATTGCTTACATTATGACCCATGTCTTGTATCAAATTGACGACACGCTCGATGGACCCATTTTTTGCAAACACGTCATTAAGTGCAACCAAGAGCGCAATCGCGATAGCATGTACCATATCGTGATGGGTGCGCATCAATGGTCAGGCGTATGGGAGGTGGTGGGCAATCGCCGCATGTTCGACGTGCGGGCGCTGTACTTGCCGTCGGACGATGTCTGGGTACCGCAAGTGGTGTTGTCGCCAGGGAACTACATTGGAGTAGACAATTGCAATGGGTTTGAACTGGGTGCCAAAGAGCTTCGCCGGGAAATGATTCAACGGGGATTAGTCACCCCGGAAGAATATGACCAGTTCGCTAATCCCAGTGCCGTGGTGCGTCATCGCGCGATCTCTAGAGCTACTCGCGGAATTTGGATGTAGACCGATGAAAATTGACGTGACGGCGCTCGGCGGCATCATTTTTGGCGCAATCTGTTTGATTGCCGGATTTGTTCTAGAGGGAGGGAAAGCCGGCGCCCTATTGGAAGGCACGGCCGCCATTATTGTCATTGGGGGGACCATTGGCGCGACGGCCATTTCCTTTTCGTTGGACGAGCTGAAAAAAATCCCGCAACTGATTCGGATGGGACTCACTCGCACCACTTTTGAGCCCATTGAACTGATTGAGAAGTTAGTGCGCTATACCGACATCGCGCGCAAGAGACAACCTCTGGCGCTCGAATCCGAAATCGATCAGACCGACGACCCGTTTTTGTCCAAGGGGTTGCAATTAATCGTCGATAATGCCGACCCGGTATTGCTGAAGCAAATGTTGGAGGCGGACATTTACGCTCGGCTGAGCCAGCAAAAGATGGGAGCCAGTATCTTCGAGGCCGCTGGAGGCTACGCCCCAACCTTCGGCATCATGGGAACGGTGATGGGACTGGTGCACGTCTTAGGCGAGTTGAGTGGGAATGCGAGCGCCCTGGCTGCATCGATTGGTTTGGCCTTTATCGCCACCTTGTATGGAGTCTCCACGGCGAATCTGCTGTGGTTGCCGATGGCGTCCAACTTGAAGAATAAGGCCAAGCACGACTTGCTGATGCGCCAAATGGCCTTGGAGGGAATCTTGTCGATTCAGATGGGCATGCCCCCCAGTTTGCTCCGGGACAAGCTGATGAGCTTTATTCGGCCTTCGTCGGCTCCAGGATCCGGCAAATCCGAGTCGACCACAATTGCTGGTCAACCGCTCGAGGTTTCATGATGTGGGAGAATGACGACGAGGCGGGCGATGAAAAGGGAATGTTGCGGTGGCTGATTACGTATGCGGATCTGATTACCCTACTGTTGGCTTTTTTCATTATTTTGTACGCCATCAGCCGCACCCAACAAGTGAAATTTTCGCTCATTACCGCAGCTCTGGCGCAGCAGTTTAATTCGAACCGCATTATTGGGCAGTCTCCGGGTCCTTCCATCATTAATGGCGATTCCGGGACTCAGACGGCGATTTCCAGTCCTAGTGAAGTGCAAGCGCTCAACAAATTGGAAAACGCGCTGCAGTCGGCTATCAACCAGGCCGGTTTGGCTAGTCAAGTCAGTGTACAGACCAACATGCGCGGCGTGGAAGTCAGTATTGATGCTGCTTTGCTCTTTCCTTCGGGATCGGCGCTCTTGAGCACGCAGGCGGTAAATTTGTTGATGCGATTGGGTACGGCGTTAGAGAAGGTGCCCAATGACATCGAAGTGTCAGGTTATACCGACTCGACACCCATTCATACCGCACAATTCCCGAGCAATTGGCAGTTGTCGGCGATGCGTGCGGCCAACGTGGTCTATGTTTTGTCTAAGGTTTCGGGGATTGATCCGGGACGGCTCTCGATCGCTGGGTTTGGGCAGTACCATCCGATAGCATCGAATGCCACTGCCAGCGGCCGCCAACAAAATCGGCGCGTAAACATTTTGGTACTACGAGCCAAGGTGGCGGAAGTGGCGATTGGAAATGGGCCCTAGGCCCCGAGGAGGCATCCGGATTATGGCGTCGGCAAAACCGCGGTGCCGTCGGTGTCGACCCGGGAAACCAAAGATGAGGTTCTTTAAATTTTCTTTAAATTAAACCAGGGCGATTGCCTAAAGAAAGAAGGCGGTTTTATGAACGTGACCCAGGCACTGGTGGTTAGCACGTTAAACCTTGCGCAGAAAAGTGAAAGCTTGATTGCTAATAATTTAGCCAATTACGAAACGCCAGGGTTTAAGGCATCCACGCTATCTTTTCAGGGCCAATTGTCCCAAGCAATGGCTAGCGGAGCTCAGTCTGTGTTAGATGTTCGGGGCACCGTGGTCAAAAGCCCGGGCAGCCTGCGCCCTGATGGCAGCAACGTGTCACTGACAGGTCAGATGACAGATTTGGCCGAGGTTCAACTCACCTACCAGATGGCGCTCTCTGCCTATAACCACCACTTTACCCAAACCAAAATTGTGACTGAAGGGAAGGCGATGTAATGTTTGACGCGCTGAATATTAGTGCCACCGGACTGGGTGCCGAGACCGTGGGCATTGACGTGGTGGCCAACAACTTGGCCAACCAGGATACCACCGCCACTCCCGCCGGCGGTCCATATCAAACCGAGTTCATGCAACTCGTCGCCTTGCCGGCAAACAAACAGGGCGTCGGACAAGGTGTGGAGGTGGGTGGCATCTATAATCAAACAACGCCGACCGTGGCCGTGTACGATCCTACCAATCCTCGGGCCAATGCTCAGGGCGACGTGCTTTATCCCAACGTCAGTGTGGCTAGCCAAATGGTCGATATGATCCAGGCTGAAAGCGCGTATCAAGCTAACGCCAATGCCTTTTCGGCGGAGACTAGCACGTATGTCAAAGCGTTTACATTGGGGGCGTAAAGATGATGTTAGGTATTGCTGGATTGCCCGCGCCTGCTCAACTATTGGCACCGGGGCACACTCCGTCTAGTCACGCGACCTCATTTGCCAACTTGGTGAGCTCGGCGGTGGGTCAGTTGCAAACTTCTCAAGCCAGTGCGCAATCGGCGATCAGTCAAGCCATGTTGGGGACGGGCTCAGTGACTGGCGCGATGGTCGCGATGACCCAGGCTCAAATGACCCTGGACGTGGCTACTTCCGTCACCACCGGGGCCGAAAACGCGTACCAGACGATTATGAACATGCAACTCGGGTAGTCCTTTCGAAGACAAGGGGTAGACACGATGAACGAATCCCTAAAGAACCTTCAAAATCGAATCTTGGCCTGGTGGAGGACCACTGACTCTACACGACGACTGCGCCTCGGTGCCATGACGGTGATGGGCTTGGTGGTGCTCATTGTCGGCATTGGGTTTCTTACCCGAACCAACTGGCAGCCGCTGTACAATAATCTGTCTGCCCAGTCGGCAGGCCAGATTACCAACCAGTTGACTCAAATGAAGGTGCCCTATGAACTCACGGATCAGGGGCGAACGGTCATGGTCCCCGCCTCCGATGTCGACCAGGTGCGAGTCGATTTGGCCAGTGCCAACATTCCGTCCAGTGGGACCGTCGGCCTGCCCACGCCGGTGAGCTTTAGCCTGGGCGAGACCGACCAGGAGATTCAGATCAATCAATTGATCAATACGGAAGCGACCTTGGAGTCGACGATCGATTCCATCGCAGGGATTAAAAGTTCTAAGGTGCTTATCAACCAACCGTCGCCTTCGTTGTTTGGCGAGGGCGCGAGTCAGGCTTCGGCGTCCGTGTTTGTGGATTTGAATCCGGGCGCGAATCTCAATCCAGGACAAGTGCGGGGCATTATGAATCTGGTTGCACATGCGATCTCGGGGTTGCCCTTGGCGGATGTCAGCGTGGTCGATCAATACGGCACCGTTTTGTCTCAAGGCGTTCTGAGCAACAATGGATCGTCGGCCGCGGGGCAAGCGGCTCAACAACTCGCAGCTGAACATGCGGTGGACAACCAAGTCTCGTCCCAAGTGTCGTCGCTGTTGACGCAGGTGCTGGGCCCGGGCAATGCCGTGGTTCGGGTGAATGCGAGCTTGAATTTCAATAACCGCGAGGTACGCCAGGTCACTTACGGTCGAGGCGTGCTCGGAAGCCAGACGTCTAACGTGACCTCCTCTAAATCGAGTGCGGCCGCCGTCAAGGCCGCCGGAGCCGGTGCTAATACGGTCACCTATCCGACAACATTGAACGGGCCATCGTCCTCAAACTCTCGCGCTGTCACGACCCATTACGATGTCAATCAGACCGTCAACGAAGTAACCATCCCCGCAGGCGGAATTAATCGGATGACCGTGGCGGTGGCGGTCGACCAGGCGATGAGTCCTGCCAAGCTGAGATCGCTCAAAAATCTGGTCGTTCAGGCGGCAGGACTGAATCTTCGGGCGGGTGACCAGGTAGATATCTTAGCCCAGCCGTTTAACCATTCCTTGGTTAAACAGGCTCTAGCCTCGATTGCGGCTACCCAACGGGCCAATCGCCTGCGTCAACAAATCGAGGCCGCCTTAGCCTTTTTGGCTTTGGTTCTGCTCATCGTCGGGATTCGCCGGGTCATGAAAAGGCCGAGCCCACGGTCGCTGGAACTGGCTGAACCGGAAGAGCTGTACTTGGGTGCCGGCGGCATGCCCATGCCCATGACCATGGCGGATCTCTTGCCCCAGCCGCAGCCTGAGATGATCGAACGCAATATTCATGCCGAGGCCCGAGCCCACTTAAATAAAACGGCGCATGAACATCCCGATACGGTGGCTCGGTTAATTCGGACCTGGCTGGCGGAGGACGATTGATATGGCCAATCCTCTTTCTGGGGTGCGCAAGGCTGCGGTGTTATTGATGAGTTTGCCATCTCAAGATGCGTCGTCGGTTTTACGTGGACTTAGACGCTCCGAGGTGGAGGGCATTACGCTTGAAATCGCCAATCTCAAGCGGATCGACAAACGCAGTCAAGATGAGGTGATTTCGGAGTTTTATCAAATCTCGGTGGCGGAACAAGAAATTGCTGAAGGTGGGTTGGAGGCCGCTCGCCACTTGTTGGAACAGGCGTTTGACTCGCAGCGGGCTCAAGAAATCTTGCATCATCTTTCGTCCTATATGCAGCGAAGACCGTTCGAGGTGTTGCGCAAGGCCGATGCCCTGCAAGTGTTGGCCTTCGTCCAAAACGAACATCCGCAGACCATTGCGGTGTTGTTGGCCTATATGGAACCGGTGCAGGCATCGCGCGTCCTATCCGGTCTTTCAAGCCAGTTGCAGAATGAAGTCGCCCAGCGGATTGCGCGCATGGGGCGCATTTCTCCTGAATTGGTGAAAGAGGTGGAAGCGCTGGTCGAACGCAGGCTGTCGAGCGTGGCGGTCGATGAAGTGGTCGGGGTCGGTGGGATCAATACGATTGTTCCGATTCTGAACAATGCCGATCGCACATCGGAACGCGCCATCTTGGATTCGATGGAACAGAGCGATCCGGAACTGGCGGAAGAAATTCGAAGCCGAATGTTTGTCTTTGAGAATATTGTGCAACTCGATGATCAGGCAATTCAAAAAGTGCTCCGGCGAGTGGACAATAAGACTTTAGCCTTGGCGCTCAAAGGGAGCGCGGGCGAGGTGGCCAGTAAAGTGTTTAAGAATCTTTCCCAGAAGGCAGCCGAGTTATTGCGTGACGATATTGACGTGCTCGGCCCAGTCAGAATTCGGGACGTGGAGCAAGCCCAAAGAGAAATCATCAGTGCGATTCGGCTGCTGGAAGATCAGGGCGAGGTGGTGCTGGCCCGGGGCGAGGAGGATGACTATGTCGTCTAATGTGGTCAAGACGGTGCGTCAACTGCGCGTACCGGACGCCCATCGCATTGGTTTAGCGGCACCGGTGGTTGAACATCAAAAATCCGAAGACGCATTGAGGAAAATCCTGGAGGAGGCCCAACTAGAGGCGGAGCGCATTGTCGCCGAGGCTCGCCGGGAGGCGGAGGTGGAGCGACAAAAAGCCAGAGATCGCGGTCTCGAGGAAGGGCGGGAAGCGGTCTGGCAAGAACTGCAGCAACAAGTGGCGAGGGAGTGGGAGTCGGCACGGGCACCTTTAAGCGCGCTCCTAGACACCGTAGAGCGGATGACCCATTGGCTTGAGTTGTGGCAAGACGACAACGTGGTACGGATAGCCAAGGTGCTCGCGGAATCCATCTTGACCACGGCGGTGGAGGACCATCCCGGGTGGTTTGCGGATTATTTGGCTAAGGTCGTTGGCAGCATGAGAGTGGGTGCAGTGCGCTTGGCGGTGGGTGAACGGTGGGCGGACAAGTTGGAGATGCTCGTAGGCTCATTGAGCCCCATCGTGACCGTGGCCGCGGCTTTGGTCGAGACGGCGCTGCCGCCTTATGAAGTGCGCATTGAAGGAGAAGGCTTGACCGCGTTGGCTGGGATGGCAACGGCATTGAGCCAAATCGAAGACGAGGTGCGTTATGGCGATCGATCTTGGGGCGCTTGAGGCGAGTATTTCTCGAGCTCCGATGTTCCGTTATCAGGGGAACATCGAAGAGGTGAAGGGGCTAAGCATCCTGGCGGCGGGATTGCCGGTGGGGATTGGGGAGATGGTGGTCATTGGCGCCGCTGCTCGAGCCGTCGATGCCGAGGTGGTGGGGGTGTTGTCCAATCACCGGGTCTACTTGCTCCCTTACGAGGAAATCGATGGGATCCGCTCGGGGACTCCGGTCTGGTCCGGACGCCGGCAGGCCACCGTGCCCGTGGGTGATTTGGTGCTAGGGCGCATTCTCGACGGGCTCGGTCGACCTTTAGATGGAGCGGGGCCTATTCGCGGACGTAGTCGGGCGCTTCGCCGGGCGGCAGCTTCGCCGTTGCAAAAGCGCCCGATTACTGAAAAGTTGGCGACCGGCGTGCGTGCCGTCGATGGCCTGTTGACCTTAGGACGGGGGCAGCGGGTGGGAATTTTTGCCGGAGCCGGGGTAGGGAAAACGACCCTCCTCAATATGCTGCTGCGAGGCACGGATACGCCGATAGCGGTGGTCGCGCTGGTGGGGGAACGAGGGCGGGAGGTGGCCGAGTTCTGTCAGGGATTGGACGCCAGCACCCGGGCGCGCACGGTGGTGATTGCCGCCACATCGGAGGCTCCTGCACTGATGCGACTCAAAGTGTCCGATGTGGCGATGAGCATAGCCGAAGACTTTCGTGACCGTGGCACCGATGTCTTGTTGGTGTTGGATTCCCTGACTCGTGTAGCCATGGCGCAGCGCGAGGTGGGCCTGCAGTCTGGAGAAATTGCGTCGATGCGTGGCTATACCCCATCCGTCTTTCAATTACTGCCCCGGCTTTTGGAACGTGCGGGTCGGACCGAACGTGCAGCAATTACCGGCCTTTATACCGTATTGCTGGATAGCGACGATCCTAACGACGCGGTCGGCGATGCGGCCCGCAGCATCCTTGATGGCCACTACTATCTTGCCCGAGAGCTGGCCGAGGGCCACCATTTTCCTGCGATCGACATCCCGCGTTCGCTGAGCCGGGTGATGCCCGACATTATTGATTCGGACCACGCCCGAGTGGCTCGGTTGGCTCGACAGTCGCTGGCCCGGCTCGAGCGCTCCAAAGACTTGGTGAGTTTAGGCGCCTACCAGCCGGGCACGGATGAGCAGTTAGATTTCGCCTTGGACAAAGAGGAAGCCCTTCGGCAGTGGTTGGACCAGCCAGAGTCCGAATGGACCGCCCCCGAGGAGGGGGTGCAGGCGTTAGGGCGTCTGTTAGGGGAAGCGAATTCAGCCTGAAAACCCTCTCTTGGGTGACATTTGGGGAGACATTAACCTTGCCGGCAGCAGGAGGATGAGCAGTGAACGAACCAGCAATTTTTCTATATATCGACGTATTGCAGCAAGAACTCGATAGCAAGGCCCGCGATATTGGCGAAGCTCGCCAGGAGTTGAGCCGGATCCAGGACCTTAAAGGCGGTATTGAACAGAGTCTTAGGCGAGACAACCTGCCCCCCAGTGTCGAGCAAGCCGAGCTGCTCTTTGACTTTGTCCGGTACTGGAATCGAAGAAATGTCGAAGCGAAGCGTTTAGGCGAAGAGGAATTTCGCCAAAAAACTCGAATTTACGACATGGAAGTAGAAATTCTGCGGCTGTGGAGAAAGCAGGAAACCTTGAGGCGCCTAGTCATTCGCCAACAACAGCGTCGGCACGCCCGTCAAGCGTTTCGGCTCGGCCGCGAGCAACAAGAATTGATTATGGCGGGCCAACCGCCTCCCGAGAGGTGATTTGCGGCAGTGGGTTTGCTCCCCAATATGACAATTGAGATGGTTATGGGCAAGCGTTTGGTTCGGACTCGAGTGCTTCGAGTACTGGGCCGGGATGTGTATTTGGAGGCGTTGCCGGACATCGAGTCGGAATTGACACCGTTACCCGGACAAGCGTTTGAAATGGTGTGGATGGATGATGAAACGCGGTGGTCACAGTCGGCTCGTATGAAAGACGTGTTGGAAACGCTTCCTATTATGTTAGTCAATCTGGAGGGCAAAGCCAGGGTTTCGGACAAACGCCAGGTGCCTCGAGTGAGAGTGACCGTGCCTGTGGAATATGGGATTCCTCATCGGGAGCGCTATCTCACCACCACATTAGATCTTTCGGTTGCGGGACTCAGATTTCCGAGTGTGATTCCGCTGTGGGTCGAATTGGACTTGAGTTTAGTGTTGAGGCTGGGACCTGAGACCTTGACCGTGAGAGCCAAGGTGGTGCGTGCAGATAAGACTGCGAAGGATTTTCGGGGACGCCAGGGCTGGGAAACAGCGGTTCGTTTTCTAAGTCTGGGCTATCGGGAGCGAGGCATCCTGGAACAGTTTGTTCGCTCGCATCTGAAACCGAAAGTCTCTAGAGGCTAGCATTTGATCGCTGAAAGGAGGTGATATTACGACACTTATCGCAATACCCCAAGAGGGAGCAAACGCTAGGTTGACCGAGAGCGCCAGGAGAACGCGGGTTTTGGGTGGATTTGCAAAGGCTTTGGGCCGAGTGAAACCAAAAGCTCATTCCGCGGCCATCCCCTCGGCCCGGGAGCATGGCTCGCCTTTAACCGAACAGCTAACGGCGAAAGGATTGGCGCAAGCCATCAGAGAGGTGGGAGGTGAAGTATTGCCATCAGCGTCACAGCCGACAAGGGAGATGAGTGCAAAGACCGCGAAGGCTGGGCGCAGCGCGACCAAACCGGGCCATAAAATGGGAAAAGAAACCCACCCGGTGGTGTCGCTTTCGGAGGCGATTTTGTTCGAGAACCGTCTGATCCATCCACAACCTAGCCTTCGTGTGACTGCCGCCCGCATCCATCGATTGCCGCGAAAGACGCCGATAGCCCCAATGGCGCTCACTGGCCAACCCCCAGAGTCGAAAGCGAGTGACTTAGCTCAGGTGGCGAAGGATGGCATTGACGGGTTAGCCGCCAGGTCGGCCAAATCCGATGTCCCGGGGCCGGTCGAGAGGAGATCATCGCCATCGCCGGCCAAGACCGGTGCACGAGGCCCCGATGGCCGAAACACGGCAGCCGCACGAACAAATTTCGTCAGCCTCAGCCTTAAGAACAGAAAAAGCGGCGACATTGGTTCAAACCGTACGGTCTCGAAAGTAAGGAGGATCAACCCCCGCCCGATTGCGATCCCTAGTGGGCGGATAGAAAAAGAAGGTTCGGCGGTCATCGCCGAGGCACGGGCGTCGTCTACAACCGCTCAAAGTAGGGTTGGGGGCATACACCACCGAGGCGGCCAGCGTGAAAGATCCCAGGAGAGCTCGGTTGGGAATCTGGTCATGCCTAGCCGGGGGGATTCGACCGAGCCCGCGTCTCGGGCCCCGTCGTTGGTGAAGCCGATGAAAATCGTCGGACGAGGGATTGGATCGAGAGGCCACTTTTCCGAACTAAGGACGCGCACCCCCGCCACAGGCGATAGTGCGGGCAAGGGGTTGACCTCATTTCGCAAGCAAAATGGCCTCGGGTCTCAAAACGAGACGGTTCACCGGGCTCCGGCATCGGTAGAGCCGAAGCCAAGATCGGTAGGGCCGAAGCCAAGTTCGGTGGAGCCTGCCACCGAAACGGGCGTGGTCGCTGCGAGTCCCACCCCACCTCGAAATACCATCCCTAGGACGGTGGGAACCATAGGCGGGACAGTTGCTTCGCCAGCCAAAAGCCCTCATCCTCCCAGTACTCCGGTCAAGGGACCGATGTGGACGCTAACCCGGGCCAATACGGCTGAGGACGGGCAAAGCACGACCTGGGCGGTCAGACCGCCACCCCAAGATCCGATGGCCGCTTTTACAGTCGAGGTCAAGGACAAAGGGGACGCCTTAACCACGACGGTGCATCTGAGTGAGCATCCGGGCAATGCCGGATTGGGGACTCCCGCCGATGTTCGCCAGTTGGCCAGTGATCTCTTCCAACGTAACAGCCCGAGTGCCGTGGAAGTTCGGGTTTATGTGAATCAGGAGTTTCATGCGCAGTCGGGATTTAGTCGATCCTCTGCCGGCGCCGACCCACCGGGGTGGGGAGGTTCTGGTTCCACAGGCAGTGGCTCGACCGCTGACGATGCGCGCGGAGCGGGCAGCACTGAAGGGATCGACTTTCGAGCCTAACTGTTGATAGAAAGGAGGAATTTCAGATGGCTACATCACCCATCGCAGGCAGCAGTGCGGCCAACGCCGCGACCCAGCCGACTGCGGCGGCCACCAACACGAGTGCTACCAGCCAAGTAGGCACCTTGCCGCCCTCGAGCCAACTCAACGAGTCCGACTTTCTGACCTTGCTATCGACTGAACTCCAGTATCAAGATCCGTCGAACCCAGTCGATGACACGCAATTTATTTCTGAGTTGGCGCAATTCTCGAGTCTTTCAGCGGCCAATCAACAACAACAGACCTTGACTCAGATCTTGAACCAATTGTCTAACGGTAGTGGTTCGGATGCCCTGCTTTCGGCAGCCCAACTTATTGGTAAGACCGTCTCTACCCAGTCCTCGGGCTCGGGAACCGTTGCCGGCGTCACCTTGGGCCAAGGCGGTGCCGTTCAAGTGGAATTGGCCAATGGCAGCACGTTGGCGTTGTCGGATTTGACCGGAGTACAAAATGGATGAACCGTTAGGCCCAATAGGCACCATAGGGTCAGTTCAGCCGGCTCTGGTGGCCAAGAAAGCGGCACCATCGTCTTTCAAAAGTGCCTTGGAGCAAGTGCTGACAGTGTCGACTCACGCAAAAGGTCGACTGGCCGAGCGCGGATTTCAGTTCGCCGCCGGCGAACTTCCCGGGGTATCGCGAGCGGTGGATGCGGCGGCCAAAGCCGGTTCGAAAACGGCGGCAGTAATCACCAATCATGGCATTTTAGTGGTGTCTCCGGCCAAGCGAACGGTCATTACCGCGTTGGCACTCAATACCGGTGAGATGACCATGGTGAATCGGGTGGATACCTTGGTGTTTGTGGGTCGGACCTCAGATGAGGAAACCCCGCGCTCTCGACGGACCGAAGGAGCGCAGCAAAATAGCGTCGGCGGCCACTGGTCTTTGGTGAACGCTCCGAGCTTAGACGGCGGTCAGGGAAGTTAACCAAGCTCGGATAACCCGAGCGGGAAAGGATTGTGACAGCGATGGCAGATCCATTGTACGCGGCGGTGTCTGGATTGAACGCCGATCAGACCTTTATGAGTGTGGTATCCCAGAATATCGCTAATGTGGATACCGTTGGATACAAATCGGGGGCGGTCAGTTTTGCAGAAGCTTTGCAGCAGACCACCCAAGGGGCGACAGCGCCCACAGCCACCATTGGAGGCACGAATCCCATCCAGGAGACCGCCGGAGGGGCGGTCAATGTCAGCGCCATCCAAGTGAATATGGGCCAGGGAACATTGGAATCGACGGGGGTCAATACCGACTTGGCCATTCAAGGCAACGGGTTTTTCGTAGAGCAGACACCCCAGGGCTTAGCGTATACCCGGGCCGGCAACTTTAGCTTGGATGCCAATGGCAATTTAGTGGATCCTAGTGGCAACTTGGTCATGGGGTGGACCGGAGGCAGCGCTCAGACCAAGGCGAGCCTAGTTCCTTTGACGATTCCACTCAATGGCTCCATCGCGCCGGCGGCGACATCGACCGGTACACTGACGGGAAACCTCTCGGGTTCGGGTAAGACCTTGAGTCTGCCCTTGACCTTGTATAACTCTCTCGGGGCTCAGGAGTCGACCACGCTGAATTTTTCCTCGACGCCAACGGCCGGATCGACTCCGATCTATTTTAACAGCTCAGGAACCCCGGTGACAGCGGCGACGGGCACCGGCAGTACTTGGTATGTGTCGGCGACCGGAACCGATTCTGCAGGCGCCGTGGCCCCCTTAGCCGTCACCGCCAATGGCAGCACGATTACTTTGTCGGGATTTCCTGCGGCGTGGAATATGCCTGGCAATGTCAGCTTGAACTACACACAAATGACGCAATTTAACGCCCCTTCGACGCTTCAGGCCAGCGCCAATGGCAACGCATCGGGGACCCTGTCTAGTTATAATTTTAACAATGCGGGCCAGATCGTCGGCACGTATTCTAACGGCCAAACCCAGGTCTTGGGTCAGGTGGCGTTGGCGGGATTTAATAACCCAGCGGGCCTCACCAACGTCGGGAACAACTTGTGGCAGGCTTCCGCTAATTCGGGAACCAGTCAAGTCGGAGTGCCCAACACCGGTCAACTGGGGTCTGTGGCCTCGGGCCAATTAGAGGAGTCGAACGTGAACCTTGACGGGGAGTTCGTTAATCTCATTGTTGCGCAACAAGGCTATGAGGCTAACGCCAAGGTGGTCACGGTCGATCAAACCCTGACTCAGACGTTAACCAACGCGGTTCAGTAAAGGTTGGCCGACTCCCTTTTGTTGTTCTCAATCCAAGCTGAGCTTGGCGGGAGCGGAGATTACCAAGAGGCCGGCGAAATGTCCTGGTCGGTCACTTGGTGGAGGCTTTGGCCAAGGCTTCGATCGGAGATCCTGTCCAATTAGGTGACACTCGTAAGCTGGGTTATAGGATGAGGGCTCTTCCCCACCTTGTAACCCAGCTACAAGTGCGTTCCCGTGAATAAAAGACCGCACTCACACCCCGAAATGGGCGGTCATCAAGAACAAGCCATAGTTTACGGACGGCTGTTAAGCTCCGCTATCGCAGAAGGCACGAAACGTGAGCGAGGCCGAGGTGGTGGTCGCGCGTTCGTGGTTCGGGTGATCTGCAAGGGGGACAGGGCTCTTTAGAATAGTTGATCCGGAGCAATGAAAAGACCCGGGCATATCATTGCAGAACGTAGCCACGATCTCGCCGCGCAAAACCTCTTGATGGCGCGCATTTTATCGGGTGCGAGGCGGACTGACCGCCGTTTTGGGGACGCCCGCGGCCAAAAAAGGGTCTATAGTGCGCGCGGGTCATAGTTTTCTTTTTGGGGGGAACGCCATGGTGTTAGGAAACCGTTATGCAGCAATGTGTTGAGACGCCCCCAGATTTGGCGTCAAACCGTCAAATTTGACCCGCGCGCAGTATAAAAGCTTAAGCCGGCCTGGCTATGGCAGATAGGTGAGATGCCAAAAGGTTGAGAGGTCTTGTTGCATGAATTGGGTTAGAATCCTGAGAAACCACGGCCCGGCCAAATAAATCATGAGGCCCAAGATGATGAGTTTAGGCAAGAATGATAAGGTCATTTCTTGAATTTGGGTGGTGGCTTGAAAAATCCCGACTAAGAGTCCCACGATGAGGACCGCGGCCAAGATAGGCAAGAGGACAATGCCTGCCGTGGTGAAGGCGGATTGACTGAGACTCAAAAAATGGTCGAGCATGATTATCCTCCTCCGTGAAACGACAGCACCAAAGACTGCACGACGAGTGTCCACCCGTTGGCCAAAACGAATAAAAGAATCTTTAAAGGTAACGAGATTAAGGTCGGCGGCAGCATCATCATACCCATGGACATTAAGATCGTAGCGACCACGAGGTCAATGAGAACAAATGGGATATAAATATAGACGCCAATTTCAAATGCCGTACGCAACTCGGAAATAATGAAGGCGGGAATGAGCGTGGTCGTGGGGATTTGGGCGAGGCTATGGGGGTGAGGCAAGTGGGCCAAATTCAAAAATAAGGCGATATCTTGCGAGCGGGTTTGATTGTACATAAAGGTGCGCATCGGTGCCATTGCCGCACTGCCCGCCTGGAGCAGGGAGAGATGCCCGGCCAGATAGGGGGTCAACGCGTGGCGGTTGATGAGGGTCAGCGTGGGAGACATAACGAAGAGGGTAATGAAGAGTCCGAGTCCGATTAAGACTTGGTTGGGGGGGGTGTTCTGAAGGCCGAGCGCACTGCGAACAAAAGATAGGACCGTGATGATTCGGGTAAATGCGGTCATAGTCAGTAAAATCGCAGGAAGAAATGACAGCAATGTTAGGAGTGCCAAAATGGAGAGGGTATCGCTGGGCGAGGCTCCACTGGGTGAAATGTTGACCGAAGGCAGTGGAGCGGCCAGTACCACCCCGCCCCATAAGGGGAGCAGCCAAAGCGCTAACACTAGGGATTTGAACGAAAGACGTTTCATGGGAATTAGCCACCAGCCTTGGAGCGTTTTAAGTGTTGCCAGACCTCTTCAGCAAATTGTCCTAAGCCCGGTATGCCCACTCGGCTGATAGCAGGTAGGTGGGTCATGCGATCTTTCAGCGCGTCGCCATCGACCTCGCATATCAGCTCGATGCCGCGATCGCTGATGGCCACACAAAGCGTCTTGTCCACGACCTGAATAATGGCAATCCCACGTTTGGGACCCAAGGTCAAGTAATCGAGTTGCTCGATAAATTGGGACGGACTCCTTTTGCCCAGCCCTGTCGACTTTAAGAGACGAGCTGCGACATAAGCCAAGGCGAGGACTAACAATAGAGCCCAAAGAAAATTGAATAAAACCCCCCCACTTAAGATGACGCATCCCCCCTTGGCCACATTATAGCGGCAAACGGCCGACGTTCGACAAACTATGAGGCTATTTGACTGCAAACGAATTTCTTGGGGTTGAAAAGAGGAACTTCAGGTTTGGCCTAGAAGTCAAAACGTGTAAAAGAAACAGGTTCAACCAAAGCAGTAATTTAAGCACCTAAAGCGCGTGGTGTCCTAGGGATAGACTTTTGGCCGTTTGCTCGGAATTTCGAGTTCGGGCGGGCACACACTGAGAGGGGGTGATATTCCAAATGGAAGGCGAACCGACGGGCTCAGGGTTACCAGAGAAAATCTGGGTCAATGGGGAGGAGGCGACGGCCGAACCTGGGAGATCACCCTCCCTGACGTTATCGGGAGAGCGGGGACTAGAGAAGTTTCGCGAGTTGCCGGTAACCTTTAAGGTCCAAATTGGACACACCAAAAGCACGTTGAAACAGTGGTTGGAGATTGGAATCGGCAGCCGGATTTCTTTGGAGGAGTCGTGGCGACATCCAGTGCATTTGTTTATTAATGATCGTCGCGTCGGAAGCGGCACCATCGTCTTGGTCGGTAATCGCTTTGGCGTGCGGGTCACCGAATGGGGCGGAGAACAAGAATGAGGACCACCAAAGGTTGAACGACGTATGACTCTAACCGTGCTATTGAATGATTGGGTGACGACGTTTGTTCTGGTTGCGGCGCGTCTGACTGGATTGGTGATTTCGGCTCCGGTGCTGGGCTCAGGCTATGTTCCCAAAATGTTGAAAGTGGCCATGGTGTTTTTATTTGCTATGGCTTTGGTGACCACGGTTCCCGCGGTGTCGGTCCAAGGATTGGCGCTCGGGCTGGGAGTGGTTTTCCAACTCTTGATTGGGTTGGCCATTGGCTTGGTGTTGGCGCTTTATCTCTCCATCTTCGGGATGGCGGGACAAATGATTACCTACGAAATGGGTGTCGGCTTAGCCGTGGCAGCCAATCCCGGTTTGTTGTCGGCAGGCTCCTTCCTTTCGGAATGGCAGACTCTTTTGGCCACGTTCATCTTTGTCGCGGGCGGCGGTTTGGAGTTAACCATGACAGCGCTTCACGCCAGCTTTGTGGCGTTGCCGTTGACGCACGAGGCGATTTCCGGCAACGCCATCATGTTCATCGTCGGATTGTTTCAGTCCGCATTGATGACGGCTCTTTTAATTGCGGCTCCACTATTTCTTTGCAGTCTGGTGGTGGATATGGGCATTGGCGTGGTGTCGCGAGCCTTTCCACAATTGAACGCCTATTTTTTGTCGCTGCCGATCAACTTTGGCATCAGTATCGTGGTGATTTTAGGCATGTTGCCCTTGCTAATGACGGTGGTACCGAATATTTGGCACACTGCTTTTTACGATATCAGCCGATGGTTAGCCATTTTGGAGGGACATTGATGACGGCGGTCTACGAACTTTCCGCATCGCCTGGCTGGAATCTCTCGGGCGGGGACCGGACCCAGGCACCGACGCCTAGGCGTCGGCAACGTGCCCGGGAAGAGGGCAAGTCCTGGAAGTCTCATGATTTTCAAGCCGCCGCTGCCTTGATCGTCGCCTTCTTGATGCTGAAGTGGTATATGCCGTGGTTGGGCGCGCACTTGGCCACATTGGAGATCTCGGTGTTTCAAAACATGCGAACGCTGGGCTTTACCCAAGGCTTGGGTGCCGTCATGGCTTTGGTGTTGCCGAGCCTGGCTGAAATGTTAGCGCCGATCGTGCTTGCGCTTGCGATGGTGGGTTTGCTGATAGGTATCGTTCAAGGTGGACTCAACTTTCGACTGCAAGGGTTAGTGCCCGATTTTAATCGATTGAATCCGATCACCGCGGTGACCCAAATGTTTTCGATGAACGGACTCTTTAACCTGTTGAAGGGGTTCTTGAAAATCGCCGTGGTGGGGGTTTCCGCCGGCTTGCTCATTCGTCAACAAGTGGCGGAGTATCCGGGGCTGATGAGCACCTCCCTGGGCGCGTCCCTCCAATTCGCCAAGACCGCGTTAACCGGAGTGCTGCTTCGAGCTGGACTGGCCTATCTTTTTGTCGGCATCATTGATCTCATCTGGCAGATGCGTTCGTTTCAACAAAGCCTGCGTATGTCCCACCGCGAGGTCAAGGACGAACACAAAGACGTGGAAGGCGATCCACGACTCAAAGGCCGCCGCCGAGAACTACAGAGGCGCTACGCGCGGGTGGGGCTCAAAGCTGTGCGCTCATCCACGGTCGTGGTGACCAATCCCACGCACTTTGCCGTCGCCCTGCGCTGGGATGATACGATGGCGGCGCCAGAATTAGTGGCCAAAGGGGAGGACGAATTTGCCCTTCGAATTCGCGCGATCGCGTACCAGTATGGCGTTCCCGTGGTCGAGAACCCTCCCGTGGCCCGGGCGCTTTACGTGCTTCCCGTAGGCCGAGCGATTTTGCCCGAGCATTACCAGGTCGTCGCCGAGATTATTGCTTTCATCTTACGGCGACGGCAGGGGAGAGGGGGATAGGTATGCGGCGCGAAGTGTTGAAAGAAGGATTCGTTCCGATGGCGGCGGTGATTGCCATTTTGATGTTGGTGATCCCCGTACCTGCCTTCGTCCTCGATACCTTCTTGATTCTCAATATTGCGTTGGCAGTCACGGTCCTGGTCAGCACGATGTTCATTCGCGAAGTGTTGGATCTATCCTCCTTCCCCTCTTTGTTGCTCTTGACCACGCTCTTTCGTCTGGCCTTGGAAGTGACGGCGACCCGCTTGATTTTGCTCGACGGTTCGGCTGGCAATGTCATCCAAACCTTTGGCCGGCTGGTGGTCGGGTCCAATGTGTTGGTCGGGGTGATTATCTTTATCATTCTGATCGTGATTCAATTTATGGTGATTACGCGGGGAGCAGAACGAGTCTCTGAGGTCGCTGCCCGCTTTACATTGGACGCGATGCCCGGAAAGCAAATGGCGATCGACGCGGAAATGAACGCCGGGATGATTAAAGAAGTCGAGGCTAAACGTCGTCGCCAAGACGTGGAACGTGAGGCCGACTTCTACGGAGCCATGGACGGAGCCTCCAAGTTTGTGCGCGGAGACGCGATGGCCGGTGTGGTCATCATTGTGGTGAATATCATCGGCGGGCTCGTGCTGGGGATTTTTAGCCGCCATCTTAGTTTCAGCACCGCGATTAGTACCTATACCATCTTAACCGTGGGCGAAGGTCTCACCACTCAAATTCCTGCCTTGTTGTTATCGACGGCGGCGGGCATCATCGTGACTCGGTCGGGTGGCGGCGGGGGCAGCTTTGGAGGAGACTTGCTGAATCAATTGACCGCCCTGCCCCGGGTCCTTTATATCGTATCGATTGTACTGTTCATGTTGGCCCTCTTCGGACTGCCCCCCCTCATTCCCAGCATCTTAGGGTTGGGCGGACTGTATCTGGGATGGAGCCTGGAGCGAACCCAAAAAGCCCAAGCGCAGGCGACTCAAATGGCCGAGGCAGGCAAGGAGAGAGAGCGAGACAAAAGTCCAGAGTCGGCCATGAACTTAATTGGCGTCGATACCATTGAACTGGAACTGGGCGTCGGTCTCGTTCCCCTGGCGGGAGGTCGCGCCGGACAAGACTTGATCCAGCGCATTTCGGCGCTGCGTCGGCAGATTGCGTCGGAGCTGGGGCTGGTCCTACCCTCGGTACGCGTGCGCGATAATTTAGAGTTGAACCTCAATCAATATCGCATTCGCATTCGGGGAGGCGAGGTGGCTCAAGGCGAACTCCGACCGGATAGGTTTTTGGCCATGGGCAGTGGGGAACTGATGGTCGAAGGCCAAGTCCCCACCAAGGATCCTGTTTTTGGATTGCCTGCCTATTGGATTGGAGAAGACGCCCGGGACCGTGCCGAACTGCAAGGCTGGACCGTCATCGATGCCGGGTCGGTCATGGTCACCCATCTTGCAGAATCGGTGCGCCGCCACGCTTGGGAAATTCTCGGACGTCAAGACTTAAAAGCTATGATCGATCATGTTAAGAAAAGCCATCCCACGATTGTGGAAGAACTCATTCCCGAGTTGTTGACGTTGGGCGAGGTGCAGAGGGTATTGGCCAATCTTCTTCGCGAACGGGTTTCGATTAGGGATTTACCCACCATCTTGGAGGCGTTGGCCGATCGCGCGCGCTCGACCCACGATCCTGAACTCTTGACCGAGGCGGTGCGCCAAGCGATCGGTCGGACGATTGTGCGGCCCTATCTGAGCACCGGCGTGCTCCATGCCTTGGTGCTCTCTCCGGAAGTGGAGGCAGAAATGCGGGGGTCGATTGAGCGCTCAGAGACGGGAGCGTATTTGAACCTGGACCCCCAAAAGGCTCAGTCGATTTTGGGGAATTTGCGCGAGGCGATGAAGACGACGCCGGCCGGGGCCCGTCCGGTTGTCATCGCCTCACCATGGATTCGCTTGTACTTTAAACGATTGACCGAACGCTTGATGCGAGACCTGGCCGTGGTGTCTTATGCGGAAATTAGTCCTGATATTGCGGTCAAGACCTTAGGAGTGATTCAGCTATGATTGTGAAACGATACAGCGGCCGCACCGCCGAAGAAGCTTTAGCCCAGGCCAAGTGGGAACTGGGAGAAGACGCTGTCATCTTATCCTCGGGCATGAGTCGAGATCGGTGGTGGAAGTTCTGGGAGCATGGGTTTCAGGTGTTGGTGGCCACGGACTATCCGGTGACCAAGCGGTCGGTCGAACCGACGCAAGCAGTTGAAAAATCCCAGGAGAACCTGGCTGACCGCGTCATTCCGATGAACCGAGGACGGCGTGCGGTTGAAGACGACGGATTAGACCCCAATCCGGTATTAGATCGGATCGAAATCCGAGAGCCAAGCCGCGCGGAGGCTGGTGCCAATCCTGAGCCGGAAGCTCCCCGGTTAAATTCCGAGCCCTTGACTCGCGTGGAACAAACACCGGATCGACTGGCTGAGACCGACGCGCTCATTCACGCATTGCATCAAATCGATGATCGCCTGGGTCGCTTGGAAGGTTTTTCCACTAATGTTCAGCAAAAGGCCTATAAACTCTTGACCGAACGGGGAATGGACTTCGCTCTAGCCAGGGAGTTGGCCGAGGCCATGCCTTCCAAAACCTCAGCGCGGAAATGGCAAGAGGATCTTTTGACGGTCGTGCGTCCGCGAATGCCTAAGATGCAAGAACTCAGAAGCGACGGGGGTCAAATGGTGGTGGTTTTGGTCGGCCCCACCGGCAGTGGAAAGACGACCACCATTGCCAAATTGGCTGCGCACTACCATCTCGAACAGCATCAGTCGGTCTTGATGGTGACCACGGATACCTTTCGAGTCGGAGCGGTCGAACAATTGGAGACCTTTGCTGGAATTCTCAAGGTGCCGTTTCGGGTGGCGAATCGCCCCAAGGAGGTGCAGGCCGTGGTTCGCGGTAGTAATGCCGATGTCGTCTTGATAGATACTCAAGGCCATAGTGTCAGACATTCCCTGCATATGGCCGAGGTGCGTTCGATTTGGGAAGGGTATCAAACGGCCGAGGTGCTATTGACCGTGCCCGCAACCTTTGCTGCGGATGAGATTCGGGGATTAGCCAGTGGATTTCTCCAGGGAGAGCCAGGGAAGGTGGTCATCACCAAGGTGGACGAAGCCCGTCGACCCGGTCCGGTGCTCAGCGCGTTGATGACCATGGACTTAGCGGTCAGCTTTGTCACCAACGGGCAAAGCGTGCCCGAAGATATTCACCAAGCTACGGTCGACGGCCTGGTGTCGTGGTTGATGGAGGGAGAATATGGTGGCTAAATCGGGGCAGGAGCAAGAGGAGTCTTTGCGGCGGTGGGTGGCCGACCAAGGAGAAATAGCGCCACCGTCGT
The DNA here is from genome assembly GCA_027365485.1 of Clostridiales bacterium. Lineage (GTDB taxonomy): Bacteria > Bacillota > Sulfobacillia > Sulfobacillales > Sulfobacillaceae > JAMCVM01. The sequence goes on from DAHXNH010000129.1 coordinate 26,082, forward strand.
CGCCAGCGCACCCGCTGACCGAGACTCGGGTGATGGCGGTCACTTCCGGCAAAGGGGGGGTGGGAAAATCCAATGTGACCTTGAATCTTGGGTTAGCCTTGGCTATCAAAGGCCAGAGAGTCCTCCTCTTGGATGCCGACTTGGGATTGGCCAACATCAATATTTTACTGGGGATGGAACCCCAGGAGACTCTGGCAGATGTGCTTGAAGGCCAAAAGGCGCTTGGCGAAATTTTGTGGAGCGGTCCCCGGGGCATTCGGGTAATCCCCGGCGCCTCGGGCATATCGCGCTTGGCAGCGGCCTTGCCTGAAGAGATCACCAGTATCATTGAAGGATTTCGGGCGTTGGATGGGGAGTCGGATTGGCTACTCATTGATACCGGTGCGGGCATCGCGCCCAATGTGATGAGTTTTGTCCTAGCCGCCGATGAAGTCTTAGTCGTGACCAGCCCTGAGCCTACCGCCTTGGCCGACGCCTATGGCTTAATCAAGGCGATCTGGGAAAGTGCCGAGACTCCAACCATTCGCCTCTTGGTCAATCGCGCGCAGAGCCTCGACCGATCGGAAAGGATGGGACGACGACTCATCGATCTGGCGTCGAAAATGCTGCATGTTGAGGTGGAATGGGCAGGTTTGATCCAAGATGATGATCACGTGCCTATGGCCATTAGTAAGCAAATGCCGTTCGTGTTAGCTTATCCAAGCACGATCGCGAGTCGCGATGTCCAAGCTTTAGCCGATCGCCTGATTGAGCGTGGTGCGGTCATGAGCCGAACCAAAGGAACGGTGGGGCGATTCATTGAGCGCCTGCGTTCGGTAGTCAGCCCATTGCCTGAGACGGACGGGGTCGATCCTCGCTTTTGATGGCGGAGCGAGAAGACGGTGGGATGAACAACATCCGAGGGCTTCTTTAGGTACCAATTAGGGAGGTAAGGGAAATGGATGCATTGTATACGGCCCTCTCTGGACTGATCGCGGACACGGGGGCCTTGAATCAAGTGGCTGGCAACATGGCGAACCAGATGAATCCAGGATATTTGTCGCAGAGCGGACAAACCGTCGATGGCATTCAGCAAACCGTATTTCGGGTGGGAGGTTCAGGAACGACGGCGATCGGTACAGTGCCTTCAGGGGTGGTCTACACCAACAGTGTGCTCACCGCTCCGAGTGCGGTGCAGTCGACTGGGGTCAGTACGGACTTGGCGATCTCGGGAAACGGGTTCTTCGCGGTGAAGACGGCCACGGGCACTCAGTACACGCGAAACGGGGCATTTTCGGTCAACACCAACGGGCGCATCGTCAACGAAGACGGCGGCGTGCTGTTGGGCCAAAACCAACAGCCCTTGGTCATCAATCCGACGCAATCGTTTCAGGTGGCCAATGATGGGACTGTCAGCCAAAACGGCATTGCCGTAGGGACTATCGGACTCTATCAACTACCAGGGGGCAGCTTGAGGGCCGGGACTAACGGGCTCTATCAAACGAACGCTAAAGCCGTAGCAGCCGCCAACGCCTCGGTGGTCCAAGGGAGTTTAGATGGGTCCAATGTGTCCTTGAATCAGTCGATCCAAAGCCTAATTCAGGCCCAAGGCAGCTACCAGTCGTTGACCACTTTGGTAAATGCGGAATCCAAGCGACTCAGTACCGCCGGTGGTCTGGGTGTGCTGGCTTAGGTTTCAGGCGACGATGATCCGTCGAGTAGTGTCATCAGGAAAGGAGATCGATGATGAATTCAGTGTTAGGGATTGCGGGATCGGGGCTCAATGCGTCCTCGGATTTGTTTTCTGCTGTGGCCACAAACGTGGCCAATGTGAACACCCCTGGATTTGGAGCTCGGCAAGCGGAAACCGGAACCGGCGGGAGTATCTTAGCGCGTCCGCAAAACGTACCGTTCGCCGGGCAGGTGGTCGCGCCGGGGTATTCGTATAACCAGGGGCCCTATCTTGCTGAGAATGTGCCTACCTTTGGGGCGTCAGTGAGTGCTTCCTCGGTGTCCAGCCACCTGGCGATTAATGGGTCGGGATTTTTTATGGTGACGAACGCTCAGGGGCAAACTCTTTACACACGAGCGGGTCAGTTTAGCCAAGACGCTCAGGGCAACTTGGTGTTGCCCAATGGGGCAAAACTGAATTTGCCGACTCCGCTGCCCGCGGATGGAGCCTATCAGATCAATTCAACCGGGCAAATCGTTTCGACCGTCGGTGGTACCTCAGTGCCTGTCGGCCAAATTCAAGTGGCGACCTTTGCTAATAGCCAAGGTTTGGTCAATGTCGGCTCCAATCTCTATCAACCTAGCCTTGACTCGGGTCCAGCGGTGGTGCAAAAGCCTGGGCAAAATGGTGCGGGAACTATTCAAAGTGGCGCCCTAAACGACAGCAACGTAAATCTCGACGATTCCTACGCCACCATGATTCAAGCGCAAACCATGTACCAAATGAATGCCAAAGTGATGACGGTGGCTCAAAGCTTGAATCAATCGATTGACACGATAAATGCGTGAGGCCAAGGAGGGCCAAGCCAATGATCAAAAGAATCGGGATGTTTGTTCTAATTTTTTTAGCCGGGGTGGTGATCGGAGCCGGAGGTATTGTGAAAGGCTTTCCCGCACTATTGTCGCATAAACCCGCACCGATTGTGGAAGCGCTGGCATTCAACGCGCTGAAAGCGGTGCCAGTTTCCTATACGGGTCTAGAATCGGATTTAGCCGGGGGGAAGAATTATCTCAGCTACAGTCTGACCTTTTCCATCATGCGTCAAGCGTTGACCGCCCAAGGCGGTACGCCTTCCAGTGGTTCATCGACGACCTCGGGTACGGGCAATCCGGTATTGGATGCTAAAGTGGAAAACGCTTTGCTTAATTTAGCCCGTTCGACCAGCTACCAGGAACTGTCCGCATCGGGAGGCGAAGAAACCTTTAAGGCGCAAGTGTCGTTAGTTTTGCAATCAATTTTCGGGCCGGGCACGATTGGGGATGTATACTTTCCGACCTTTTTGACGCAATAGATTAAGGAGGCATGGGGTATGGGAGGCATCGTTTCTTCGCAGATTGAAGTGAGGGCTTATGATTTTCAAAGACCGCACCAATTGTCGAGCTTGCAGTTGGATGGGATCGCCTTGATGAGTGAGTCGTTTATGCGCTTAGCCTCGAATTTTTTGGCCACCTATCTTCGAACCCCGGTTTCGATGAGCCTCGTGGGCATCGACCAGGTCGTCTATGATCAGTATGTGGACCATGTGAAAAGCCCTTCGGTCTTAGTGGTGTATGGCGATGAGGGAACGGAGGTCAGCGGCAACTCGGTACTACAATTCGACATCGGCACCGCGCTTGCGATCATTGACTGCGGATTAGGCGGCAATGGCACCGGAGAGTTTGGAGAACGTGAGCTCACCGAAATTGAGCAAACCATTTTTCGCCGGGTGATGGTGCAGCTCTTGGACCTTTATGCCCAAACCTGGCGCAGCCTGGTCAAATTACAGCCGGTGGTGCGAGCCGTGGAGTTTAATCCGGCCTTTGCCCAGATTGCCTCTGAAGGCGACTTGGTTGTAGTCGAACGGCAACAAATTCAAATGGTGGGCCGCAAGGACCAGTTGCTATGGGTGTGGCCATTTTCAGCCATTCAGCCGCTGGCCGTGTCGGTAACCCGCCACGGGTGGGGGCGCGGCGATGACGACGCCCAGCCAGTGCTTCGATCGGCAGAGATGCAACGCTACGTGGAGGAGGTCTCGGTCGAAGCGAGTGTCATCCTCGGACGGACTCGGCTCACTCTTAGAGAGTTTGGCGATCTAAAACTGGAAGACGTGATCGTCTTGCCTACTCGTCCCGATCGGCCACTACCCTTAGCCGTGGCGGGACAGGATAAACTGGAAGTGGTGCTTGGCCGCCGAGGGAGCAATCTCGCGGTGCGCGTGGTAGGCAATAGAGGAGGCAGTGAGGGAGATCATGTCTAAGAAAACGGCTCGTCTAACCGCAGAAGAAGTAGAGGCGTTGGTGCATGCCGGCGATCCTGGCTCGGATCCGGTCGAGATCCGCCGGCTGGAATTTGCCGAACTGGCCGACGAGCCCTCAAAGGCCCCAGGCCCAGAGACGCCGGTGGCATTTTTGTGGGACATTCCGATGGCGGTGGAAGTGGTTTTGGGGACCACGGAACTGGCCGTGCGCGATGTCTTGCAGGTTCAAAGTGGCACGGTCATCGAATTAGATCGAGCGTATGGCGAATTGGTCGACGTGTATTTGAACGGTCGCATTGTGGCCCGTGGTGAAGTGGTTCTGGCCGGGGAACAATTCGGGGTAAAAATTAAGGAGATTCTGGTTTCTTCGGAGAATGTGGCAGACGAGTCCCCGTCAGTTGACTCAGTGCTTCCGGAGTAATCACTTCCGACGCGCGCTGATTTTCCTCCTGAGAGAGATAGATTTCTTCGCGCAGGATGTCGATCGCCTTGGGAGCATCAATGCCCAGCCGAACTTGGTCGCCTTGCACTTCTAACACGACGATGCGGATGGCGCCATCCAGGATGCGAATTGCCTCGTCAGACTTTCTGGTTAAGACCAGCATGCGAATCCTCCTGTTGCATCAAGGGAAACTGATGCGGATATGGCACCGATAAAACGAATTGACCCCCGCGCCGGCTCACCTTGTTGACCACCAACGGGCTGCGCAGATTGGCCGTCACCTGGCCGCCGCGGGGGTCAATCGTACACACAGTGAGCGCCGCCCAATCCTCTTTAGACCCAAGACCAATCACATCGGCCTCAGGAATGGCATAGTCTTGAATCCATAGCAAAGGATCCACCACCACAAAGCATATTCCAGGATTTTCGGCAGATTGTAAATAGAGAAAAGGGCTGTCAGGAGCGTGAGGTAATAAAAGAAAACGGGTCAGGGCGGAAAATCCCAGCAAAGGCGGCTGGTCAATCAACAGCAGGTCGGCGTCGCGGACCTCGACCGTTCCGTGGAACTTTGTTTGAATGTTCATCGGTTTAACCGACTCCTCATTTAGGGATGCAGATAGCTTAGTAGCGATAGGGGAAGGATTTGCGAGCCCGTCTGCAGTGCGGCTTGATAGGCGGTCTCGGCCTGGGCTAATTGGCTTGCGACCTGGGTCATGTTGGCACCGTCAAGACTGGTGATGCCTTGGGTGACCGTCGTTTGAAGATTAGATAAATACGTGGTCTGTTGGTTGACGCGTTGTAGGCGTCCGCCCAATAGCGAATCCGCATTGGAGATATAGCTGTTGTCGGTATTGAGTTGGTTGAGTGACACGGTCCAACTGCTAGGATTTTGACCCGAGGATACCTCGTGAGTCAGCGTTTGAAGATCGGACTCCATCTGGGTAAAAATGTTGCCCGTGGTGGGAGGCGTCGACCATAGCGAGGATTCGGTACCGGTCAGATTAACCGTTACCTGTTCATTGGGACCGATTTGAAATACTAGCGGGGTGCCGGTGGTCGCTGAGGAAGAACCGCCGCCCGATCCCGCGGTAGAGAAATTGAACAACGGTTGACCGCTATATTGCGTACCTAACAGTTCGTTGAGCGTGGTGCTAGCTTCACTCAATTGATCGGCGATAGCTTGGTGGTCACTAGAATTAAGTGAACTGTTAGAGGCTTCGGTGGCTAGTTGGATGACGTTGGTCCATAATTGGGAGACCTGCTGAAGGGCACTCGATCCAGCATCGATCCAGCCCTGGGCTCCGGTGGCGGCGGCTTGATAGGCTCCGATTTGACCCCCTACGGCATTCAAATCCATGGTTCCGGCAATTGCCGACGGATTGTCCGAAGGATATTGATAGGCTTGGCCGGTTGCGGTCTCCTCTTCAAGTTGCATCATTTGCTGAGATAGGGTGTTTGTACCCTGCAAGAAGGTGTTCATCATAATGGTCGGCGTGATTTGCACGGTGGGTCCCTCCTAAGCGCTAGACTCTTTTGGCCCAATGGGCTGAGATCTCTGATGGGATGTTCGCAACAGGTCGAAGTCTAAGAGCTTAACTTACGGCCTGCAGCAAGCTTTGCATGGTGGCCTGTTCGGTGCTGACTAGTTGAGCGGCAGCGCTGTAGCTCTGCTGTTCCTGGATAAGTAGGGCAGATTGTTGATCGACGTTGACTCCCACCTGGGAACTGAGGGAATTGGATAAGTTGGTTTGGGTGGTGTTGGCTGTCTGGTATTGGGTCGACGCATTTTTCCCGTCGTTGCCAACTTGATCCACTAAGTTGGTATATTGGTCAAGAAGTGTCGACGAGCCTGATGTGGCCGATGCTGGCCCGGTGGTGAGATTCTGGTATAAGGAGAGGACCCCTTGATTGGTGGTGGCAGCGCTGCCATTGTACCCGGGGTTGGCGGAAAAGGTTAACGTGCTGGCCGCATTCGGCCCGGTCGAAGAGAACAGCCCGGGCGAACTCGAAGCTGACGCTTCAACGATCGCCTGTAGATTTTGAGCCAAACTGGTCAGTTGGTTCTGATACGATGCCAGGTTCTGGTCACGCACGTTGATGAGCCCGGCCAGGCTGCCGGAGGCAATGGTCGGAGGGGTCTCACTGGTGTCCGCCCACGTCACCTGGACCGCGGTATAGTCGCCATTGGCACTAGGTTGATTCACGGTGGCGAGATCATAATTTTGCCCGTCCGTGACCAAGGGCTGCCCGCCGAGGTAGACGTTGTCGGCGCCGGTGGTTCCGTTTTGGGTATAGGAAATATTGACGAGCTGACTCAGCTGATTGAGCGCCTCAGTGCGTTGATCTTTGAGATCGTTGGGTGATTGCCCGGCGCCGATGACCGTGGTGATCTGTTGATTCAAGTTGGCCAGATTGGCACTGAGGCTGTTGATCTGTTCCACGGTGGATTGGACAGATTGGTTAGCTTGGGTCTGCATATCGCTGATTTGACTGGCCATTTGATTGAATGTCTGGGCGACGATTTCCCCCTGTTGTACTACCGCCGTCTGATTAGCAGGACTCGAAGGATTTTGGGAGAGGGTGTTGTAGCTTGCGTAAAACGAACTTAACGTTTCCTCCAGGCCCGAACTAGACGGCTCTTGAAAGGTGTTTTGGATTTGGCCTAATAATTGATTTTCGGATTGCCACATCCCGGTTTGACTCATCTGACCGCGCAACGACTGGGACAGAAAGGAGTTTTGCGCTCGCTGGATGGAGCTGACTGCAGTGCCTTCACCGAGTTGACCGGCTTGGCCATTGCTGCCGAGCTCCGAGACAGGAACCGGTGGAGCTTCCGTAATAGCCGCTGTCTCGGTTTGATAACCGGGCGTGGTCGCATTGGTCAAATTGTTCCCCGTTACTTCCATCGCCAGTTGTTGCGTGGCAAGCGCTCGCCCAGCGATGTTTAACATTAGAAATGACATCTAGAGCACTCCTTTAGAGAGAGGATCACCGAGATCCGTAAACGACAGCATCCGTTAGAGATCGAGACTGAGACCCACATTTGGTAGCGACGTCCAAAGCGAGCGAATAAAATCAATATAGCCCAGGTTGCGCTGCAGCAGTTGTTGCAAGTAATCGGTTCGGACTTGCCAGGCTTCAATTTGTCGACGTAATTGAGCGCGCTCTTCTGCGGTTAGCCGTTCTACTTCGTCGGAAAATCGATCGAGTGCATGCATCGGATCGATTTCTGATTGTAAGAGCGCCAATAGTTGATTGGGATCGCGAGCCAGCACAGCCGCAATTTTGGCGTCTGTCAGTTCCTGAAGCACCCGAATGTGCGCGCTGAGTTGCGTAAACGGCGAATTCACAAGGACCTCCTGGTCAAGTCAACAGATCTAATAGCAACCCTCGAATGGCGTCGAAGTGGCGAAGGATGCCTGTCCCCACATGGTCAGCCAACAGTTCTTGCCGCAAGTACTCCAGTTCGCGGTGGACTGCGGTGACATAAACCATGCTTTGGAACCGCCCCCGAGGAGAACGATACGTCTCTTTGCGCACAACGTAGCGAGACAGCCCCGACTGCAGCAACCTTTTCACGGTGTTTTGATAGTCGCTAAAGCGCTCTAGATTGGGGATCTCGGCCAATGCCAACTCGCTTGACGATAAAAGGTGCCAAAGGCCTTCGGTACTATCCTCCAACTGAGCAGAAGGCATCAAGGGAGAGCCAGCCGAGACCTGAGACCAAGCCAGAGCCACATCCGAGTTCAATGAGAGCCTTTCGATGGCGTTCACCTTCCATCCAAAACGTCTCCTACTATTGTAAGACGTTCTATCTAGGAAGGCCCCAAAATAAAGGCATATTAAAAGAGAAGAGGTTTTGCTTCAACTAACCTGAGGGTTTTCATATCGCCAATGCTTTTGAATCACGACGATATGACGGTCAATGACCTGGCTGAGGGCAAGAACTTCTGGATCTAAGTTGCCTTTTTTCTCAGCCAACCGGAAGAGTTCGGCTCTCAAGGTACGTACTTGAGCCATGGTCTGAACGTAGTCGCTCTGAGAGAGACGCCCATTTTTCACGAACATACCTCCTTGCTCTAAAGATAATCCGATGATAGGGACGGGCCTAGCCAACAGCGTTGATGCTTCAACGCCGTCCAGTCCAGCGATCCAATTGCGATTTCGCCGAATGCATCAAAAGCTCGCCCACACTGACTCCGGCTTCGCGCGCGTTTCTTGCGACTTCGTCCATAAGTCCAAAGACATCTTGGCGAGCGCGTTGGTGTTCAGGATCGGCAGAGACCTGAAAAGTAAAGCCTTGACTGTCTTGTTTCACGTGTAGTTCCCATCCGTAAATCTTTGCCTTGCGGTCCACCTAAAAAACCTCCTTAGAACTCCTAAAAGAATGATGCCCCGAAACGACTCTTCCCATAATCTTATCATATTCCACGGACAAGCTCACGGTGAACAATGCCGAAGCGAGGCATTTCGGGCTCGCTTCGGCATTGTTCACCGTTGCTAAGTAATTTGTGGTCATCACGACTTGACTTTTGCGCGCTCTGACCCTAGAATAGGCATTGTGCCAATTGTCGTCGCGGGGTAGAGCAGCCAGGTAGCTCGTCGGGCTCATAACCCGGAGGTCGCAGGTTCAAATCCTGTCCCCGCAACCAACGAGGCGGCGTAGCTCAGTTGGTTAGAGCACACGGTTCATACCCGTGACGTCGGTGGTTCGAGTCCACCCGCCGCTACCACAATAGTATGGGCGAGTAGCTCAGTTGGTAGAGCAGCTGACTCTTAATCAGCGGGTCTAGGGTTCGAGTCCCTACTCGCCCACCA
>DAHXNH010000155.1 GCA_027365485.1 Clostridiales bacterium
ATTCATCATGCGCGTTGCCTTATCTGCGCGGGTCAGCACCCGCGACAAAGATTCAGAACCCCGAGACCCAATTGCTCCGCTTACGGCAGTTTGCCGCCCAACACCCGGATTGGCAGGTGACCAAGACCTATGTCGACCAAGCCAGCGCGAACGATCTGCTCCACCGCACCGCCTGGCGGCACCTGCAAGACGACGCCATTCAGCATCGCTTTGATGCGGTCTTAGTCTTCAAACTCGACCGAGCCTTTCGCTCCGTCAAACACATGCACGATACCTTGGCCCTCTGGGACCCGCTCCACGTCGGATTTCTCAGCGCTCAAGAAGGCTTTGACACGACCACCGCACTAGGCCGTCTGCGCTTGAATTTACTGGCCAGCCTGGCCGAATTTGAATTGGAACTCATTCGGGAACGCGTGACCGCCGGCATGGAGCGCGCCAAGCAAGAAGGGAAGGCGATTGGGCGGCCCAAGTTAACCGCCGATGCTCAGACCGCACAACGACTGACCGAGGCCATGGCTGCCGTGGAATCGGGCCGGCTGAGCTACCGCAAAGCCGCGGCGACCTACCAGGTGAGCGTGTCGAGCATCCAGCGAGCACTCCGGACCCCGCAGACCGTATCAAAAGGGGGGTAAAATTCGGAGCCCTACACCCCGCATTCTTCCGTGGATTTTTTGATCCGAACCGCTGTGGTCAAAAGGAAGTCGTTCGGGGTACGGGTGGACAGCACGAAGACAGCACCCGGGCATGACCAACAATTCTTTCAAGGTCCAGCAGTGGCCGGGATTCACAAAAAAGGAAAGGGATACGTACGCGTACGCACCCCCCACCCAGTCATCTACCCTTGTGTGACCCACGCTACACTCGATAGCGTGTGAAGTTGTCTGCGACTATGACAGACTGTGTAGCTACAGTATAGAGCGGTCACTGCGCTCTGTCAACCGCCACTAAGACGAAACAAATACATTTAATAGGCGATCTAAAACGCGCTGGAGATCGTCGGAGTCCAGTTGTCCCATGAACCTTTCGATGCGATAGATGCTGATGCTTCGTACCTGATTGCACTGGATGGAAGAAGTTTCTTTGCGCAAGAAAGGATACTTTGTGTGCTGAAGAAAATAATGGGTGTCGTATTTGGGAGTCAAAGCGCTTGACTTTGCTCCAATCCGGGTATCGACAACGACTTGAGAGGTCATCGGAGCGATGACTACGACGGGACTAGAACGATTGATATCATCCTTCGATATCACGGGCAAGGACGGGTTTTGTTGATCTCGCTCCCTACATTTTCTCCCAACCTACACTCAAATATCCCCCCTTGTCGAATTATGCGGCGGGCATTGGTTTTTGTACGGAAAGTAATCTCAAGCTTCTGGTGGTGCCATCGCGCCAGCGCTAGGGCTTTTTCTTGATCATTGAAAGGTGGCCCGCCGGGGTATTGTGTCATCGCGAATGATCGCCTCGATTCAGTGTCATTTCTCATCAAAATCGTCGCGTTGACGAGAGACCCCTCGCTTTAGCGATGGGGAGGATGTCCAACCAGCTTTCGACACATCCCGCCGGAGTTCCTGCTATCGTTTGGCCCAAAGGTTCGGACGCAACCGGCTCCCCAAAACCCGTCGCCCGATGCGTCCGGTGCCCATTCCCAGCCGCCTCGCCGTCCTGTCGCCTGCGTCGGGCAACCACTCCGTAGCTTGCCAGCCTCCGGCACAGCACGGCGGGCGGCATCTGGAAGGAAAGAAACAACAAGCCCGTAGAGGAAAACGTCAAGACAGAACCAAGGATCCTGGTGCTGAACAAAGGGAAGGCACTGAAGACGGATGGATCTCTCGACATATTCGAACACCTTTTTTAAAACGGACAATGTGGGAAAGGTGCTTTTGAAGGCTTGGATTTTCACCCGAGAGATTTTTTAAACGCGCTCGGCAAACAGCAACTCTCCCACGCCGTCTGCCCTCTCTATAGGTGAGGGGATCTTTTTTACACCCACTTGACAAGGAGGAATCTCGTATGCGCTTCACCCATTCACGCTCCATCCTTGCCCTCGCCGCCGCCAGCCTATTACTCGCGGCCTCAGGGCCCGCTTGGGCCGCTGTCGGCCCAAGGTATTCCGGCGAAACGCCCATTTACAAAACCGTGTCCCAAGTCGTGCCCCGCTACAAAACGGAGACCGTTCGAGTGCCCAAGTATACGCACAAA
>DAHXNH010000165.1 GCA_027365485.1 Clostridiales bacterium
CGTGCATCAGGGCGCGTAGGTCCGCCACTCGATAGCGGCGATGATTCGTTAAGGTGCGCACGGGAATCAACCGTCCCTCGCGCTCCCATTTCCGGAGCCCTTCGATACTCATCCCGAGCATCTTTGCGGCCTTGCCAATACGGACAAACTGTTCGTCCATCGTTCTATCACCTAAATGAATTATAACATATTGTATGACGTAATTGTATATGTATCACAAACAGTTTCAACCTCCTTGTACCACTTCACAATCCCTTCGCGTCGGGACATTGGTCAACCCTCCCATCGGACGGCAGCTCTCGCGGAATGAGGGGCGGGTTCCAGGAGCCTACTTCGATTGCCGCCAATGCGGTTGTCGCTACCCACCCCTATATATTAGGCAACTCTCACCCGGCTAGCGAGGTTGGGGAAGATTCTCCCCCGAATCCCAAAGCCTTCCCGGGAAAGACGAGCTTTTGGAAATCCCGCTGGCTACAAGACGTGCTGGGATCTGCCCGGTTCAGCTTTCCTTCGGCCATCATTGCAAGTCACCGACGTTCTCGCCCAGCGCATGCGACAACGCTCTCCAAAAAGCTTGGCCCCGATGGCCGGCAGGCCAAAAATCGCGGCCCGTTGACAGTGGGACCGCGCTGCATCCCGTCGGGTCCGCCTTGGCTGTGAGAACAACGCGTCGTCCACCGTGGAATTTGAGGATGTAGTGGATACCCGGATCCGCAGGGCAACTGATGGGGTCGGTGGGAAACGGTTTGAGCGCGCGAATGACCCGGTACAGCGTGTTCACGATCTGTCGGTTGGTAATGTCTTGGGGTTTGAAAGATGTGGTCAAGCTGGTTTTTGGTGACACTGCAGTAGGCACCGACGTGAAACGCTCCGTTGGCGCGTTGGGCATCCCGCCACCCGTGGGGTGAACTTGGCCGCACCCGGCGAGACTGGTCGCAAGCACCAGTGCGCTTAAAGCACCCCATCCGGCTTGACAGCACTTCATTAAACCTCCCTCCCCGCACACCGGGTTACCTCTCATAACGGCGTGGCGCACCAGAATGTATCGCTCTCCCGCGTCCGTCCAACAAGAGGTCACTTGTGCGGAGGCCGGGTCTTAATGATCTCGCCTCCGAGAACCGGCTATTGATAATGTCAATTAATGCCCACCACATCTACCCGTCGCTGCAAACTAGCGGCGAGCGCTACATCTATTGAATGTGCTTTCCCATGCGCCACATGACATGCTGATGCTGTTCTTCGCGAATCTTGACGAGTTCACACTTCCGATAGAAATGCAGAGCCGGCTCGTTCGTGGGGGACACGCGCAGATGATACTCGCGGACGCTATGGCGGCGAAAAACCCCCTCAGCATAGTTAGTTAATTGCTGGCCGTAACCGTGCCCGCCCAACTCGGGAACGAGGTAAAACAGGCGGATGAAACCGATCGTCCGACCCTCGAATGCCCGGGGATGCATCTCAATCTGTCCCACGGTCCACCCATTCTGTTCCACCATGACGCAGCCTTCCGGAAACTCCCGGGTTCTTGCTTCAATGAGGTCCGCATATGCCTGCTCATCGAAAGGGTCTTCCTCACCCAAGCTGGCACCCGCTGCGTTTTTCCGAAACTGAACGAAATAATCGCGATTGCGTGTGGCATCCATGGTTCGAAACGTGAGTGCCATACCAGTCTCCTTCTGTTAACGTCGAATAGGCTCTGGTTGCCAACCGCTTTCCGTCCGAATCCGATGGATTGCGGCACTTTTTCCCCCGAAGGTTCCGCAAGGGCTCTCGACATGGTTGGCGGGAACGGAATCGACCCGCGGTCATCAAAACTGATTGATTGGGGACGATTTAACCGCCTCTAAGAATTCATTCGGGGCACTGGCAAATCGTAATCTGTGAAAGGCCTCGGGGAGCATATGCGCTTGCAAATAAGGCAACCCGTCGGCCAGCTCGTTTTGTCGGTAGCCAATCGTGGCATCGGTTAACAAGACAAACCCGAAGTCCGAATAGTTTCCCATGCTGCTCCGCCGCACCCCGCCGCATGAAAAATTCCTTTATTCTGTCCGCTTGACTGCGACTCTCAGCAGGGTTCGGGCTTGGTAGTGTCGAATCCTTGGTTGCGCTCCCATGGGGAGGTCGAATCTTCTGTGGTCTTACGAGGCCGATGAATAGTTTGATCCGGAGCGCCATGGGCACCTCACCTTGTTGCGAGCCTTCGGCTGAGCACGCGGAACAGAGTCCTTTTCTCTCTTCCCTTACGGAGCCCATGGCCCTCAGGTGAGTAGCTTCGCTGAAGGAGGCTGTGCCATGGACGTCGTGTTTGCCCGCTCCGCGGGCCTCGATGTGCATAAGAAGACCGTTGTGGCCTGTGTGTTGATCCGGACCGAGACCGAGACGCTGCAGACCATTCAAACTTTTGCGACCGCGACCGAGGATCTCCGTCGTTTATCTGCGTGGCTTGCCACGCAGGGGGTCACCCACGTGGCGATGGAATCGACCGGCAGTTACTGGAAACCCATTTTCAACCTACTCGAGGATGACTTCACCACCTGGTTGGTGAATCCGGCCCACATCAAGGCGGTCCCCGGTCGTAAGACCGATGTGAAGGACAGTGCATGGATCGCCCAGTTGCTGCAGCCCAGTTTTATTCCCGACGGGCGCAGCGCGAACTGCGCGAACTCACCCGCTATCGCAAGAGCCTCATCGAAGAGCGGGCGCGCGAAGCCAACCGAATTCAGAAGGTGTTAGAAGGGGCGAACATCAAGCTCGGGTCGGTGATTAGCGATGTGCTGGGCGTTTCGGGGACCCGAATTCTTCACGCCTTGGCTCGAGGGGAAACCGACCCGGCGCAATTGGCCGCGCTCGCCGATGACCGCCTACGGGCCACGGCGGACGACCTGACTCGGGCGTTGGACGGACTGATGGCCAGCCATCAGCAGTTTTTGCTCACCGCGCAACTGCAGCACATGACGGCGCTGGATCAGCAGATTGCCACGCTCGATGCCGAGGTAGAGCGACGCTTGGCCCCTTTGGCCGAGACCCAGGCGCTGATTGAAAGCCATCCTGGGATTGGGAAGCGGACGGCCGAAACCGTGCTGAGCGAAATCGGGGCCACCGTCGCTCCCTTTCGGACTCCCGAAGCGCTGGCGAAGTGGGTCGGGCTGGCCCCGGGCAACCACGAAAGTGCCGGGAAACGCCTGTCGGGGCGGACCATTCCCGGCAACCGAAGTGTGCGGGCCGCCCTGGTCGAAGCCGGGCAAGCGGCCGGGCGGATCCAAGCCACTTATGTCGGCGCTCAATATCGGCGGATGGCCCGGACCAAGGGCGCCAAACGGGCTGCGGTCATCGTCGCCCATACGCTGGTCGTGGACCTCTGGTACATGCTCCACCGCCACCAGCCCTACGTGTTGGCGCTAATGCAATTTGTCATCACTTCGGCTAACTTCGCTGTCATTGAACTGGTGACGGACTGTCGTTCGAACATGCTGCTTCAGCCGGCTCAAGGGCGGGGATTCGGGATGAGCGTAGGCTCAGGACCCTGAGCCTACGCTCATCCCGAATGATTCAAGGGCCTGGGTTCGAGTTTGGTCAAGATACGCTCGGCCATGGTGACTCAAAGGAATCTGTTGCCAAGCCAGTTAGTCAGACCAATGACAAAACGAGTTAGCCAAAACAACCATGCTCCGCGAGGTCGCCGCCTGGTTCCCCGAGTATCGGTTGGTCCTGATGGCCGACGGGGCCTACGGTTCCTTGGCCAAGCGGCGTCTTACGCGGACCACACTCGTGTCTCGGATGCGGCGGAATGCCGCCTTGTATACCGAACCCCCCGCCCGAAAGCCCGGTCAACGAGGCCGACCTCGGAAGAAGGGCGACCGTCTGCCCACGCCGGAGCACTGGGCAGCCACGTTGCCACAATCGTCGTGGCAAACCGTGAACGCCACCATTCGCGGCAAAGAGCACAAACGTCTCGTGTTCGCACACCGGGTCTTATGGTATGAAACCTGTCCCGACTAGCTCGTGTTGATGGTCTTGGTCCGCGATCCTTCGGGGAAACAGCCGGATGATTTCCTCTTTACCACCGATCTGACGGCCACGGCCGTGGCCGTCCTCGAACGCTATGGAGGCCGATGGACCATCGAAGAAACGTTTCGCGCGGTCAAACAACAATTGCGCGGCGAAACGCCGCAAAGTTGGGCCCGGTATGGACCCGAGCACACGATCCTGCTGGCCTTTTTAACCTATGGCCTGGTGTGGCTGTGGTATCTTCTGACTCAAGGCGACCAGCCCACCTTCGAGAAAAAGTCGTGGTATGCACGTAAACATCAGCCATCATTCGTGGATGCCTTAGCGACTTTGCGGACGGCCATGTGGACCGAGCGAATTTTGGTGAGCTATACAGCGAATACTGGTGGAGAAACCGCGTCCGGACCCATTCCCGCTAAAATCACCCCCGAAATGATCCGGATCTTATCGGAAGCGGGGTGAGGTCCAATTGCGATGAACAAAAACCCGCAAACTCCACGTGGGGGAAAGTCAATTTTACCCGGCCCTGAAGTCCTTGCCTACTGCGGCTTTTCCAGCAACAGAAAAAGCTCGCTTGGTTGAATTCCTGCCTGGTTTAACTAAATATTTAGACTCAAGAAGACTAGAACGGCGTGAGAAGTGCACTAAGGTCAGTCTCGTTGATGGGCCACGCGTCCACGGCTGTCTTGCAGTGTGAAGATTGTACGCCACGGCCGGCGACCGCTCTTGGCACATTAAAGGTTCGTTCATTCTCCTACCCATAGAACGTCCATCTGCAAAGACACTTTTAGCAACGCACAAAAAGAGACGAGATGAATCAAAGTCGCGTGCTCGTCTGATCCTTTCAACCCAATCATATGTGCAACATCCTATAAAAGCTATGATCCATATTGCCCTACATCACTAACGACCAGTTTTTGATAAAACAGCGTTTTGATTTGCTGAGTGGGATCGGCGTCCACCTGAATTCGAATGGTGCCTTCGGCGGGAGTCCACACCCCAAAGGTGCCGTGGGGGAGCGCGGTAAAGGTATACTGCCCGCGGGTCAAATTTTCGGTTTTTGAAAAGCCCTCTGCAAGATAAACCTACATGCATCTTAAGATGAGTCAGGTTCCATTCTCCAAGTGAAGGCGATGGCCTAAAATGATCCCAGAGTTTCTACTTCACGTGGAGAAACACAGGGGTATTTTCCTCACAGAGTTGGGATCCGACCCTGCCACCTGACTCATCTTA